>NZ_JBJGZH010000026.1:0-55231 GCF_054050415.1 Geodermatophilus sp. SYSU D01180 | reverse complement strand
CCGCCCTCCGGGGTCAGAGAAACCCCGCCGCGGGCCGCGGGTCCGGGGGCGGCGCGCCCGCGGGGCCGGGGCCGCTGCCGCGTCTACAGGTACTGGCCGCCGCCGGGGCGCGCGTCGGGGGTGCCCTGGCCACCGGGCAGCGCCCGCCCGCGCCGGATCTCCTCCAGCTGCGCCCGGGCGGCCATCTGCTGGGCGAACAGCGCCGTCTGGATGCCCTGGAAGACGCCCTCCAGCCAGCCGACGAGCTGGGCCTGCGCGATCCGCAGCTCGGCGTCCGACGGCGTCTCGCCCTCACCGAAGGGCTGGGTGATCCGGCGCAGCTCCTCGGACAGCTCGGGCGCCAGGCCCTGCTCCAGCTCCTGGACCGACGAGGTGTGGATGTCCCGCAGCCGGGCCCGGCTGGCGTCGTCGAGGGGCGCGGCGCGGACCTCCTCGAGCAGCTGCTTGATCATCGTGCCGATCCGCATGACCTTGGCGGGCTGCTCGACCATCTCGCCGACGGTGGGCGCGCCGTCGCCGTCGCCGTCCGGGCCGCCGGTGGGCACGGGCATCGTGCCGACCGGTCGTCCGTCGGGACCCACGACGACGACCTGCTGCGGACGCTCCATGCCGTTCCCCGGTGCCGTCATGCCCCCATCCTGCCCCTCGCCGTCATCGGGTGAACGGGGGGCGGCGGGGTGCCGGGTGCGGCGGCGGTCCCGGTGCAGCGCCCAACTAGGGTCGCCCGCATGCACCCGGGGGAACCACGGCTGGACGTCGCGCGCGTCCGTGGCCTGTTCCCCGGCCTCTCCGACGGCTTCGTGCACACCGACGCCCCCGCGGGCACGCTGATGCCCGAGAGCGTCGTGCACGCCGTCTCCTCGGCGATGCGGGTGCCGGTGGCCAACCGCGGCGGGGTCTTCCCGGCCTCGGCGCGCACCGAGGCCCTGGTGGCCGGCGCGCGGTCCGCGGTCGCCGACCTGGTGGGCGGGGTGTCCACCGGTGTCGTCCTGGGCCCGAACGCCACCACGCTCGTCTACGCCGTCGCCCGGGCGCTGTCGCGCACCTGGCGCTACGGCGACGAGGTGGTGGTCAGCCGCCTCGACCACGACGCGAACATCCGGCCCTGGGTGCAGATGGCCGAGCAGGCCGGCGCGGTGGTCCGGTGGGCCGAGGTGGACATCGAGACCGGCGAGCTGCCCGCCTGGCAGTACGACGACCTCATCACCCCGCGCACCCGCCTGGTGGCGGTGACGGCGGCCAGCAACGCCATCGGCACGCGGCCCGACGTCGCCGCCATCGCCGCCCGCGCGCACGCCGTCGGGGCGCTGGTCTTCGTCGACGCCGTCCAGGCCGCGCCGCACGTGTACCTCGACAAGGCCGCCCTGGGCGCGGACTTCCTGGCCGTGTCGGCCTACACCTGGTGCGGTCCGCACGTCGGCGCGGTGGTGGCCGACCCGGCCCTGCTCGCCGAGCTCGCGCCCGACCGGCTGCTGCCCACGCCCGACCGCGTCCCCGACCGGTTCGAGACCGGCACGCCGCCGTTCGAGCTCTACGCCGGGGTCACCGCCGCCGTCGACCACCTCGCCGGCCTGTGCGACGACGCCACCGGCAGCCGCCGCGACCGGCTGCGCGCGTCCATGGCCGCCGTCGCCGCGTACGAGACCAGCCTGTTCGACTGGCTGGACCAGGCGCTGCGGGCCATGCGGCACGTGCAGGTCGTCGGCTTCCCCGAGCACACGACGCCGACGCTGTCGTTCACCGTGCCCGGCATGCGCCCGCGGCAGGTGGCCGCCGAGCTGTCCCGCCGCGGCATCTGCGCGTGGGACGGCGACTTCTACGCCCGCGAGCTGTTCGACGCGCTCGGCGTCAACGAGCTCGGCGGCGCCGTCCGGCTCGGGCTCGTGCACTACAACACCGCCGAGGAGGTCGGCTACGTGATCGACTCGGTGGCGGCGCTGCGGGGCGCGCTGCTCTAGCCGCCGTCCCCCGCGCCGTCCTCACGCGTCGGGGAGCAGCAGCACCTTGCCGATGTGCTCGCTGGCCTCGACGGCGCGGTGCGCCTCGGCCGCCCGCGACATGGGCAGCCGCCGGTCGACGATCGGCCGGACCACCCCCCGCTCGACGTCGGGCCACACCTCCGCCCGCACCGCGGCGACGATGTCGGCCTTGCCGCCCGGGCCGGCCGGCGGGCGCGAGCGCAGCGCGGTGGCCGCCACCGACGCCCGCTTCGCCAGCAGCTTCGCGATGTCCAGCTCCGCCCTCGTGCCGCCCTGCATGCCGATGACCACCAGCCGGCCGCCGACGGCGAGCGCGTCGACGTTGCGGGCCAGGTACTCCGCACCCATGTTGTCCAGCACGACGTCGACGCCGGCGCCGTCGGTCTCCTCGCGCACCCGCTCGACGAAGTCCTCGGACGTGTAGTCGATCGTCACCTCGGCGCCGAGCTCGCGGCAGAACTCGAGCTTGGCCGCGCTGCCGGCGGTGGTGAACACCCGCGCGCCGGCCCGGACGGCGAGCTGGATCGCCATCGTGCCGATCCCGCTGGACCCGCCGTGCACCAGGAAGCCCTCGCCCCGCCGCAGGCCGGCGAGCTGGAAGACGTTGGACCAGACGGTGCAGGTGACCTCGGGCAGCGCGGCCGCGGTCGCCAGCTCCACGCCGGCGGGGCGGGGGAGCAGCTGCACCGCCGGGACGGCGACCCGCTCGGCGTACCCGCCGCCGGCGAGCAGCGCGCACACCTCGTCGCCCACCGACCAGCCGGTCACGCCCTCGCCGACCTCGCTGACGATCCCGCTGCACTCCAGGCCGAGGACCTCGCTGGCGCCCCGCGGCGGCGGGTAGTGGCCGGCCCGCTGCAGCAGGTCGGCCCGGTTGACGGCGGTGGCCGCGACGTCGACGACGACCTCGCCGGGACCGGCCACCGGGTCGGGGACCTCACCCCAGCCGAGCACCTCGGGGCCGCCGGGTCCACTCGCGATCACCGCACGCATGCCCCCGACCCTAGGAGGACCCTCTCGCCCCCCACCGCTCGCGAGCTCGCGGCGGGCCCCTGCGAGAGGGCCACCCCCACGTGCCACCTCTCGCGAGCCGGCTCTCAGGCGCTCCGGACGGGCACCACGGGCGCCGTGGCGCCGGAGACGGTGACGCAGCGCCCGTCCCCGGGCCCGGCGACCAGGTCGGCGAGCACCCCGCCCAGCGCCCGCCGGGAGACGTGCATCCCCTCGGTGTCCCCGGTCGGCGAGGTCGCGGCCGGCTCGTCGCCGTCGGTGAGGTACACCGGCTGGACGATCGTCCAGTCCAGGCCGCTGTCCCGGACGACCCGCTCCTGCCGCTCGTGGTCGGCGATCTGCGGCCGCAGCAGGAGGGTGAACACCAGCCGGGCCGACAGCGGCAGCCGCTCGCGCGTCTCCCCGACGCCGTAGGAGGACTGGGCGACCAGCCGCGGCACCCCGTGCTCCCGCATCGCGGCGACCACCGCGGCCGTCCCCTGCGAGCGGACGTCCAGCGGGGTGCCGCGGCTGCCCAGCAGGCGCACCCGCAGCGGGGACTCGCTGATGCCGAGGGTCACCACCACGGCGTCCTGCCCGCGGACCGCCCGCGCCACGTCCCCGGGCGTCGTCGCGTCGCCGTCCACGGCCCGGACGCCGGGACGTCCCGCGTACGCGGCCGACGCCCGCCGGGCGAACGCGGTCACCTCCTGCCCCTGCGCGACCAGCGCCTCCACGGCCGCCCGCCCGGACCCACCCGTCGCACCCACCACCAGAACGCGCACGTCCCTGCTCCTCCCGGTCCCGCCGGCGCCCGTCGCCGGTCGCCCTCGACACTGGCGGGAGTGGCGGCCGGAGCCCATGACCGCGCGTCCGCGGTCGGTGCCCGTTCGTCCGGCGGGCCTGGACGCCCGGTGCGGGCGTCAGCAGGCTGGGACCGTGCACGCGGATGCCGGGACCGCCGGGGACCACACCCGGCCCTGGGCGCCGGTCGACCCCCTCGGCGGCGTCCTGGCCGACCTCCGCATCCGCGGCACCTTCTACTGCCGGGCGGAGGCGACCGCGCCGTGGGGCCTGGAGATGCCCGCCCTCGCCGGGTGCATGAGCTTCCACGCCGTCACCCGGGGCAGCTGCCTGCTCGAGGTCGACGGCGAGCGGCACGAGCTCGGCGTCGGGGACCTCGCCCTGGTCCCGCACGGCCGCGGGCACCTGCTGCGCAGCGGCCCCGGGGCGCCGGTCGCCGGGCGCGCCGACCTGCTGCCCCAGCGGTACCTGGGCGACCACTACTCCGTCCTGCGGCTCGACGGCGGCGGCTCCCCGGCGGCGATGGTGTGCGGGGTGGTCGAGCCCGACCGGCCGGGCGCCGCCCACCTGCTCGGCCTGCTCCCGCCGGTCCTGGTGGTCGACGGGTCGGACCCGGCCCGGGCCGGCTGGCTGCCGCTGCTGCTGCGGGTCCTCGCCGACGAGGCCGCGGTGGACCGGCCCGGCGCCGAGGCGGTGATCACCCGGCTCGCCGACGTGGTGGTCGTCCAGGCCGTCCGGGCGTGGCTGGACACCGCGGCCACGGGCCCGGGGTGGCTCCGGGCCCTCCGCGACCCCCAGGTGGGGCGGGCCGTGGCGTCGCTGCACCGCGAGCCCGGCTCGGCCTGGACCCTGACCCGGCTGGCGCGGGAGGCCCGCATGTCGCGCTCGTCGTTCGCCGCCCGGTTCACCGAGCTGGCCGGGGAGCCGGTGATGCACTACCTGGCCCGCTGGCGCATGCACCTGGCCACGGTCGCCCTGGGGCGGGGGGCGCGGGTCGGGGACCTGGCCGGGGACCTGGGCTACGAGTCGGAGGCGGCGTTCTCGCGCGCCTACAAGCGGATCGTCGGCGTCCCGCCGACCGCGGCCGGGGCGGCCGCGCGCCGCTCCTGAGACGCCTCGAGGCGCCGTCCAAGCAGGCCGCAAGCCCGTTGCAGGGACCGGGCGGCACCGTCCCCGGCATGACCACGACGAGCACCCCGACGACGACGTCCCCCGCCCCCGTCCGCCGCGCGCCCGCCCGCCGCGGCCCGGTCCGCTCCCTGGGTGACCACGCGCTGCTGCACCAGGCGCTGCGCTCGGGCACCCGGGTCGTGGCCGGGGCGCTGACCGGCATCGCCTTCGACGAGCCCTGCTGCCCCGAGCGGCAGCGCGAGCTGGTCCGCTGGACGAGCGGCGTGCTGGCCGAGGTCCGGGCGCACGCGGTGCTGCGCCGGCGGCTGGAGGCCGCGGTGTCCCGCGTCGTGCTGCCCGGCGGGGGCCCGGACCTGCGCCGCCCCGGTGGCGACGCCGTCCTCGACGAGGCGCTCACGCGGGCCGTCCTGGCGCTGCCGCTGTTCGCGCGGAACGCCAGCGCCGGCGCCCCCGCCCTGGCCGTCGCGCTCACCGACCTCGCCGACCTGGTCGCCGCCCGGCTGGACGCCGAGGAGGCCGGCGTGCTGCCGCTGGTCGACGAGCACGTGTCCGCCGCCGAGCGCCACCGCGCCGAGCGGTCCGCCCGCCGCGGCCTGCCGGCCGCCCAGGCGCTGTTCACGCTGCCGTGGCTGCTGGACGCCTGCCACCCCGCCGAGCGGGTGACGGTGCTCGAGACCGCGTCCCGCCCGGCCCGGCTGGTCCTGCGGTTCGCCGGTGCCCGCCACGCGCGCACCCGCGACGCCGTCCTCGGCACGCCCTGAGAAAGGACCCCCCTGCCCCCCGCCACTCGCAGGCTCGCGGCGGGACCCTGCAGGCGGGCCGTCGGGGAACGACAGCGGGCCGGCTCCCCGGGAGGGGAACCGGCCCGCTGGTGAGGACCGTCAGGCGCGGGCCTTGAGGTCCTTGCGCAGGATCTTGCCGGCCGCGGACTTGGGCACCTGCTCGATGAACTCCACCGCACGGATCTTCTTGTGCGGGGCGAGCCGGCTGCCGGCGTAGTCCATGACGTCCTGCTCGGAGATCTCCGCGCCGGGCGCCTTGACGACGAACGCCTTGGGCAGCTCCTCGCCGCTCTCCTCGTCCTTGACGCCGATGACGGCGGCGTCGGCGATCGCCGGGTTGCCGAGCAGCACGGCCTCGAGCTCGGCCGGGGCCACCTGGTAGCCCTTGTACTTGATCAGCTCCTTGACCCGGTCGACGACGGTGTAGCAGCCGTCCTCGTCGACGATCGCGACGTCGCCGGTGTGCAGCCAGCCCTCCTCGTCGAGGGTGTCGGCGGTCGCCGTCGGGTTGTTGAGGTAGCCCTTCATGACCTGCGGGCCGCGGACCCACAGCTCCCCGCGCTCGCCGGGGGCGGCGTCCGTGCCGGTCTCCGGGTCGACCAGGCGGCACTCGGTGTTGGGCAGCGCCAGGCCGACCGAGCCCTTGGGCACCTCGGTGACGCCCTCGGGCAGCCGGTCGGCGTCCGGGGTGGTGTGCGAGACCGGCGACAGCTCGGTCATGCCGTAGCCCTGCGCGACGACGACGCCGTCGGCGGCGCCCTTGCGCAGCCGGTCCTGGGCGGCCTGGGCCAGCGCCTCGTCCAGCGGCGCGGCGCCGGAGGTGATGCTGCGCAGCGAGGACAGGTCGAACTGGTCGACCATCGGGTGCTTGGCCAGCGCCAGCACGATGGGCGGCGCGACGAACGCGCGGGTGATCCGCTGGTCCTGGATCGTGCGCAGGAACTGCTCGAGGTCGAACCGCGGCAGGGTGACCACGGTGCCGCCCCACTGGAGGCCCTGGTTCATCAGCACGGTCAGGCCGTAGATGTGGAAGAACGGCAGGACGGCGATGATCCGCTCGTCGCCCTCGACCAGCGCCACCAGCGGGCGGGACTGGCTGACGTTGGCCACCAGGTTGCGGTGGGTGAGCATGACGCCCTTGGGCAGGCCCGTGGTGCCGCTGGAGTAGGGCAGCGTGACCAGGTCGTTCGCCGGGTCGATGTCCACCTCGACCGACGGGGCGTCGCTGGTGATGAGGTCCAGCAGCGAGGCGTGGCCCTCGGCGCCGTCCATGACGATGACCTCGTCGACCGGCGTCTGCTCGGTGGCCTCGAGCGCCCGGTCGAGGAACGGCGAGACGGTGACGAGCACCTTCGCGCCGGAGTCCTTGAGCTGGTAGGCGACCTCGTGGGCGGTGTAGAGCGAGTTGATCGGGCTCATCACCAGGCCGGCGCGGGCGATGCCGTGGAAGACGACCGGGTACCACATGGTGTTGGGGCACAGCACCGCGACGACGTCGCCCTTGCGCAGGCCGCGGGCGGCGAGGGCGGCCGCGACCCGGTCCACGTAGGTCGCCAGCTGGCCGTGGGTGATCGAGTCACCGGTCAGCCCGTCGACCAGGGCGGGTGCGTCCGGACGCGACGCCCCGCCGGCGAGGACGAACTCGGGGACCGACTGGTCGGGGATCTCGACGTCGGGGTAACGACTGGCCAGAGCCACGGTGCTCCTCCTCAGGGGTGCGTAGTGGCGCCAGTCTCACACCCCGGGTGTGTCGCGCGACACGCGGGTTACTGGCCGGTCACCTGGGCCAGAGCACCGACTGGGTGCACCGGAACAGCGCGAGGGTCTTCCCGGCGTCGGAGGCGACGACGGCGTCCCACACCTGCGTCGTCCGGCCGGCGTGCACGTTCGTCGCCACCGTGCGCAGCCGGCCCTCGCGGAGGGTGCCGAGGAAGTTGCTCTTCAGCTCGATGGTCGTGAACCCGGCCGACCCGTCGGGCAGCAGCGCGCGGGTGGCCAGGCCGCAGGCGGTGTCGGCCAGCGCGACGACGGTGGCCGCGTGCAGGTAGCCGTTGGGCGCGAGCAGCTCCGGGCGGACGTCGAGGGCGGCCTCGAGCCGGCCCGGCTCGTGCGCGGTGATCGTCAGCCCGATCAGCCCGGGCAGGGTGCCCGGCAGCAGCGTGTTGAGCTCGTCGGCGGTGAGGAACCCGGTGGCGGCCATGGCCGCGACCGTAGCGCCGCGCGAGCGGGGACCCGGCGCCGTCAGGGAGCGGCGGAGTCGGCCCGCTGCCGGCGGAGCCGGCGGCGGTGGGTGCGGACCCGCTCGCCGTCGGTGCGGCGGCGCAGGTGCAGCCGCTCGCGGTGCGCCTCGGCCGAGTGGACGACGGTGACCGGGCACGGCGCGTGCAGGACGCACTGCAGGCCGGTCGAGCCGAGCAGCACGCTGGAGAACCCGCCGTGCCCCCGGCTGCCGACCACCAGCAGGTCCGCGCCCTCCGACTCCCGGACCAGCCCCTCGGCGGCCGAGCCGAGGACGGCCGTCACGTGGATCACCGGGTGCGGCTCCGGCACCTCGCGGAGCACCTCCTCGACGAACGCCTCGGCCCGTTCCACCGCCGCGGCCTCGGCCCGGTCGTAGTGGACGTCGCCGACCACGTCGAAGTCCATCCACGCCTCGGGCGGGCGGTACACGGTGACCGCCTCGACGGGCACGTCCCGGCGGACGGCGTCGTCGAGGGCGAACCGCAGCGCGGCGCGCGCCCCCGCCGACCCGTCGACGCCCACCACCACCCGCGGCCCGTGGGCCCGGGACTCCTCGACGCCTGCGGCCTGCTCGGTCATGACGGCCTCCCCGGCACCGTCCCCGCGGGACCCGGCGCCCCGGCGGGCGACCCGAGCATGATCCGTCCGGCCGCGCGGCGGAAGGGCCCTCCGTCGCGCCCGCACGGTCCCGGACGGCGATGGGCGGCTCAGGCCAGGCCACGGGTGGTCCGCGCCGGCGGACGGTCGCCGCGGATGGCCGCGACCATGTCCAGTGTCTGGCGGGTCGCGGCGACGTCGTGGGCGCGGAACACGCGGGCGCCCAGCCACGCGCTGACCGCCGTCGCGGCGAGCGTGCCGGTCAGCCGCTCCTCCAGCGGGACGTCGAGGGTCTCCCCGACGAAGTCCTTGTTCGACAACGCCACCAGCACCGGCCAGCCGGTGGCCACGAGCTCGCCCAGCCGGCGGGTGGCCTCCAGCGAGTGCCGGGTGTTCTTGCCGAAGTCGTGGCCGGGGTCGACCAGCACCCGCTCGCGGTCCACGCCGGCCGCGACCGCGGCCTCGGCCAGCGCCGTCGTCCGCGCCACGACGTCGGCCACCACGTCGTCGTACCGCACCCGGTGCGGCCGGGTCCGCGGCGGCAGCCCGCCGGCGTGCGTGCACACGATCCCCGCGCCCGCCTCGGCCGCGACCCCCGCCAGCTCGGGGTCCACGCCACCCCACGCGTCGTTGACGACGTCGGCGCCCGCGGCCAGCACCTCCCGGGCGACCTCGGCCCGCCAGGTGTCGATCGAGATCGGCAGGTCCGGGTGGGCGGCGCGGATGGCGGCGACCAGGTCCACGGTGCGGCGGATCTCCTCGGCGGGGGAGACCTCCGCCCCCGGCGCGGCCTTCACCCCGCCGACGTCGACCATGTCCGCGCCCTCGGCCACCACCCGGTCGACCCGCTCCACCGCGGCGGCGAGCTCGTACGTCGCCCCGCGGTCGTAGAAGGAGTCCGGCGTGCGGTTGACGATCGCCATGACCACCAGCCCGCCGTCGGGCACGTCCCGCCGGCCCAGTCGCAGCACCCCGTCGCCTCCGTCCCGGCCGATGTGGTGGAGTCAGCCAACCAGACCACCGGCGGTCCGGACCGAGGGACACAGGAGGACAGGCGATGGCGCAGACCACCGTGGACGGCGTCGAGGGCGTGCAGGGGCTCGTGGGCCGGCACCTCGGCTACAGCGACTGGGTCGAGGTCACCCAGGAGCAGGTGCAGCAGTTCGCCGACGCGACCGGCGACCACCAGTGGATCCACGTCGACGTCGAGCGCGCCAAGAAGGAGAGCCCGTTCGGCGGGCCGGTCGCGCACGGCTACCTGACGCTGTCGCTCGTCCCGTCGCTGCTGCCGCAGATCGTCGAGATCAGCGGCTTCCGGATGGGCGTCAACTACGGCACCGAGAAGGTGCGCTTCCCCTCGCCGGTGCCGGTGGGCAGCCGGGTGCGCGCCGGCGCGACGCTGGCCTCCGCGACCCCCTTCGACGGCGGCGTCGCCATGAACATGGACGTCACCGTCGAGGTCGAGGGCCAGACCAAGCCCGCGATGGTCGCCACCGTCGTCTACCGCCGCTACCTCTGAGGCGACGGAGGCTCTCCCCACGTCGTGGCGCCAGGCACGTGGGGAGGGCCTCCTCTGCCTCGACGCGTCAGCCGACGATCGACTGGTTGACCAGGGCGCGCAGGTAGGCCCGGATCGGCAGCGTGCTCGAGGGCAGCAGCTGCGTGTAGAAGCTGACGACGACGTCCTCGACCGGGTCGACGTAGAACGCCGTCGACGCCGCCCCGCCCCAGCTGTAGTCGCCGACGCTCGCGACGCCGCCGTAGCGCGCCGGGTCCAGCACCATCGAGAAGCCCAGCCCGAAGCCGACCCCGCGCAGCGGCGTCTCGGCGAACAGCGGCCGGCCGAAGGTCTCCAGGTCCTGGTCGCCGGGCAGGTGGTTGCGGACCATGTGCGCCAGCGTCCGCGGGCCGAGCAGCCGGCCGCCGTCGAACGAGCCGCCGCGGCGCAGCATCTCGCAGAAGCGCAGGTAGTCACCCGCCGTCGAGACCAGCCCGCCGCCGCCGGACAGGAACGTGGGCTTCCGGTGCGCCGCCTCGCCCATGGCGTCGATCGGCGCGAACGCGGTGGCCGGGCCGCCGGGCTGCCCGGGGACCGCGGCGTAGAGGCGGGCCAGGGAGGCGACGTCGTCGTCCTCGCGCAGGCCGAAGGAGGTGTCGGTCATGCCCAGCGGGCGGAAGACCCGCTCCTCGAAGAAGACGTCGAGGGTCTGCCCGGACACGACCTCCACGAGCCGGCCGAGGACGTCGGTGGAGACGCCGTAGTTCCACTCCGACCCGGGCTGGAAGACCAGCGGCACCGACGCCCACTGGCGGCACGCCTCGGCCGAGTCGACGCCGGGCGGGGTGCCCCACTCGTGGCCCATCGCGCGGTACATGGCGTCGACCGGGTGGGCGTGGTGGAACCCGTACGTGAGCCCGGAGGTGTGCGTGAGCAGGTGCCGGATGCGGATCGGCTCGACCTGCGGCTGGGTGACCGGCTTCTGCGCCGACCCGGCGACGTAGACGCGGGTCTCGGCGAACTCCGGCAGCCACTTCGTGATCGGGTCGGTGAGCTCGAAGGCCCCCTCCTCGTACAGCATCATCGCCGCCACCGAGGTCACCGGCTTGGTCATGGAGAAGATCCGCCAGCGGGTGTCCTCCTCGACCGGCAGGCCGTTCTCGACGTCGCGGGAGCCGTACCGCCCGACGTGGGCCAGCCGGCCGTGCCGCGACACCGTGACGAGGAAGCCGGGCAGCTGCCCGTCGTCGACCCAGCGGGCCAGCCGCCTGTCCAGGCGCTCCAGCCGGCAGGCGTCGAGGCCCACCTCGGCCGGGTCGGTCTCCAAGGTCAGTCCGCTCGCCACGTGCTCCTCCGTCCCGGCACCGCCGCCCTCGGGCGGCGCCTGCCTGCGCATCCTGACCCACGGGACGTGGGCGAGGTCACAGGGGGCAGGCGCCGCCCCGGCGGGGGCCCCGGCGGATCAGACCGGCACGTTGCTCGCGGCCTTCTTCAGGTTCGAGCCGGCGGTCACCTTGACGGTGTTGGCCGCGGGGATCTCGATGGACTCACCGGTCTGCGGGTTGCGGCCGGTGCGCGCCGAGCGCTGGGTCCGCTCGACGGTGAGCAGGCCGGAGACGGCCACCTTCTCGCCGCGGGTGATCGCCTCGACGAGCTCCTCCTGCAGGCCGCTCAGCACGGCGTCGACGGTGGAGCTGGGGACGTCGGCGCGCTTGGCGATGGCGGAGACGAGTTCGGCCTTGTTCACGGGGTTCCTCTCGGGACGTCGCGGCCGCGCGGTCTCGGCGGGCCGCCGGGTGGGCGCCGACCGCGGGTCCGCGGCGGCGGCCCCGGGCGGGTGCCCGGGACGGACCGGTCCCCCTCGAGGGGGCCCGGCCCGGGGCACCGTGACACGCCGACTGGGCATCTGGCCAGTGCACGGGCCTGATCACGACCCTACGGACCCGCCGGTCCCACCCGTCCCGGGGGCGGGCCGGCCACCCCCGGACACAGCGTGAGCGGCGTGCCGCAGCTCCCCCGGACCGAGCGGATCGACCCGCGCACGGGGTCAGGCGGCGCGGATGTGCGCGCAGACGGCCGCCACCAGCTCCGGGCCGACCTCGGTCAACCCGTGGGTGGCCGCGGCGTGCCCGGCGACCTGGCAGAGGATCCCGGCGTCGTCGGCGGCGGTGAACGAGGCGGTGCAGCCGGGGACGACGTCCCCGCAGGTGGAGGTCTTCACCGGGCGGTTCCTCTCGGGAGGGTGGGTGGTGCGGTCGATCAGCGGGCGGCGGCCGCCGACGCCAGGTCCTCGACGCGCAGCAGGCCCACCACGGCGCCGGCGGCGTCGGTGCAGACCACGGGGTCGAAGCGCTGGGCCGGCGAGCGGGTCAGCGCCCGGTGCAGGGTGGCGGTGACGTCGTCGGTCGGCTCGGCGCGCAGTGACACGGGCGCGGTGTGCGCCTGCCCGGTGCGCGGGTCGGTCAGCCGCAGGGCCAGCGGCTCGCCCTGCGGGCCCACCAGGACGACCGGCGGGACGCCGGGGAAGGCCTCGGTGACCTCGCACTGGCGCACCGGCCGCAGCAGGCTCGCGACGGTGGACGCCGTCCGGGCGCGGGCGGCGCAGCCGCGGACCAGCGCGACGACGTCCGGGTCCAGCGGCGCGAAGCCGGGGGAGGGCCGGCCGAGCAGCCACCCCTGCGCCAGCGGCACGCCGAGCCGGCAGAAGGCGGCCAGCTCACCGCGGGTCTCGATGCCCTCGGCGAGCAGCCAGGCGTCGATCCGGCCGGCGAACTCGCCGACCATCTCGGCCAGCGCCATGCGCACCGGGTCGGTGTCGGCGCCGGCGACCAGGGAGCGGTCGAGCTTGACCAGCTGCGGCCGCAGGGCGGCCAGCTGCTGCAGGCCCGACCAGCCCGAGCCGGTGTCGTCGAGGGCGATCAGCGCGCCCCGCGCCCGCAGCGCGGCGACCTGGACCCGCAGCGCGCCCAGGTCGTCGACCGGCGCGTGCTCGGTCAGCTCGACGACGACGCGGTGCAGGGCCGGGCGGCCGGCCAGCGCCTCCTGCACCGGCGCCGTCCCGAGCAGGTGCGGGCCGACGTTGACGGTGAGGAAGGTGTCCGCGGGCAGGTCCGGGACGGCGGCCAGGGCCTTGTGCAGGGCCAGCGCCTCGAGCTCGGCGGCGATCCCGGCGTCGGCGGCCGCGGCGAACCACACGTCCGGGCCGGCGGTGCCCGGGAAGCGGGACAGCGCCTCGTACCCGGCCACGCGGGCCCGCGCGAGGTCGACGATCGGCTGGAAGACCAGCGTGAGGTCGTCGGGGTCGGCGAGCAGGGGGCGGCAGTCGGGCAGCCGCCGCGTCAGCATCCCCGTCATGCCCTGGGGATCGGCCGCGGACGCCGTCCGCCCGACCCCTCCGGCGGCGGCCCTCACCCGGGCGGGGGACCGCGGACGCCACCCGGACGGTGCCATCCGTCCGGCTGCCTCCCGTGGCACCATGGACGGCTGCGGCCGTCCGGTCGCGCGAGGACAGGAGGGCCGTGACCGTCCCCCTGCCGTCCGCGCCCGACGACGTCCTGCAGGACCCGCACCGCGTCGCCGCCGCCCGCCGCCTGTTCCTCGAGGTGCCCGGCCCCGCCGCCTACGACCGGCTGTCCGGGCTGGCCGCGCGGCTGCTCGACGTCGGCCACGCGAAGGTCACCCTGTTCATCGAGCGGGACACCGTCGTCGGCGGGCACGGCCTGCCGCCCGGCGTGATCGGCGGGCGGGCGCTGCTCACCGGCGCGTTCTCCGAGCGCGTCGTGCGCGAGGGACGGGCGCTGGCGGTCTCCGACGCGCGGGCCGACCGCGTGCTGGCCGCCCTGCCCGCCGTCACCTCCGGCCAGGTCGTGGCCTACCTGGGCACGCCGCTGCTGTCCGCGTCCGGCTTCGTCGTCGGCGCGCTCGCCGTCTACGACCCCGAGCCGCGCACCTGGGAGCCCGACGACGTCGCGCTGCTGGAGCACCTGGCCGCCGCGGTGGTGGCCGAGCTGGAGCTCTCGGCGGCCCGCTCCGCCATCGGCGTGTCCCGCACCCGGCTGGAGGTCGCCCTCGAGGCCAGCGAGATCGGCATCTGGGAGTACGACCTGCGCACCGGGGCGCTGCACTGGGACGAGCGCTGCGCGGCGGTGCACGGCCTCGAGGGGCCCCTGGACGTCCTCGACGTCGACCGGATGCTCGCCGAGCGGATCCACCCCGACGACCACGCCGCGGTGCGGTCGGCCATGGCCTCGGCGCTGACCGGCGCCGGCGAGTACGCCGTCGAGGCCCGCGCCCTGCACGCCGACGGCAGCGTGCGGTGGACGGTGTCCCGCGGCCGCGTGGTGCGCGACTCCCGCGGCGAGCGGGTGCGGGTCCTCGGCACCGTCCTCGACGCCACCGAGGCCCGCGAGCAGGCCACCCGCCGGATGGCGGCGGTGCAGCGGGCCGCCGCCGTCGCCGAGGTCGCCGCGCAGCTGGCCAACGCGACCGCGCTGTCGCAGCTGGCCGAGATCGCACTGCGGGGCGCCCGGGTGCTCGGGGCGTCCTCCAGCGCGCTGGCCGCCTTCGACGGCGACGGCGCACTGCGGCTGCACCTCGCCCGGGACCTGGCCGACACCGTGGCCAGCGCCGCCGCGGAGGCCGACGTGGAGCTGCCGGCCGAGGCTCTCGTGATCGAGCTCGACGACACGCTGCCCACCCAGTACGCCGCCCGGCACGGCGAGCGGCTGGTCTTCGCCGACCTCGACGAGGCCGTGGCCCGGTTCCCGCAGATGGCCGAGGTCGGCGCCGCGCTCGGCCTGCGCGCGCTCGCCGCGCTGCCGCTGCGGGTCGAGGGCCGGCTGCTGGGCAGCTTCGTCGTCCTCTGGGACACCGAGCACGTCTTCGCCGACGACGACGTCGAGCTGCTCGACGCGCTGACCGCGCAGATCGCGCTGAGCGTCTCCCGGCTGCGGTCCCAGGCCGAGCGCGCCGAGGCCGTCCGCGCCATGTCCGAGGCCAACCAGCGGCTGCAGCTGCTGGCCGACGCCGGCCGGGTGCTCTCGGGCAGCCTCGACATCGGCGAGCAGCTCGGGCAGCTCGCCGAGCTGGTCGTGCCGGCGCTCGCGGACTGGTGCTGGCTCGTCGTCACCGAGGAGCAGGGCCGGCTGCACGAGGTGGCCTGGGCGCACCGCGACCCGGCCCGCCGCGAGGACGTCGCCGCCTACGTGCACGCGATGGCGACCGGGATGAGCGACGAGCACGCCGCGCGGGTGGTCACCCGCACCGGCCGCCCGCTCGTCGTCCCGGAGCTGGACGCCGACCGGATCGCCCGGGCGCTGCCCGACCCGGCCGACCAGGAGGCGCTGCTGCGGCTGGCGCCCCGCTCGGCGCTGATCGTGCCGCTGGTGGCGCGGGGCCGGGTCATCGGCGCCCTGGGCACCGCCAACGACGCCGCGCGCGGGCCGCACACGCCGGGCGAGATCGAGACCGCGATCGAGGTCGGCCGCCGGGCGGGGCTGGCCCTGCAGGCGGCCCGCCTCTACGAGCAGCAGCGCGACCTCGCCGACGCCCTGCAGCACAGCATGCTCACCGCGCCGCCCCGGCCCGAGGGCTGCGAGATCGTCGTCCGGTACGTGCCGGCGTCGGAGGGCGCCGAGATCGGCGGCGACTGGTACGACGCGTTCGTCGAGGCCGGGGGCACGGTCGTGCTCGCGATCGGCGACGTCGTCGGGCACGACCGGCACGCCGCCGCGGCGATGGGTCAGCTGCGCGGACTGCTGCGCGGCATCGGCTACGCCGGCGGCGGCTCCCCGGCCGAGGTGCTCGCCGGCCTCGACCGCGCCGCGGCCGGGCTGGCCCTCGGGACGATGGCCACCGCGGTCCTCGCCCGGCTGGAGCGCACCGACGGCGGGGGCGCCCGGCTGCGCTGGTCCAGCGCCGGGCACCCGCCGCCGCTCGTCGTCCTGCCCGGCGGCGGCGTGCGCGTGCTGGACGAGGGGACGGCGGACCTGCTGCTCGGCGTCGACCCGGGCCGCCCGCGCGCCGACCACGACTGCGTCCTGCCCGTGGGCAGCACGGTGCTCCTCTACACCGACGGCCTGGTCGAGCGGCGGGACCGCGACCTCGACGCCGGCACCGCCGCGCTCACCGCCGCGCTGGGCGAGTTCGGCGGCCTCCCGCTCGAGGAGCTGTGCGACCGGCTGCTCGGGCGGATGGTCCTGCCCGGCGCCGAGGACGACGTCGCGCTGCTCGCCGTCCGCGTCCAGCGGTGACACCGCGGTCCTCCGGACCGCGCCGCTGCCCCGGGTCGGGTGCCCCGGGGCCCCACGGCGATGATCAACACACGCTCACGGCCCTCTCGGCGGTCCTGGAGGGGGCCGCTGGCGCGTGGTGATCTCCGGTAGCCGCGGGACTAGAGGGGCGTGACCTCGTAGGTGTGCCCGGCGGCGCGCAGCCGCTCGACCAGCACGCCGTCCAGCGCCGTCGCGGGGGTCAGCGACCCGGCGCGGGCCGGCAGCCGCTCCTCGTCGAGGGCCAGCGCCAGCCCCACCTCGCCGAGCATCACCGACGTCGCCTTGTAACCGGGGTCGCCCTGCCCGGCCACGGTGGCGCGGTACCGGCGGCCGCTCTCGGTGTCGGCGTCGACGACCATCCGGAAGAAGCCCTTCTCCCGCACGGCCTCGCTCGGCCCGCTGCCCGGCGCCGGGAGCACCCGGTCGAGCAGGGCCCGGGTGGGCGGGAAGGCGATCGCGCCGAGCGCCGCGGCCAGGCCCGCGGTGACGCCGGCGGCGGCGACCGCGCCGGGGATCCCGCGGCCGGTGCTCATCGACTCGCCGTAGCGCAGCCCGCGCCCGTAGGCCCACTCCTGCAGCGCGTTGCTGCGGCGCACGATCCGGGTGTTGAACGGGGCCATGACGAACGGCGCGGTCCACCGGCCCTCGGCGGCCGGCGCGGGCGGCACGACGTCCGGCGGCTGCTTCGTGTCGGGCTCGGCGGCGCGGTCGGGGGACAGCGCGTACGGGTCGGCGATCACCTTCCGCACCGCCCGGTCGGTGGCCATCGCCTCGACCTGCGCGCGCATCGAGTCGACCGTGCCGCCGCTGAACCCGCCGCGGACGGTGGCGACCAGGCGGACGTCGGTGAGCCCGCCCGCGCCGTCGGCCCGGGCCCGCTCGGCCAGCAGGAACACCGACAGGTCCGACGGGATCGAGTCGTAGCCGGCGGCGTGCACGAGGCGGGCGCCGGTCTCCCGCGCGACGGCGTCGCAGCGGTCGATGGCCTCGCGCACGAACAGCACCTCGCCGGTGAGGTCGGCGTAGTGCGTGCCGGCCCGGGCGCAGGCCTCCACCACGGGCAGGCCGTAGCGGTGGTAGGGGCCGACCGTGGTGACCAGCACCCGGGTGCCCTCCGCCATGCGGGCCAGCGACGCCGGGTCGCCGCTGTCCGCCTCGAGCAGCGGCCAGCGGCGGGCCGGCTCCGGCAGGTCGGCCGCGGCGGCGGTCAGCTTCTCCCGCGACCGGCCGGCCAGGGCGACGCGCAGGTCCGGCGGCGCGGCCTCGGCCAGGTAGGCGGCGACCAGGCGGCCCACGAAGCCGGTGGCGCCGAAGAGGACGACGTCGTGCTCCCGCTCGGGCATGCGGCTCATCCTGCCGGGCGGCTCCGGCTCACCGCATCCGGCGGCGGAGGACCCGGCGGCGCCCGTCCGGCCGCCGGGACCGGTCGCGGGCCGCCAGCCGGCTGCGGGCGCGGCCGGGGAGGTCGACGGCGACCGGCGCCTCCCACCCGCGCCACACCGACAGCACCCGCAGCGCCGCCACGAAGGCGATGACCAGCAGCGCCACCGGGATGGGGTCCACGCCCAGCGGCCCGGCCAGCAGGGTGAGCAGCGTGGCGCCGAGCAGCGCGGCGACGGCGTTGTAGGGCCCGGGCTGGACGATGTCGGCGCGCTGGGCGAGCAGCACGTCGCGGATCACCGCCCCGCCGACCGCCGTCAGCGTCCCGATGAACACGACCGAGGCACTCGGCAGGCCGGCGAGCTGGGCCTTCTGCGCGCCGATGACCGTGAACAGGCCGAGGGTCAGCGCGTCGAGCACCACCAGCAGCGCGGTGAGCCGGGACAGCCAGCCGGAGAAGAAGAAGGTCACCGCCGCGGTGATGGCCACGGCGGGCAGGTAGGCGCGGTTGGTCAGCGCCACCGGCGGGCCCTCGGCGAGCAGCACGTCGCGGATCAGCCCGCCGCCGAGGCCGCCGCTGACCGCCAGCAGCAGGACACCGGAGACGGCGAAGCCCTCGCGGGCGGCCAGCAGCCCGCCGGTGAGCGCGCCGACGACGATCGCGGCGAGGTCGACCGCGGCCGGGACGCGCAGCGTCTCGGTGGCCGCCGCGAGGGTGCTCACGAGGGTCCATCCTCCCGCCCGCCACCGCGCCGCCCGGGACCCGGCCCCCTCCGACGGGTGAGACGGCGCTCGACCCGCCGCCCCGTCCGTCCGATGAGGGAGCCATGAGCAGGTCCCGGAGCGCGACGGCGGCCGGCACCCGGCTGTTCGCCGCCTACGCCGCGGCGAGCCTGGTGCCGGTGGTCGTGCTGGGCGCGGTCCTCGCGGCGGGCATCCGGCAGGACGCCGTCGACCGCGCGCTGGAGTACGGCCACGCGCAGGCCGCGGTGGTCGAGGAGATGGCCATCGCGCCGGCCCTGCGCGGGCAGGACCTCGGGACCGGGCTGACCGGCGCCGAGCGCGAGCGGCTGCAGGCGGCCACCGACCTCGCCGTCTTCCGCGGCTCGATCCTGCGGCTGCGGCTGCGGGACTTCGCCGGCGCGGTCGTCTTCGCCGACGACGGCGCCACCGGCCCCGAGACCGCGCTGCCCGACTACCCCGCCGGCGAGGACGTCGTCCCGGCGGCCGGCCCCGCGTTCACCGCGGCCGCGGCGGGCGGCACCGACGTCGCCCTGCTCGACGACGACGGCCTGGCCGTGGGCCGGATGATCCGCGTCCTGCAGCCGATCGTCGCCGACACCTCCGGCCGCTCGGTCGGCGTGCTCGAGCTGCTGCTGCCCTACGACACCGTCGCCGCCCAGGTCGAGGCGGCCACCACCCGCACCTACTGGCGGCTGGGCGCCGGCCTCGGCGCGCTGTACGTGGTGCTCGCCGGAATCTCCTGGTCGACCACCCGGCGGCTGCGCCGGCAGGCCGCGCAGGCCGCCCACGACGCGCTGCACGACCCGCTGACCGGCCTGGCCAACCGCGAGCTGTTCGCCCGCCGGGTGGCCGCCGAGGTCGGCCGCGGCGCCCCGGCCGCCGTCGTCCTCGTCGACCTCGACCGGTTCAAGGAGGTCAACGACACCCTCGGCCACCACGCCGGCGACCAGCTGCTGCGCGAGGTGGGCCGGCGCCTGTCGGCCACCGTGCGGGCGGAGGACACCGTGGCCCGCCTCGGCGGCGACGAGTTCGGCCTGCTGCTGCCCGGGATGGACGACGCCGACGCCGCCCGCGAGCTGGTGCAGCGGGTCAGCGACGCGCTGTCGGTGGAGACCGTGGTGGAGGGCGTGCCGCTGGCGGTGGAGGCCAGCTGCGGCATCGCCATGCACCCGGCCGACGCCACCGACGTCGAGACGCTCATGACCTGCGCCGACGCCGCCATGTACCAGGGCAAGCGCGGCGCGACCGGCGTCGTCGTCTTCGACCCCCGCGCCACCGCCCCCTCGCCGCACTCGCCGGCGCTGCAGCACGACGTGCGGCGCGCGCTGGAGGACGGCGACCTGCGCCTGCACTACCAGCCGCAGGTGGACCTGGCCTCCGGCGCCACCGTCGGCGTCGAGGCGCTGCTGCGCTGGCAGCACCCGCAGCGCGGGCTGATCGGCCCCGGCGAGTTCCTGCCGGCGCTGGAGCAGTCCGGCGTCATGGGCGCGCTCACCGAGTGGGTGCTCCGGCGGGCGCTGGCCGACTGCGCCGCCTGGACCGCCGCCGGCGAGGACTGGACCGTCTCGGTCAACGTCTCGGTGCGCAACCTCGAGACGCCCGGGTTCGCCGCCACCGTCGCCCGGCTCGCCGCCGCGGCCGGGGTGCCGCCGGCGAAGCTGGTCCTGGAGGTCACCGAGACCGCGCTGCCCGCCGACCTCGCCGCCGCCTCCGCCTGCCTGGCCGAGCTCGCCGCGCACGGGTTCGGCGCGGCGCTGGACGACTTCGGCGTCGGCTTCGCCAGCCTGTCGCACCTGCGCTCGCTGGCGCTGGCCGAGGTCAAGGTCGACCGGGCCTTCGTCACCGGGGTGGACGTCTCGGCCGAGGACGCCGCCGTCGTGCGGTCGCTGGTCGAGCTCGCCCACGGCCTGGGGCTGTCGGTCTGCGCCGAGGGCGTCGAGACGCCCGAGGTCGCCGCCTGGCTGCGGGCGGTCGGCTGCGACCGCGCCCAGGGCTGGCTGTTCTCCCGGCCCCGCCCGTGGCCGGAACTCACCTGCGCGGCCCTCCCGGCGCCCGCGCCCGCCCAGGAGGTCCTCGCGTGACCCGCACCCGCCGTGCCCTCGCCGGCACCGCCGTCCTCACCCTCTCCCTGGTCACCGCCGGGTGCGGGGGAGCCGCCCCGGAGACCGCCGCCGGCCCGGCCGCCGCCGTCGCCGTCGACGAGGAGCTGCACGCCGCGCTGCCCGCCGACGTGCGCGAGGCCGGCGTCCTGACCGTGGCCAACGACCCGTCCTACCCGCCGGCGTCGTCGTTCGGCCCGGACGGGCGCACGATCGTCGGCTTCGAGCCCGACCTCGGCGCAGCGCTGGGCGACCTGCTCGGCGTGGAGGTGCGGTTCGAGGCCGCGCCGTTCGACACGCTCCTCGACGACCTGGCCGCCGACCGGTTCGACCTGGTCATGAGCGCGGTCACCGACACCGCCGAGCGCGAGCAGCAGGCCGACTTCGTCAACTACTTCCGCGCCGGCTCCTCGATCGTCGTCACGCGCGGCAACCCGCTCGGCATCCACGAGCTGGCCGGGCTGTGCGGCCGCAGCGTCGCCGTCGAGGCCGGGACCGTGCAGGTCGGGTTGCTGGAGCGGGCCCAGGCCTCGTGCGCGGGGCGCATCGACGTGCACGAGCTGCCCACCAACGACGACGCCCTGCTCGAGCTGCGCACCGGCCGCGCCGACGCCGTCGTCGCCGACTACCCGCCGGCGGTCTACGTGACCACCGACCCGCGGACGCAGAACAGCTACCAGCTGGTCTCCGACACCCAGTACGAGCCCGGGCTGTACGGCATCGCCGTCGCGCCGGACCGGGCCGGCCTGCGCGACGTGCTCACCGAGGCGCTGCAGCGGCTGGTCGACGACGGCGTCTACCAGGAGCTGCTCGACCGCTGGGAGGTCGGGCACGGCGCCGTCGACGCGGTGACCGTCAACGGCGCCCTGCCCACCACCTAGCTCACTGTCCCGGCGGCACCTCCACCGCGGTGGCGGTGTCGTCGGGCGCCGCCGTCGCGCGGCCCCGGGCGTCCTCGGCGGCCATCGCCTCCTGCCGGTCCGCCTCCTCCTCGAGGATCGCGGCGGCCTTCCACGCGGCGGGGATGGCGAACCCGTCGACGAGGGTCACCATGTGCGGCCGCAGCTCGGCGAGCAGGGCGTTGACCGTGGCGGTCAGCGCCTTGGACCGGGCCGGGGTGAGCTGGCCGTGCTCGAGGAACCAGCCCTTGTCCGCCTCGATGGTCGACAGCGCGTAGAGGTCGCACAGGGCCTCGAGCAGCGCCTTCGCGTCCGGGTCGGCAGTCCGCTCGATCCCGGCGACGAACGCCTCGAGCACCACCCGGTCGATGTGCGTGGACGCGGTCCGCAGCACGTGGTCCTGGACGGTGTTGAAGACCTGGAAGGGCTCCATGCCCTCGGTCGCGGCGTTCCTCCGCAGCCGCCGGATGGCGCCCTCGAGGGTGTGCTTCTCGCGGAACTCGAACGCCTTCAGCTGCCAGCCGCGGTCGCGCAGCGGCACGTCCTCGTCCCGGCCGGGGACGGCGTCAACGAGCCGGGCGATCAGGCCGCGGGCCGCCGTCCGCTCCAGCACGGTCTCGCGGACCATGTCGGCGACGAACGCGACCCGGCCCCAGCCGTCGAGGGAGCCGAACGCGTCCCGGTAGCCGGTGAGCAGGCCCTTGGCGACCAGCTGCAGCAGGACGGTGTTGTCGCCCTCGAACGTGGTGAACACGTCGGTGTCGGCCTTGAGCTGGGGCAGCCGGTTCTCCGCCAGGTAGCCGGCGCCGCCGCACGCCTCGCGGCACGTCTGGATGGTGCGGGTGGCGTGCCAGGTGTTGGCCGCCTTGAGCCCGGCCGCGCGCGACTCGAGCTCCCGCTGGGCGGCCTCGTCGACCGCCTCGCCGTGCTCGTGCACCGCCGTCTGGACGTCGTGCATCGTGCTGACCAGCTCCTCCTGGGCGAACGCCAGCGCGTAGGAGGTGGCCAGGGCCGGCAGCAGCTTGCGCTGGTGGACCAGGTAGTCGTTGAGCACGATCTCCCGGTCGCGGCCGGGGGCGGCGAACTGGCGGCGGACGTCGCCGTAGCGGACGGCGATGTCGAGGGCCAGCTTGGTCGCCGAGCCGGCCGAGCCGCCGACGCTCACCCGGCCGCGGACCAGCGTGCCGAGCATGGTGAAGAAGCGGCGGGTCTCGTTCTCGATGCCGGACGTGTAGGTGCCGTCCTCGGCGACCTGCCCGTAGCGGTCGAGCAGCATCTCCCGCGGCACCCGGACGTGGTCGAAGGAGAGCCGGCCGTTGTCGACGCCGAGCAGGCCGGCCTTCGGGCCGTCGTCGCCGATGGTGACGCCGGGCACCGGGTTGCCGTCCTCGTCGCGGATCGGCACCAGCCAGGCGTGCACGCCGCGCGGCTCCCCCTGCGTGACCAGCTGGGCGAAGACGACGGCCATCCGCCCGTCCTTCGCGGCGTTGCCGATGTAGTCCTTGCGCGCGGCCTCGTGCGGCGTGTGCAGGTCGAAGGTCTGCGTCTCGGCGTCGTAGGTGCACGTGGTGCGCAGCTGCTGGACGTCGGAGCCGTGGCCGGTCTCTGTCATGGCGAAGCAGCCGGGCAGCGCGAAGCTCATGATGTCGGGCAGGTGGGCGTCGTGGTGCCGCTGCGTGCCGAGCAGCTGGACGGCGCCGCCGAACAGGCCCCACTGGACGCCGGCCTTGACCATGAGCGACAGGTCGCCGAAGGCCAGCATCTCGATGGAGGTCACCGAGCCGCCGGCGTCGGCCTCGCCCCCGTACTCCTTGGGGAAGCCCAGGCCGACGCGGCCGGTCGCGGCGAGCTCGCCGGCCAGCCGGGTGATCCGCTCGCGGGCCTCCTGCACCGACTCGCCGTAGACCGGGGCGTACTTCGGGTCGCCGAGCTGCTCGCGGGCGTCGCGGCGCACGTGCGCCCACCGCCCGTCGAGCACCTCCTGGAGGCGCGCCGGGTCCACGGTGCGGGGGAGGGTGGAGGTCACTTCTTCTCCTCGGGGGTGGGGACGGGCTCTCCCGGCACCAGGCTGCGCAGCCCGGCCCAGGCGAGGTCGGTGAGGTGGGCGGCCAGGTCGGCCCGGGGCATCGGCCGGTCGGCGCGCAGCCACCAGTCGGCGGCGGCGCGGACCAGCCCGACCAGGCCGTGCCCCCAGGGCGCGGCGGCCGCGGGGTCGCGGCCGGCCTGCTCGAGGGCGACGGCCACCAGCGCGGCGGCCTGGTCGCCGACCAGGTCGGACAGCGTGCTGACCGGGTCGGCGTCGACCGGCCGGTCCAGCAGTGGGTGGGCGACGACGAAGCGGTAGAGCTCCGGGTCGGCCTCGAGGAACGCCAGGTAGGTCTCGACGGCGGCGGCCACCATCCGGCGCGGGTGGTCGGTGCTGGTCATCGCCGCGCGCAGCTTCTCGGTGAGCTGGGCCGCGACCCGGTTGCAGACGGCGACGTAGAGCTCGCTGCGGTCGGCGAAGTGCCGGTAGACGACCGTCTTGCTGGTGCCGGCCTCGGCGGCGATCTCGTCCATGCCGACGCCCGCGCCGTGCTTGCCGACCGCGGCGACGGTGGCGTCCACCAGCTGCTCGCGGCGGGCGCGGCGGTGCTCGTCCCACCGCGAGTCCCGGCGGTCGCGCCGCCGGGACGCCGTCTCGGCTTTCATGTAACCGACGGTACCGTGTACCGTCGGTACCGGCCACTCCGTCCGCCATTCGCGCGAATGGCGCTCCAGGGACCCCCGGAGGTCACCGATGAGCTCGCACCGGACCCGGCGGGCCGCCGTCCTCGGCGGCAACCGCATCCCCTTCGCCCGTTCCAACTCCCGCTACGCGCAGGCGTCCAACCAGGACATGCTCACCGCGACGCTGGACGGCCTGGTCGCCCGCTTCGGCCTGCAGGGGGAGCAGGTCGGCGAGGTCGTCGCCGGCGCGGTCCTCAAGCACTCGCGCGACTTCAACCTCACCCGCGAGTCGGTGCTCGGCTCGACGCTGTCGGCCGCGACCCCGGCCTACGACGTGCAGCAGGCCTGTGGCACCGGGCTCGAGGCGGCGGTGCTGGTCGCCAACAAGATCGCCCTCGGCCAGATCGAGTCGGGCATCGCCGGCGGTGTCGACACCACCTCCGACGCGCCGCTCGCCGTCCACGAGGACCTGCGCCGCGTGCTCATCCGGCTCAACTCGGCGAAGACCCTCGGCCAGCGGCTCAAGGCCCTGGGCGGGCTGCGCCCCGGCCAGCTGGTGCCCGAGATCCCGCGCAACGCCGAGCCGCGCACCGGCCTGGCGATGGGCGACCACGCCGCCCTCACCGCCGAGGAGTGGGGGATCGGCCGCGAGGAGCAGGACGAGCTGACCGTCCGCTCGCACCGCAACCTCGCCGCCGCCTACGACCGCGGCTTCCTCGACGACCTGGTCACCCCCTACCTGGGCCTGACCCGCGACCAGAACCTGCGGCCGGACACCTCGCTGGAGAAGCTCGCGAAGCTGGCGCCGGTCTTCGGCGACGGCCCCGGCGCCACGATGACGGCGGGCAACTCGACGCCGCTCACCGACGGCGCCTCGGCCGTCCTGCTGTCCTCCGACGAGTGGGCCGCCGAGCACGGGTTCCCGGTGCTCGCCCACCTCGTCGACGCGCAGACCGCGGCCGTGGACCACGTCCACGAGGGGGAGGGCCTGCTCATGGCGCCGGCCTACGCGGTGCCGGTGATGCTCGCCCGCAACGGCCTCACCCTGCAGGAGTTCGACTTCTACGAGATCCACGAGGCGTTCGCGTCCACCGTGCTCTCGACGCTCAAGGCGTGGGAGGACCCGGCGTTCTGCAAGGAGCGGCTCGGCCTCGACGCCCCGCTCGGCGCGATCGACCGCGACCGGCTCAACGTCAACGGCTCCTCGCTGGCGGCCGGGCACCCGTTCGCCGCCACCGGCGGCCGCATCGTCGCGACCCTGGCCAAGACCCTGCACGAGGCCGGTCCCGGCAAGCGCGGCCTCATCTCCGTCTGCGCGGCCGGCGGCCAGGGTGTCGTCGCGATCCTCGAGTCCTGAGCAGGAGGCTCCCGTGAGCGACTGGTACACGACCTTCGCCAACTCCGGCGTCGGCTCGACCGTGGTGAAGCAGCTCGGCCTGCCCCGGCCGGCCGTGCTGCGCCGGTACGAGCCCGGGCAGCCGCTGCTGCCCGGCCCGGCCGTCGTCGGGACGGCGGGGGAGGGCCGGCTGGGCGGCACGCTGGCCGCCGTCCTCCGCGACGCCGGCGTGCCCGTCCCGGCCGCCGACGACGAGGGCGAGCGGCCCGCCGCCGTCCTGCTCGACGCCACCGGCCTGACCGGGCCCGGGCAGCTGGCCGCGGCGCACGCCTTCCTCGCCCCGGCGGTCAGGCGGCTGCGGCCCACCGGCCGGGTGCTCGTGCTCGCCGACCCGCCGGGCGCGGCGGACTCGCCGGCGCAGGCCGCGGCCCGGCAGGCACTCGAGGGTCTGGTCCGGTCGGTGGCCAAGGAGCTGCGTGCCGGGTCGACGGCGAACCTGGTGGTCGTGCCGGAGGGCGCCGAGGCGTCGGCCGGCAGCGCCGTGCGGTTCTTCCTCTCCGGCCGGTCGGCCTACGTGGACGGCCAGGTGCTCACCGTCTCGGCGGCCGACGTGCCCGCGGACGAGGACCCGGTACGCCCGCTGCTGGGGGAGGTGGCCGTGGTCACCGGGGCCGCGCGCGGCATCGGCGCGGCGATCGCCCGGGTCGTGGCCCGCGACGGCGCGCACGTGGTCGCCGTCGACGTGCCGGCGGCGGGGGAGGCGCTGGCCGCGGTGGCCAACGAGGTCCGCGGGACGGCCTTCCAGCTCGACATCACCGCCCCCGACGCCGCCGGGCGGCTGGTCGCCCACCTGCGGGAGCGGCACGGCGGGGTCGACGTCGTCGTGCACAACGCCGGGATCACGCGGGACAAGCTGCTGGTCAACATGGACGCCGCCCGGTGGGACTCGGTCATGGCGGTCAACCTGCAGGCCCAGCTGGACCTCACCCGCGCGCTGCTCGACGCCGAGGGCATGCTGCGCCCGGGCGCCCGCGTGGTCGCGGTCAGCTCGCAGTCGGGGATCGCCGGCAACCGCGGGCAGACGAACTACGCGGCGAGCAAGGCCGGCGTCATCGGGATGGTGCGCGCCTGGGCCCCGGAGTTCGCCGGGCGCGGGGCCACGATCAACGCCGTCGCGCCGGGCTTCATCGTCACCGAGATGACGGCGAGGATGCCCTTCGGCACCCGGGAGGTCGGCGCCCGGATCAACTCGCTGCAGCAGGGCGGCCTGCCGGTCGACGTCGCCGAGACGATCGCCTGGCTGTCCTCGCCCACGGCCGCCGGCGTGAACGGGCAGGTCGTGCGCGTGTGCGGCCAGTCGATGCTGGGCGCCTGATGGCCACCGTGCTGGAGTCGGCGCCGTCGATGGCGCCGCTGTTCGTGCGGGCCGCGCTCACCGCCCGGGGCCGCGGCGGTGACCTGCCGGACACCCGGCTGGCCCGCCGCGGCGTGACCGTGGACCCGGCCGAGGTGGCCGCCTACGCCCGGGTCTGCCGGTTCCCGCTCACCGACGCGCTGCCGGTGACCTTCCCGCACGTGCTGACCTTCCCGCTGCAGGTCGCGCTGATGAGCGACCGCGCCTTCCCGCTGGCGCTGCCGGGCCTGGTGCACGTCCGCAACCGGATCGACGTCCTGCGCCCGGTCGCGCTCGGGGAGGTCCTCGACCTCGAGGTGTGGGCCGAGCGGTTCGCCGTCCACCCGCGCGGCGCGACCGTCGACCTGTGCGCGTCGGTGGCGGCCGGCGGCGCCGAGGTGTGGCGCGGCCGCTCCACCTACCTCGCCCGCGGGGCCCGGGCGCCCGAGGGCGCGCCGCCGTCCGACGTCGACGTCACCGTCGGCGACCTGCCCGCGGGCACGATCCGCTGGCGCGTCCCGGCCGACGCCGGGCGCCGCTACGCCCGGGTCTCGGGTGACGTGAACCCGATCCACCTCTCCGCCCCCACCGCCCGGGCCTTCGGCTTCCCGCGGGCGATCGCGCACGGGATGTGGGTGGAGGCGCGGGCGCTGGCCGCGCTGTCGGGCCGGCTGCCCGGGGCCCTCACCGTCGACGTCGGCTTCCGCAAGCCGCTGCTGCTCCCCTCGACGGTCACCCTGGCCACCGCGCCGGTGGACGGCGGCCGGGACCTCGCGGTACGCAACGCCCGGGACGGGTCCGACCACCTCGTGGGCACCGTCCGCCCGCTCTGACCGGAGGAGATGCACCGTGGCCGTGTCGTTCCAGCTCACCGAGGACCAGGTCGAGCTGCAGAAGTGGCTGCACGAGTTCGCCGCGGACGTCGTCCGGCCGGTGGCCGCCGAGTACGACGAGCGCGAGGCGTTCCCGTGGGAGGTGCTGCAGGAGGCGGCGAAGATCGGGCTCTACTCGCTCGACTTCTTCGCCACCCAGTGGTTCGACGAGTCCGGCCTCGGCATCCCGCTCACCATGGAGGAGCTCTTCTGGGGTGACGCCGGGATCGGCCTGGCGATCGTCGGCACCACGCTGGCGGCCGCGTCCGTGCGCGCCAACGGCACCGACGAGCAGGTCGGGCAGTGGATCCCCGCCATGTTCGGCACCGAGGCGGAGCCGAGGGTGGCCGCGTTCTGCTCGTCGGAGCCCGACGCCGGCTCCGACGTCGGGGCGATGCGCACCCGCGCGGTCTACGACGAGGCGGCCGACGAGTGGGTGCTCACCGGTACCAAGACCTGGGCCACCAACGGCGGCATCGCCGACGTCCACGTCGTCACGGCCGTCGTCGACCCGGAGCTCAAGGCGCGCGGGCACGCCAGCTTCGTCGTCCCGCCGGGCACGAGGGGGCTCGCCCAGGGGCAGAAGTTCCTCAAGCACGGCATCCGCGCCTCGCACACCGCCGAGGTCGTCCTCGACGGGTGCCGGGTCCCCGGCGACTGCCTGCTCGGCGGCCGCGAGCGGCTCGAGGAGCGGCTGGCCCGGGCGCGGGAGGGCGTGCGCAGCGGCCGCACCCAGCCGTCGATGGCCACCTTCGAGCGCACCCGGCCCGGCGTCGGCGCCCAGGCGGTCGGGGTGGCGCGGGCGGCCTACGAGTACGCGCTGGAGTACGCCAAGCAGCGGGTGCAGTTCGGCCGGCCGATCATCGAGAACCAGGCGATCGCCTTCACGCTCGCCGACATGAAGACGTCCATCGACGCCGCCCGGCTGCTGGTCTGGCGGGCCGCGTGGATGGCGCGCACCGGCCAGCAGTTCACCTCCGCCGAGGGCTCGATGAGCAAGCTGGTCGCCGGTGAGACGGCGGTGCGGGTCACCGAGCAGGCCATGCAGGTCCTGGGCGGCAACGGCTACACCCGCGACTACCCGGTCGAGCGCATGGCCCGCGACGCCAAGATCTACACGATCTTCGAGGGCACCTCGGAGATCCAGCGGCTGGTCATCGCGCGGACGATCTCCGGCGTCCAGATCCGCTGAGCCGGGGTACGCCGGGCCGGGTCACCGGTTGCGGCCCAGCGCGTCGTGGCTGGTGACCCAGTCGCCGGCGAGGATCGCCGAGGTCAGTGACACGTCGCCGGCCAGCACCACGCCGGCGCAGATCTCGGCGAACTTCTGCACCTTGCCCGCGCCGTAGCAGCCGAGCAGCTCCAGGCACTCGCGCTGGGTGGGCAGCCCGGTCCCGCCGCCGTAGGTGGCCACGATCAGCGAGGTCAGCGTGGTCGACCAGTAGTAGTCGCCGTTCTCCAGCAGCTGGGTGTAGGTGACGCCGGAGTGCGACTCGCTGACGTTGGCCACGTCCTGGCCGGTGGCGATGAACAGCGCGGTCAGCCCGTTCGCCGCGTGCGCGCCGTTGTAGGCCGCCCCGGACATGAACGAGCCGGCCATGCCGATCTGCCGGTACTCGAACAGGTCCCGGGTGTCGACGCCGGTCAGCCGCTGCAGCACCTCCCGGGGGATGGTGGCCTCGGCGACGACGCGCTTGCCGCGGGTCATGAGCATGTTGATCTGCGAGTGCTTCTTGTCGGTGTCGATCGCCCCGGACAGCACGTAGCGCGGGTGGTCGGGGTGGTTCCCCCGGATCCACTCGCAGGCGGCCAGCGTCGCCTTGCCGGTCATGTTCTGGCCCGCGGCGTCGCCGGTCGTGTAGTTGACCCGCAGGTACCGCAGCGGCCCGATCTGGTGCTGGCCGATGTAGGTCAGCCGGCCCGAGCGGGTGGTGGACTCGGCGGCGGCGCGGATGTCGTCGAGGTGCTCGTCCACCCAGCGGCCGAACTCCCGGGCCTGCAGGGCGTCGTCGAACATGAACGCCGGCGCCCGCTGCATGTGGTCGTCCACCACGGTGGTGCGGATGCCGCCGCTCTCGCCGAGCACCCGCATCCCGCGGTTGTAGCTGGCCACCAGCGTGCCCTCGGTCGTGGCCAGCGGGACGAAGAAGTCGCCCTGCGCGTGCTCGCCGCGCAGCGTCAGCGGGCCGGCCAGCCCGATGGGCACCTGGGCGACGCCGGTGAAGTTCTCGATGTTGCCCGGCAGGACGGCGGGGTCGAAGGAGTACCGGCGGACGTGGTCGAGGCCCGCGCCGGTGCGCTCGGCGACGAAGGCCTGGCGCTTGTCGGCCATCTCGCGGGTGTAGTCGTGCTCGCGGTCGCGGGGGATGCGGGTGCGGTGGGTGGTGTCGGTCATCAGGGCACCTCGGCTCGGATGCGGACGGCACACCCAGTGTGATCCGGCTCACGTCCGTCCGCGACTCCGGCCCTGGCCCCGTGGCCGGTCCGCGCGGCCACGGCGCTCCCGGTCGCTCCCCGAGCGGGGTGGGACAGTGGCCGGGTGGAGGTGGTCGTCCTGCCCGGCCCGGACGACGTCGCCCGGGCCGCCGCCGACGTGGTCGCCGACGTCGTCCGGCGCCGGCCCGGGGCGGTGCTGGGCCTGGCCACCGGGTCCTCGCCGGTCGGCGTCTACGCCGAGCTGGCCCGCCGGGTCGCCGCCGGGGAGCTCGACCTCTCCGGTGTCACCGGGTTCGCGCTGGACGAGTACGTGGGGCTGCCGCCCGGGCACCCGCAGGCCTACGCGGCGGTGATCGCCCGCGACGTCACCGGCCCGCTGGGCCTGGACCCGGCGCGGGTGCACGTCCCCGACGGCGGCGCGGCCGACCTCGAGGCGGCGGCGGAGGAGTACGAGCGGGCGATCGCCGCGGCCGGCGGCGTGGACGTCCAGCTGCTCGGGATCGGCGCCAACGGGCACATCGGCTTCAACGAGCCGACGTCGTCGTTCGCCTCGCGCACCCGGCTGACGACCCTCACCCCGCGGACCCGCGCCGACAACGCCCGCTTCTTCGCCTCGCCCGACGAGGTGCCGCTGCACTGCCTCACCCAGGGGCTCGGCACGATCCTCGAGGCGCGGCGGCTGCTGCTGGTCGCGCAGGGGAGCGCCAAGGCCGAGGCGGTCGCGGCCGCCGTCGAGGGGCCGCTGGCGGCCATCTGCCCGGCCTCGGCGCTGCAGCTGCACCGGCGGGCGACCGTCGTCGTCGACGAGGCCGCCGCGGCGCGGCTGACCCTGCTCGACCACTACCGGCACGTGTACGCGGCCAAGCCGCCTGGCAGCGGCCCTAGCGGATCCGGCGCCCGGCCGCCCACACGGACGTGACGGACCGGTCCGGGCCGAGGACGACGAGGTCCGCGGCGACGCCGGGGGCCAGCCGGCCCAGCCGGTCGCCGAGGCCGAGCACCCGCGCCGGGGTGGCGGTCAGCGCGGTGACCGCGGCGACCGGGTCGACGCCCGCGGCCAGGGCGGTGCGCAGCGCGGCGTCCTGGGTGAGCGTGGAACCGGCGATCGTGCCGGTGCCGGCCAGCACCGCCCGGCCGCCGCGCACGGTGACCGCCCGCCCGCCCAGCCGGTGGTCGCCGTCCCCGGCGCCGGCGGCGGCCACCGCGTCGGTGACCAGCGCGACCCGGCCGGGCGCGCCGGCCAGCAGCAGCCGCGCGACGACGGGGTGCACGTGCACGCCGTCGAGGACGAGCTCCAGGGCGACCCGCGGGTCGGCCAGCGCGGCCCCGACCGGGCCCGGCTCGCGGTGGTGCAGGCCCGGCATGGCGTTGAGCGCGTGGGTGAGCAGCCGGGCGCCGGCGTCGAACGCGGCCGCGGTGAGCGCGGCGTCGGCGTCGGTGTGCCCGACCGCGACGACGACGCCGGCGGCGGTGAGGTCGCGCACCGCCTGCAGCGCGCCGGGCAGCTCGGGGGCGACGGTCACCTGGCGCAGCGTGCCGCGCGCCGCGGTGAGCAGCCGGTCGACGGCGTCCGCGGTGGGGGCGCGCAGGTGGCGGGGGTCGTGCGCGCCGCAGCGGGCGGGCGCGAGGAACGGGCCCTCCACGTGGGCGCCGAGCACGGTGGGGTCCGCGGCGGCCACCTCCGCGATGCCGGCCAGGGACGCCTCCAGCTCGGCCAGCGGCGCGGCCACCAGGCTGAGCACCGAGCGCGTGGTGCCCGCGGCGCGGTGCACGGCCAGCGCGGTGCGGATCGCGTCGGGGCCGTCGTCGAAGGCCGCGCCCCCGCCGCCGTGCGCGTGCAGGTCGACGAAGCCCGGGGTGAGCTCGGCGCCGGCCAGGTCGACGGTCTCGCCGGCGGTGGGCGGCGGGCCGGTGCCGGTGGCGGCGATCGTGTCACCGTCGAGCAGCACCCAGCCGCCGTCGGTGACCCCGCCGGCGTCGAGCAGCCGCGCGCCGGTCAGCAGGGTGCCCGTCCCCGCAGGCCCGGGACCACCCGCCAGGAACACGTCGGGATCCTCCTCCACACGGGGCGGGGAACGGCGGCCGCCGTGCCGTGCGGGGGCTGCCCGGGTCCGGTGAGGTGGGGGCGTGCCCGTCGCCGACGACCCGACCGCCCACCCCCGCCCGCTGCTGCGCCGGCCCTGGCGCCCGCTCGACGGGGACTGGCAGTTCGCGGCGGACCCCGACCTCGCCGCCACGCCCGGCACCGTGCGCCTCGACCGCACGATCCGCGTCCCGTACGCCCCGGAGACCCCGGCCAGCGGCATCGGGTGGACCGGCCCGCTGCGCCGCGCCTGGTACCGCCGCCCGCTGCCCGGCCGGCAGGGGGACCGCCGCACGGTGCTGAACCTCGGCGCGGTCGACCGCGTGTGCGACGTCTGGGTGGGCGGCGCGCACGTCACGCGGCACGAGGGCGGCTACACGCCGTTCCGGGTCGACGTCACCGAGCACCTGGGCGACGGCGCCGACCTCCTCGTCCGGGCCGACGACGACCCCCGCGACCTCGAGGCGCCGCGCGGCAAGCAGGACTGGCGCGACGAGCCGCACGAGATCTTCTACCCGCGCACCACCGGCATCTGGCGCACGCCGTGGCTGGAGTCCGTGGCCCGGGAGCACGTCACCGACGTCATCTGGCGCGGCGACCCGCGCACGCTGCGGGTCGACGTCCGGGTGGAGCTGTCGGTCCCCGTGACCCGCGCCCGGCTGCACCTGCGCCTGTGGGCCGGCGGGCGGCTGCTGGCCGACGACGCGGTCCGGGTCGACGGCGCGGTCGTCGAGCGGACGCTGCAGGTCGGCGACGGCGGCACCGACGACCGCTGGCACCTCACCTGGGAGCCGGGCCCGGACCCGGTGCTGATCGACGCCGAGGTCGCGCTGGTCCGCGACGACGGCGAGGTCCTCGACGAGGTCGCGAGCTACACCGCGCTGCGCTCGGTCGAGGTCGACGACGGGCGCCTGCTGGTCAACGGCCGGCCGGTGCCACTGCGCCTGGTGCTCGACCAGGGCTACTGGCCGCACACCGGCGCCACCCCGCCCGACGTCGCCGCGCTGCGCCGCGACCTGGAGCTCACCCGCGCGCTGGGCTTCACCGGCGCCCGCAAGCACCAGAAGACCGAGGACCCGCGGTACCTCGCCCTCGCCGACCGCATGGGCCTGATGGTGTGGGCGGAGATGCCCGCGGCGTACCGCCCCGGCCCGACGTCGGCCGCCCGGCTGCTGCGCGAGTGGGCCGAGGTGGTGGTCGCCCACCGCGGCCACCCGAGCGTGGTCGCGTGGGTGCCGCTCAACGAGTCGTGGGGCGTGCAGGAGGCGGCCGCCGACCGCGCCCAGCGCGGCCTGGTCGCGGCGCTGGCCGCCACCGCCGACACGCTCGACGGCACCCGCCCGGTCTCGGCGAACGACGGCTGGGAGGCCCTCGGCGGGGGGATCCTCGGCGTCCACGACTACGAGCAGGACCCGGCGGTGCTCGCCGCCCGCTACGCCACCGCCGCCGACCTGGAGCGGCTGGCCCGGGGACGGCGTCCCGACGGCCGGCTGACCGACCTCGACCGCGCGGGCGTCGCCGGCCGCGCCGTCGTCCTGTCCGAGTTCGGCGGGATCGCGCTGGACGCCGGGCCCTCCGACGCCGACCGCACCGAGCCGTGGGGCTACGCCGACGCCCGCTCCCCGGAGGACCTGCTCGCCCGCTACCGCGACCAGTGGGCCGCGGTGCACGCGAGCACCGCCCTGGCCGGCGCCTGCTGGACCCAGCTCACCGACACCTACCAGGAGGTCAACGGGCTGCTCACCGCCGACCGGGTGCCCAAGTGCGACGTCGAGGCGATCCGCCGGGCCACCACCGGAGCCGTGTGACGGCCGGGTCGAGGAAACGCAACGATCACCGTCTCGAACTGCGGGGACGACGGGACAGGGCCAGTGTCGGGGGCGGAGACGACACCGAGCCCCGCGGAGGTCCCTGTGCGCACGAACCGGCTCCTGCCCCTCGCCGCCGCGGCGGCCCTCGCCCTCTCCGCCTGCGGCGGCGGGGAGAGCGTCGACACCGGGGGAGGAGGGGGCGGCGGCGGGGGTGAGGACGTGCTCGTGGCCGCGGTCAGCGCCGAGCCCGACCAGTTCGACCCGCACGTCACCAACGCCTACGCGAGCTTCCAGGTGCTGGAGAACGTCTACGACACCCTCGTCGTCCCCAGCGCCGAGGACCTCACGATGCAGCCGAGCCTGGCCGAGTCGTGGACCACCAGCCCCGACGGGCTGACCTGGACGTTCACCCTCCAGGACGGCGTCACGTTCCACGACGGCAGCGAGTTCGACTCCGCCGACGTCGTCTACAGCTACCGGCGGATCATCGACGAGGACCTGTCCAACGCCTACCGCTTCGCCACGGTCGCCGACGTGCAGGCGCCCGACCCGCGGACCGTCGTCATCACCCTGACCCGGCCGACGCCGAACCTGCTCGAGCTCATCGGGTCGTTCAAGGGCATGGCGATCGTCTCGGAGAACGCCGCCGAGGAGTTCGACCTGCAGAGCGAGGCCAACGGCACCGGCCCGTTCCGGCTGGAGAGCTCCGACGCCAACGCCACCACGCTCACCGCCTTCGAGGACCACTGGGGCGGGGCGCCGGGCGTCGACGGCGTCGAGTTCCGCTACATCTCCGAGCCCAGCTCGGCGCTGACCGCGCTGCGCAACGGCGAGGTCCAGTGGACCGACAACGTCCCGCCGCAGAACGTGGCGGACCTCGAGGACGACGAGGCGGTCGAGCTCGGCTCGGTCACCAGCGTCGAGTACTTCTACCTGTCGATGAACTACGCCGTCCCGCCGTTCGACAACCGGGACGTGCGCCGGGCGATCGCCACCGCGCTGGACCGCGACGAGATCACCCAGGCCGCCCGCTTCGGCACCGCCCAGCCCAACCAGACCGCCATCCCCGAGGGCAGCCCCTGGTACCTGGACTACGCGCCGTTCACCCCGGACGAGGACGCCGCCCGCCAGCTGCTGGCCCAGGCCGGCGTGCAGACGCCGCTGACGATGGGGCTGATGGTCACCGACGAGTACCCCGAGACGGTGGCCGCCGCCCAGGTGATCGCCAGCGAGCTCGAGCCGATCGGCATCCAGGTGGAGATCCAGGAGGAGGACTTCGCCACCTGGCTGGACCGGCAGGACCAGGGCGACTTCGACGCCTTCATGCTCGAGTGGATCGGCAACATCGACCCGGCCGACTTCTACGAGAACCAGCACCTGTCCACCGGCGGCAGCAACTACCAGGGCTACAGCAACCCGCAGGTCGACGACCTGCTCACCCGCGCCGCCACCGAGCCGGACCAGGCCACCCGCAAGGGCCTCTACGACGAGGCCGCGCGGCTGATCGTCGACGACGTCAGCTACCTGTACCTCTACAACCCCGACGAGGTGCAGGCCTGGGTGCCCGGGCTGACCGGCTACCAGGTCCGGGCCGACTCGGCGATCGACTTCGAGAACGTGGAGCTGCCCTGAGCGGCTACCTGCTCCGGCGGGCCGGCCAGGCGATCGTCGTCCTGGCCGGTGTGAGCGTCCTCGTCTTCTCCCTGATCCACCTGGTGCGCGGGGACCCGGTCCGGCTGGCGCTGGGCACCCGGTACTCCCAGGAGACGTACGACGCCCTGCGGGAGCGGAACGGGCTGGACCTGCCGCTGGTCGAGCAGTACTTCCTCTGGGCCGGGCGGGCGGTGACCGGCGACCTCGGGGTGAGCTTCCGCAGCGGCGACACGGTGACCGCGCTGATCGCCGAGCGGCTGCCGGCGACGCTCACGCTGGCGTTCGCCGCGCTGCTGGTGGCGCTGGTCATCGCGCTGCCGCTGGGGATGCTCTCGGCGCTGCACCCGCGGTCGTTCGTCGACCGCCTGGCCACCGTCGTCAGCCAGTTCGGCATCTCGGTGCCCGACTTCTGGCTGTCGATCATGCTGATCCTGGTGTTCGCCGGGACGCTGGGCTGGCTGCCCTCGGGCGGCTACGTCCCGCTCACCGAGGACCCGCTGGGCTGGGCGCAGCGGCTGGTGCTGCCCGCGATCGCCACCGGCGTGGTCTCGGGCTCGGTGCTCACCCGGTTCGTCCGGTCGAGCATGCTCGAGGCGCTGGGCTCCGACCACGTGCGGACCGCGCAGGCCAAGGGCGTCCCGACCCGGCAGGTGCTCACCTGGCACGTGCTGCGCAACGCCCTGCTGCCGCTGGTCACGGTCACCGGCGTGCAGCTGGCCTACCTGCTGTCCGGCGTCGTCGTCGTGGAGATCGTCTTCTCCTGGCCGGGGCTGGGGCAGCTGGCCTACCAGGCGGTGCGCGACCGGGACTTCCCCGTGCTGCAGGGCGCGGTCCTGCTGTTCGCCCTGGTCTTCCTCGTCATCAACCTGCTGGTGGACCTGCTCTACAGCCGCATCGACCCGAGGATCGCCCGCCGATGACGCAGCTGCCGACGCCGGGCGCCACCCCGGCCGTCCCCCCGCCCGTCGAGTCGCTGCCGACGGCGGCCCCGCCGCGCCCGCGCTGGCGGGAGACCCTCGGCCTGCTCGCCCGCAACCCGACCGCCGCCGTCTCCGCGGTCGTGCTGGTCCTCATCGTGCTGGTCGCCGTGTTCGACGAGACGCTCGCGCCCGACGGCCCCAACGACCAGGACCCCTCGCTGCAGCTGCAGCCGCCGAGCTGGGACCACCCGTTCGGCACCGACGAGTTCGGCCGTGACGTGTTCAGCCGGGTGATCCTCGGGGCGTCGACGTCGCTGCGCGTCGGCTTCCTCTCCGTCGCGTTCGCCCTGGTCGTGGGCACGCTCATCGGCCTGCTCGCCGGCTTCTACGGCCGGTGGGTCGACGACACGCTCATGCGGCTGATGGACGTGCTGTTCGCCTTCCCGGCGGTGCTGCTGGCGATCGCGATCGTGGCCATCCGCGGCGCGGGGCCGGCCAACGCGATCCTCGCGATCGGCATCGTCTACGTGCCGATCTTCGCCCGGGTGACCCGCGCCAGCGTGCTCGGCGTGCGCGAGGAGGTGTACGTGCGGGCCTCCCGCTCGGTCGGCGCCTCGGACTGGCGGCTGGTCACCCGGCACGTGCTGCCCAACGCCGCGCCGCCGATCATCGTGCAGACCTCGATCAGCCTGGCCTTCGCGGTGCTGGCCGAGGCGGCGCTGTCCTTCCTCGGCCTGGGCCCGCGCCGGCCCGAGCCGTCGTGGGGGCTGATGCTCGCCGACGGCCGCGGCTTCATCGAGCAGGCCTGGTGGTACACGGTCTTCCCCGGCCTGGCGATCGTCGTCACGGTGCTGTGCTTCAACCTGCTCGGCGACGGGCTGCGCGACGTCCTCGACCCGCGGCAGCGCACCCTCATGGCCGGGGGCGGGCGGTGAGCGCCCTGCCCTCCGAGGAGCCCGGGACCGCCGTCGAACCGGTCCTGGCGGTCGAGGACCTCCGCGTGGACCTGCGCACCCCGCGCGGCACGGCGCACGTGGTCAACGGCCTGAGCTACACCGTCGGGCCGGGCGAGACGGTCGCCGTCGTCGGAGAGTCCGGCAGCGGCAAGAGCGTGTCGGTGCTCGCGCTGCTGGGCCTGCTGCCGGCGCGGACGGCGACGGTGACCGGCCGGGCGCTGCTGCAGGGCGAGGACCTGCTCACCATGTCCCCCGAGCGGCTGCGGCAGGTCCGCGGGCGCGGCGTCGGCATGGTCTTCCAGGACCCGATGACCTCGCTCAACCCGGTGCTCACCGTGGGCCGGCAGCTCGCCGAGGGCATCCGCGCGCACGGGACCGTGTCCAAGGCCGCCGCCCGGGCGCGCGCGGTGGAGCTGCTCGGCGAGGTGGGCCTGCCCGACCCCGGCCGGGCGGTGGACCGCTTCCCGCACGAGCTGTCCGGCGGCATGCGGCAGCGGGTGGTCATCGCGATCGCGCTGGCCCACTCGCCGTCGCTGCTGATCGCCGACGAGGCGACGACGGCGCTCGACGTCACCGTGCAGGCGCAGATCCTCGACCTGGTCGAGCGGCTGCAGGCCGACTCCGGCACCGGCGTCGTCTGGATCACCCACGACCTCGGCGTCGTCGCCGGCATCGCCGACCGGGTGCTGGTCATGTACGGCGGGCGCTGCGTGGAGGACGGCACCGTCGACGACGTCCTCGAGCGGCCCGTGCACCCCTACACCCGCGGCCTGCTCGGCGCGCTGCCCGACCTCGCCGCCGCCGACGGCGGCGACCTGGCCACCATCCCCGGGACGCCGCCCCCGCCCACCGACCTGCCCGCGGGCTGCGTGTTCTGGCCGCGCTGCCCGGTGCGCGGCGACGCCCGCTGCGCGACCGAGCAGCCGCCGCTGGCCGCCGTCGGGTCCGGGCGCGCGGGCCTGCCGCACCGGGCGGCCACGTGGTGTGCGGAGGGGGAGGCGTCGTGACCTCGACGACGGAGCGGGAGGTCCTGGTCTCCGCCCGCGGCCTGGAGGTGCACTTCCCCGTCCGCTCGGGCGGGCTGCTGCGCCGCACCACCGGCGTGCTGCGGGCCGTCGACGGCGTGGACCTCGACATCCACCGCGGCGAGACGCTGGGCCTGGTGGGGGAGTCCGGTTGCGGCAAGTCCACGCTGGGCAACGCGCTGCTGCGGCTGGTCCCACCCACGGGCGGCACGGTCACCTTCGACGGCACCGACGTCACCGCGATGGGCAAGAGGGAGCTGCGCGAGCTGCGGCGCCGGGCCGGGATGGTGTTCCAGGACCCGTTCGCCTCCCTCGACCCGCGGCGCACGGTGGCGCAGACGGTGGCCGAGCCGCTGGAGGTGCACGGCCTGCACCCGGGGCGGCAGGCGCGGGCCGCGCGGGTGCGCGAGCTGCTGGAGCTGGTCGGCCTGGACCCGGGCGTCGCCGCCCGCTACCCGCACGAGTTCTCCGGCGGCCAGCGGCAGCGGGTCGGCATCGCCCGCGCGCTGGCCGGCGAGCCGGACTTCCTGGTCTGCGACGAGGCGATCGCCTCCCTCGACGTCAGCGTGCAGGCGCAGGTGCTCAACCTGCTGCGCCGGCTGCAGCGGCAGCTCGGCCTCACGCTGCTGTTCGTCTCGCACGACCTGTCGGCGGTGCGGCACGTGTCCGACCGGATCGCGGTGATGTACCTGGGCCGGGTGGTCGAGGTCGGGCCCGCGGCCGCCGTCGCCGCCGAGCCGCAGATGCCCTACACGCGGGCGCTGCTGTCGGCGGTGCCGCTGCCGCACCCGGCCCTGGAGCGGTCCCGGCAGCGGATCGTGCTGCGCGGTGACGTCCCCTCGCCGGCGCGGGTGCCCAGCGGCTGCCGCTTCCGCACCCGCTGCCCCGACGTGTTCGAGCCCTGCCCCGACGTCGACCCGGCGCTGCAGCCGGTCGGCTCCGCGCCGGGGCACGTCGCCGCCTGCCACCTGCACGGCGTCGTCGGGGAGCCGGTGCAGCGGGAGCGGCCCGACGAGCCGGTCACCGCGGGCGACCCCGCGACCTGACCGGGCCGAGCACACGCGCAGCGCCCCTCCGGACGGCGGAGGGGCGCCCGGCGTGGGCTCGTCAGCCGCGGCCGGTGCGGGTGGGGCGCCGACCCTGGCGGGCGCCCGAGCGGGGGGTCCGCCGCCCGTCCCGGCCACCGGCGCGGGGGTGGCCGTCGCGCCCGCGCCCGCGGGGCGCGCTGCACGGGCGGCAGGTGGAGAACCACGGGGCGATCGCGGTGCCGCACTCGGCGCAGGCGCTGGACCGGCTGACCGCGATGGCGTCGGGCAGGAGCTCGCTGATCGCCTCGGCGCACTCCTCCTCGACCCACGCGGCGTCGTCGGCGTCCAGGCCCGCGACGCCGGGGAACTGCCGCAGCAGCGCCTGGGCGTCCCGCGCGGCCGCGGCGGCCTGCTCGAACTCCTCGACGCTGCCGTCGACCGGGACGTCGGGCAGTACCAGCTCCGGCCGCACCGGCAGGCCCGCCGCCTGCCGCAGCGCGGCGCGGGCGAGCACCAGCCAGCGGGTGCGCCGCGGCGGCTCGTAGTCGATGGGCAGCTGCACCAGGCGCCAGACGGTGCGCAGGTCGCCGACGGCGCCGAGCGGCCCGCGCAGCAGCGGCAGCAGCGCCCGCACCCGCAGCACCAGCTCACCGACGTCGTCCGGGGTCATCGCCGAGTCGCGGGTGGCGGTGCGGGCCCAGGCCTCCCAGCGGACCAGGGCCTCGGGCAGGTCGGCCGCCTCCACGGCGCCGAGGTCCTCGAGCTCCGGGCGCAGCCGCGCCCCGCGGGCCGGCAGGTCGCTGACCCGCTCGCCGCGGGCCACCTCCGCGCCGACGGCCACGAGCGCCGCCGAGGCGCGCAGGCCCGGCACACCGGCCAGGACGCCGACCGTCCCGTGGCCGGTCAGGCCGTAACGGCCGGCCCGCCCGGCGATCTGCGCGGCCTCCCAGCTGCGCAGCGGCCGCATCTCGGTGCCGTCGAACTTCGTCGTCTCGGCGAACAGCACGGTCGTGGCCGGGACGTTGATGCCGTGGCCGATGACGTCGGTGGTCACGAGGACGTCGAGCTCGCCGGTGGTGAACCGCTCGATGACCTCGCGCCGGGTCGCCGGGGGCAGCGCGCCGTAGAGGACGCCCACCTTCCCGGGCCGGTGCCGGTCGAGCTCGGCGGCGACGGCGTAGACGGTCTTGCGGGAGAAGGCGACGACGAGGGTCTGCGGGCGGACGCGCGGGGCGCGCACCGGCGCGCGCAGGACGTCGAGCCGGGACAACCGCCGGTGGTGGACGACCTCGACGTCGCCGGCGTCGGACACCAGCGGCGCCAGCTGCGGGTGGGCCTCGGCCGCCGAGACCAGGTGCATCTCGCGGTACTCGCCGGTGAGCAGCAGCCGGGCCCAGTGGTGGCCGCGGTCGGCGTCGGCGATCCAGTGCGACTCGTCGAGGACGAGCAGCTCGCCGCGCATCGGCGCCTTCTCCACCGTGCAGCAGAGGATCTCCGCCTGCGGGTGGATCTCCTCCTCGCCGGTGGACAGGCCGACGGCGCCCTCGGGCAGGCCGGCGGCGAGCTTGGCGTAGGCCTCGTGGGCGAGCTGGCGCAGCGGCGCGGCGTAGACGCCGGAGCCGGTGGCGGCCAGCGCCTGCAGCGACTCGTACGTCTTGCCCGAGTTCGTCGGGCCGAGGTGGAACACGACCCGCTGCGGCGGGGTCGCGCGGACGGGCAGTTCCGGCGCGGCGTCCTCGACCCACAGCTGCTGGGCGCGCCGCTCGGCGCGGGCGGCCTCACGCTCGGCGGCGCGGTCCGCCGTCATCGGGACGGGAGGGCGCTCTGCGGAAGGGAGCCGCACCCGGCGGCGGGTGGACGGCGAGGGAGCGGTCTCGGGCAGGGGGTGTCTCCGAACGGCGTGCGGGGCGGGGTCGACGCGGCGGGGCCGCGGACCGGGTCGGGAGGACAACACCGGCCGGAGCCGGATCATGCCCGCCGGCGCCTCACCGGAGTCTCATCCGCCTCTCATCCACCCCGCCCCGCGCCGCCCTAGCGTCGCCCTCCCGCGGACAGGCGGGACCCGCAGCGGACCAGGGAGGCCGAGATGCCACGCACGGTCGCGAGGAGGACGAGGGTGGCGGCGATCGGGCTCGGCGCGCTGGCCGGACCCCTGCTGGTGGCCGGGGTCGCCGGCGCGGACCCGGACACCGCCCTCTGGGACGGGCCCGCGCCGATCCCCCCGGCGAGCCCCTCGGCGGTGACCTCCGAGCTGTTGGCCCGCGGGTCCGCGGGCGAGTTCCGGCTCGTCGACGCGGACGCCGGGATCAGCCTCGCCGTCACCGAGCCGACGGACGTGGCGGTGGTCCGGGCCACCCTGGCGCCGCACTCGTCCACCGGCTTCCACACGCACCTCGGACCGTCCGTGGTCGTCGTCGTGAGCGGCACGCTGCGGATGGTCGAGCCCCCGCACCACCCCGGGAACGGCTGCACGGAGGAGACGTACCCGGCCGGCACCGCGTTCCCGCACCCGTCGGGGGTGCACACCCTCGCCAACGACGAGGCCGAGCCGGCCGTCTTCACGATCACCTACCTCGTGCCGGAGGCGGCGACCCCGGCACCGGTGCTCGTCGACCCGCAGCCCCAGTGCTGACGCCCCGCGGCGCGGCCGGGTGGGTCCTCCCGGGAGGCCGGGTTAGCCTCGACCTGCCGGGAGGGCTCGCCTAGTGGCCGATGGCGGCGGTCTTGAAAACCGCTACGGGGCAACCCGTCGTGGGTTCGAATCCCACGCCCTCCGCCTTGTGAGCTGCGGTTTCGTGCGTCCTGAACGGCTGTAGGCACCGACGGTCAACCGGTTGCGCTGACGGATGCGCTGACGCCAGACATCGTGCAGACAGGGGTCTGCCGCGTGATCGGTCCACAAGTTGTGTGCCTGTGGGCCGAGGGTTCCTCGCGACATGTCGGGCTGAAGAACCTGTGCGGGCGCCTTGGCATCATGCGTCCTCAGTCGCCACATGGCGCCTGACGGCGGCCGTAGTCATCAACGGGTAGGGCGCAGCCGAACCTGTCTTGGAAGACGTTGCGGAAGTCCCTTTGGGCACACCATCGCCGATGGGTGGCACAGGTGAGGCAGGCGTACGCCTTTCGCGGCGCGCCAGCGACCTCATCCTCGCCAGGCGCTTGATTGCCTGGTGAGCCATGTGGCCTAGGAGCGGAGCGCGTCGACGGACTCGACGAGGCCGCACCGGGAGAGCCGGGACAGCACCTCATCAACCGTCAATGGCGGGTTCTTGGTCGAGTCAGCCATGCGCTGAACCTCGCCGAAGACCGTGGTCTTCTTCAGGTCGATGAGGTCATGGACGAACTGGTCGGGGTGCTGGGCTTCCACCTGCCAGGGGGCCAGCCGGTCCTCCGGGAAGTCCTTGAGATTGAAGGTGACGATCGTCTGCGCTCGGGCCTTGATCGCGGCGGCGAGCACGTGCCGGTCGTCGGGGTCGGGCAGGTCGAGTGCGTCGATCAGCGGCTCATGGCCGCGCACCAGGACGTCTCGGATCGCAGCCAGCATCCTGGTTCTCAGGATCTCGATCTTCTCCGGAGTGATGTCCTCCATGTTCTTCTGCATGTTGCGGAAAGTCTCATCGAGGATCTGGTGCGTCCACTTCGCCTGCACCATCCCCGCCTGCGCGACCCGGATAAGCAGGTCGCGCAGGGCATTGGGGTAGAGGACGTTGGCGTCATAGACGACTACAAACGCCACCTCAGAAGGTGCCCATCTCCTGGGACAGCGCGGTGAGGTCGTCGGCCGCCTCACGGCGGCGCAGGTCATCCTTGCGCTTGTAGGCCATTAGCGACTCGGCCTTTATCCGCCGGTGCTTGCCGACCCGGCGGTACTCGATCTCCTCGGTGTCAAGCAGCCCGATCAAGAACGGGCGGGAGACGTTGAGCATGTCGGCGGCCTGCTGTGTGGTCAGTTCAGCGTGCGAGGGGACCAGGGCGACGCCTTCGCCCTTGGCCATGTGGTCGAGGATCCGGGCGAGCAGTTCGACCGCCGAGCGGGGCACGGTGAGCGACTCGCGGTGCTCGTCATCGACCACCAGTCGCACAGCGTCGTGACCCGGGTGAGTGGCCAGGTAGTCCTTGACCTGGGGCACGGCTGCGACGGCGGTGCTGACCTCGGCTTCGTCTGGGCGCACTGCGTCAAGTAGGGACGTCACGGGGTCCTCCTGGAACCTCCCGGGCGCTACCCGGGGTGAGGTGGTGCGGGGTGGTGCTGCGTCCGTGGGCATGTCCCAAGAACGCTCCTAGAACGCATGCGAGCGATCGAAGTATCCGCAACGACCGAAATAATCGCAACAGCATCGCGTCCCGTCAACCGCGCGTGTCACCCGTACGGGCAGGAGCGCGGGCACCGACTGCACAGTGCATAAGAGTCGCCCTGCCCGTCGACCGCCCACCTCGGGGCATCCCGGACTGGAGGTGTCTACCGGGTAGGGCATGAGCCAGCAGCCCTGGGTGCAGCCAGCCTGAAGGGACGGAGCCCAGTCTGCTCGGTGGCCACGCCCGCCGTCCCCTGTCCCTCTAGTGCCACTCGATAACTCTTTGGGGCAAGGCGCCTACGCTCCGCGCACGACCACCAGTACCGTCCCCCCGTCAGTGCACGTTGTAGTTGAGCACCTACGGGGCGTGAATGTGAAGCCGGATCTCCGGCAGGACTGGGACGATTGCCTCCCTTGGCGCAGGACCGTTGGAGCGGTCGCGGCCCACGAGATCCTTCGTGGCAGCGACGAGACGGAACTGGTGGTTGTCCTCGCAGAGGCGCCAGGCAGGCCCACCAAGGCCGATGTCCAGGCGATGTGGCGGACCCGCTCGCAGGGCGGTATCGCCCCGGTGCTGCTTGCCATCACCTACCCGTCCGGTGCGGGCTACGGCGTCTGCCTGCTCGGTCTCGGTGAAGACGCGGAACCGTTCTACGACGTCGATATCCGCGTCGCCGCACAACTCATCGCCGATGCACTGAAGATCACCAGCCCTGCCGGTCTCCATGCCGAAGTCCGGCGCCGGTTGGGGTCGATCGCCCAAGGTGTAGCGTCGGGGCTGCGCAACGAGGGACTGCTTGCGACGCACGTTCTCGAGCAGCAAGCACAGGCAGGGACGTGGGGCGAACACTGCACGCGCGCCCAGCCCCTGCTTAAGCAGCGCGGGGAGGCCCTGCTCAAGGGCTTGGGCTATGCCATCGAGGTGGTCCCCGACGGCACCGTCCTCCGTCAGGCGACCGGAACCACCCAGCGACGGGCTGCGGTCGTCCTCCTTGCCGAGGGCGAATCCTTCGAGAACCCGCTCGTGCGCTTCCACAACACCGATGCGGTCCGGCACGGCATCGCCGTCGCCCGCCGCGAGAACGTCCCCTGGGTCATCGTGCTCGGGGGACCGGTCGCTCGGCTGTATCCGGTCGATCCCGACCTTGGCGTTGGCCGCAAGGGCCAGACTCAGACCTTCGTCGAGCTCGACCTGTCGCTCCTCACAGAGGACCAGGCCGGATACCTCGACCTGCTCTTCTCCGCCGAGGCTCTGGAGCAGGGCGGCGCGCTGGAGCGCCTGCTCGCAGACTCCTCGCGCTATGCGACCGGCCTGTCGGACCGGCTGCGCGAGCGCATCTACGAGAAGGTGGTCCCCACCCTGGCGGTTGCGGTAGCGGAGCGGCGAGGCGTCACCTCCCTCCCAGTCGAGGAGCAGAAGACCGCCCTCGACGAGGCGTACCACCAGACCATGATCATTCTCTTCCGACTGCTCTTCGTGGCGTACGCGGAGGATCGGGGACTACTGCCGTACGAGACCAGCGAGCGGTATCGCCGGAATGCCCTGAAGACCCTCGCGCAGGACCTCCTGGCCGACCCGGAGCAGACGTTCGACCCGAACTCCTCGACCCTCTGGGACGACCTGACCCAGGTCTGGCGCGTCATCGACTCCGGTGATCTCGGCGGTTGGGGCGTGCCCGCCTATAACGGAGGGCTCTTCACCCGGAATCCGGACAAGAACCCCTCCGGGGCGGCCACCTACGACCTCGACCTCACGAATGACACGGTGGGGCCAGCCCTGGCCGGTCTGCTGATCGACGAGAACCGCGACGGCGCGCTTGGGCCTGTCGATTTTCGCAGCCTGTCCGTCCGCGAGTTCGGCACCATCTACGAGGGACTTCTCGAATCGGGCCTCGGGATTGCGGAGACCGATCTCACCACCGACGAGAACGACACCTATGTCCCCGCCGAGGCAGGATCCGTCGTCGTTGTCCCGAAGGGCAACGTCTACTTCCACTCGCGGGGCGGCTCCCGCAAGGCCACCGGCTCGTACTTCACCAAGCCCTTCGCGGTCGAGCACCTGCTCGACACGGCCCTGGAACCGGCCGTAGACCAGCACCTCGGGCGCGTCCGCAAGATGCTGAAGGCGGGAGCCACGAAGTCGGCAGCGGAAGCGCTGTTCGACTTCCGGGTCGCCGACCTGTCTATGGGGAGCGCGCACTTTCTCGTTGCTGCGGTGGACCGCATCGAGGCTCGCTTCTCCGCCTTCCTGATCGAGAATCCCCTGCCTGAGGTGGCACTCGAACTGCACACGCTTCGAGCCACGGCCGCCGAACGGCTCGATCTCGATCCGCGTGAATCCGGGATCGACGACGGCTCACTCCTTCGGCGGCAGATCGCCCGGCGATGCATCTATGGCGCAGACATCAATGAGATCGCAGTCGAGCTCGCCCGCCTTGCCGTGTGGATCCACACCTTCGTGCCCGGCCTTCCCCTGTCCTTCCTCGATCACGGCTTGGTCTGGGGCAACAGCCTTGCTGGCGTCGGCACCCTCCACGAGATCAGCGAGGCGATCGCCGAGGCCGAGGCTCGGGAACTGAAGAAAAAGGTCAAGGCTCAAATGACGAGCCTCGACGCCGCACTAGAACAGTTCCTGGATCGCGCGGCCGAGCACCTCGGCGCCCTGGGGGCGCTCTCGGATGCCAGCGTTGGGGACGTGGCTGCGGCGGGCCACCACCACCAGGCTCTCCAGGCTGCGCTGGCGCCTCTCGCCGCCCTGTGCGACCTGATCACCGCTGAGCGCATCACCCGGGACCTTAAGTCCACCGACCCGGCGAAGATCCAGATCAAGGACGCGCCGGGGATCTTCACGGCCCCGACTTGCGACGACCTGGAGACGGCAGTGCTGGGACACCCGCGTCTACCGCAGGCGCGGGAACTCGCGGCATCCGTCATGGCCGCTCACATGCCTGTCCGATACCCGGAGGTCTTCCGACGCGCCCTTCCGGGCTTCGACTGCATCCTGGGCAACCCGCCGTGGGACAAGGTCCGCCACGAGCCTCAACAGTTCTGGGTGACCCGCGATCCCGGCCTCAACTCGCTGAGCACAGCGGGGCGAGCCGAGCGCATTGCCTATCTGCGCACCAACAAGCCCGAGGATGCCGAAGAGGAGCGTCGCGAACAGGCCGCTCGGGAGCGGTTGCAAGCCCTTGCCAAGAACGGCTTCTCCCTGTTGGGCAGCGGCCACTTTGACTTCGCGAAGATGTTCGGTGAGCGCTTCGTCAACCTCGTGCGTGAGGGCGGAAGCCTTGGAGTCGTCCTGCCGCAGGCCGTCCTCATGCTTTCCGGCTGGACGAGCATTCGGGAGCAGATCCTCGCCGACCACTTCGTCACGGCAGCGGAATGTCGGAACACCGGGTACTGGCTTTTCGACATGGACGCAAGGAGGTCCATCGTGCTGCTGTCGCGTGTCCACGGGCAGCCTGGCGTCACTGTTCTTCCGGGCCTGACGTCTCGGGAAGCGTTCGACAGGCGATGGGAGGCCACGATCGAACTGACGTCCGATGAGGTGGAATCCCTCTCGGACACATCTGTGCTGCCGTGGTTCAACTCCCCTGATGACAACCACATCTTCGATCTCATGCGCAAGCAGCCCCGGCTGGGCGCGGGAGAGGGATGGATCACCGGCACCAGCGACTCCTCGCGCTGGGACTTCAGCGGAAGCGGCAAGCACCACGCCTACACCCGTGCGGCGCCCGGCGCCCCTGGGGACTGGCTGGTCCTCAAGACTCGTCACGTAGACGCCTACAAGATCACCGATGACACGTACGACAAGGCCGTCGACCCCTTCGACCTCGTCCCTCTTCAGCGAGGCATCGAGATCACAGATGGCCATGCGCGACTGTCTCTCTCACATCCCACGATCACATACCGCTTCCCGAGCACCAACGACAACAGCCGAACGCTCACGGCCACCGCGCTGCCGGACTCCGGCTATCTGTTCAGCACCGGGTATGCACACGGAGTCAGGCACCCCGAGGGAACCGACACGGTCCACATCTTGGCTCTCCTCGGCTACATGAACTCCGTCGTCGCTGACTGGTGGGCCCGGCGATTCGTTGACCGCCATGTCGGTGCTCGCATCATCAACGGCCTGGTCCTTCCAGACTGGACCGACGAGCAGATCGAAACTGCGGCCACCGCTGCTCGCGACCTGCTCCTAGCCGGTGGCCAATCGACGCTGGTGGGTGGAGTCGCCCTGGCGCAGGTGCTCCCCCAAGGTGTGAGCCACGCGAATCCCCGGGCGCAACTGGACGCCTTGTCGGCCGTCGGATTCGGCCTCTCGTCCTCGGACATGGAGGTCTTGTTCGGGGACTTCAGCGACACGCCAGCAGCCGTACCGGCTTCTCACCGACTTGCTGTGGTTCGCATCCTCGACGGGATCGACCAGTGACGCAGGCCGCAGGTGGCCGCCCGGAGTTCGCAACCAATAACAAGGCGACCGGCCAAACCGTCGCCGATGCGATCAACGAGATGCTCGCCTTCACGGACCCGTACGACGCCAAGGGGCGAACGGCCGCCATCGCGTCGGCCTACTTCAACGTGGACGGCTGGCACCTCATCGCCGAGGAGTTGAAACGGGTCGGCAAGGTGCGCCTCATGCTCGGCGCCGAACCGCAACGAGACACCAACCCAGTTGTCCTGCGGCCGGGGACCGTGTCCGCGCGTCGCGCACCTCAAGTCGCCCTGGGCGAGGCCCTGGACCAGCAGGCGGAAGCACTGGCCGAAGAGCGCAATCTCGTGCCGTTCACGGCACAAGCCCGCACCAAGGTTGCCGACCTCATCCAGTGGCTCCGCTCCGGCAAGGTGGAAGTGCGTCGGTACACCAAGGAGTTCCTGCACGGGAAGACGTACCTCGTCGATCACCCGTCCCTCGGGGTCATCGCAGGCTCCAGCAACTTCACCTACGCCGGACTCGCTGCCAGCCGAGAGTTGAACCTCGGCCAGTACAACCAGACCGCGATCAACGCGGTCAAGGACTGGTTCGACAGCCTCTGGAGCGACGCCGAGCCGTTCGACCTGGCGTCCTTCTACGAGACCCAGATCGTGCCCGAGGAGCCATGGATGGTCTTCCTCCGCATGCTCTGGGAGGCGTACGGACGCCAGGTTGCTGCGGACGACGAAGCGGTGGCAGCCGACCCCTCCACGCGGGACCTGCTGCCGTTCCAGAAGGACGGTGTGGGCCGCGCCCGGCGCATCCTGGAGAAGCACAGCGGTGTGCTGATCGCCGATGAGGTCGGTCTGGGTAAGACCTACGTCGGCGGCGCGCTAGTTCGCGACACGGTCCGCGCGCGACAGCGCGTCCTTATCGTCGCCCCCAAGATCATCCGCGACTCAGTCTGGGACCCCTACGTCGACCGTGGCCACCTCGGCGGATGGGTCGACGTCATCTCCTACGACGACCTGCTGCGCAACGACAGTGAAGGCCAGCCCACATACGGCTTGCCGCCGGGCCGTGACATCAACGAGTACACGCTCGTCTTGCTGGATGAAGCGCACACCGTCCGGAACACCGACACGGAGCGCGCTAGGCGGCTTGTGCAGGTCCTCAAGGGCAACCCGCGCAAGCAGGTCGTACTGCTCACCGCGACGCCCGTGAACAATGCGCTCGGCGACCTGCATTCGCTGCTGTCGTACTTCATCGTGCATGACGATGAGTTCGCCGAGATCGGCATTCCAAGCCTGGCCGCGCACTTCAGGGCCATTGACAAGTTGAACCCCGATGATCTGTCGCCGGAGCACTTGTTCGACATCCTGGACGCTGTGGCGGTCCGTCGCACTCGCCGCTTCGTTCGCAACCACTATGTCGGTCAGCGCATGGACGCCACCGGCGCCACCCTGACCTTCCCCGAACCCCAGGTCCGCCGCGTCGACTACGACCTGGCGCCCGTGCTGACTGGCTTCTTCGACGACTTCGCCCATGCACTGGGCGCCGACCGGGACCCGGACGAACCAGACCCCTTCTACGCGGGCGAGATCCCAGACGAGGGACTCGCATCCCTCGACGCAGAGCGGCTGACGCTGGCCGGATACACGCCGAGCCGGTACCGACTGGACCGCGAATACAAGCCCTACGAGGTCCAGGTCGCCGGGCTACTGCGCTCCGGACTACTCAAGCGCTTCGAGTCCTCCGGCTACGCCTTCGCGACGACCTGCCGCAAGATGGCCGAGACCCTCGAAGGACTCATTGATCTGATCCGCAACAAGGGGCTCGTGGCCTCGGGCGAGCACCTGCGGGACTGGATGCGGATCGACCTCAATGACCCTGTCACCTTGACCGAGTGGCTGGAGACCGCCGAGTACGAGCAGGCATCCGACTACCGCGTCGAACCCCTGGTCGCTGACATCGCCAACGACATCGACCTCCTCCGCAGCATGGCGCGGAAGGTCGAAGAGGGCATCCAGGCCGCCGACGACCCGAAGTTGCACGCGCTCGCCGACACGCTTGCGAAGGTGCTCGCCGAGGCAGAGCGCGACTCGGCTCACCGCAACGCGGCGCGCCTGACGCCGGATGGTCCCGAGAAGGAGTCGCGAGACCGCGACGACCGCAAGGTTCTTGTCTTCTCCTACTTCGCCGACACGATCTACTACCTACAGGACAACATCGACCTGATCGTGAGTCTGCATCCGGCGCTGGCGGCATACCAAGATCGGGTCGCCTTCGTCACCGGTAGCATGCGGAAGCGCCCTGGTCACGGTGCGTACGCCGGAACGGTGACCCAGGAGGAAGCAGTTCAGGGGTTCGCACCGAAAACCGGTGGACCTCAGGACAGGGACGGGAACCCGACAGCCGCGGACAAGTTCGATCTGCTGTTCACGACTGACGTGCTCTCTGAAGGCGTCAACCTTCAGCAGGCACACAACATCGTCAACTACGACCTTCCGTGGAACCCGATGCGGCTTGTGCAGCGCCACGGCCGTGTGGATCGCATCGGCTCGGACCACGACTACGTCTACCTGTGGTGCTTCTTTCCGGATTCCGGCCTGGACCGCCTGCTGCAACTGGAGAGCATCCTCCACCGCAAGTTGACCAAGGCCGCCAAGTCCATCGGTGCGGGCAAGGTTCTTCCGGGCATCGAGGCCAGCGATGACGTGGTCTTCAACGCCAAGCGAGAGCAGATTCAAGCCCTTAAGGATGGCGACAACGGACTGTTCCTCGGCACCACCAGCGGTTTGATTTCCGGCGAAGAGTTTCGCGCAATGCTGCGCAAGGCGATCGAGAACGACTCGCTGGCTCGGCGGCTTGAGGAGATGCCCTGGGGCATCGGCTCGGGCTTCCTCAGCGACGATCGGCCGCCGGGGTACATCTTTTGTGCTCGGATCCTCAATCGCACAGATGAACCGGCCTTCCGCTACGTTCCACTGCCTCCCGCGCTGGTGCCTCGACCGGGCAGCCCCGACCCCACAGGCGTCGAAGCAGTCGCCGCAGACGCTGTTGAGGCGCTGAGCGAGATGCTCCCGCCCGCTGCACACCGACCCAACATCTTCGGCACCCCGGTGGACGTCGTGAGCGACACTCTGAGCGCCCTGAGCGCTGCTACACCTTCGGATCAGCGCGTGTCCGCCCACTTGCCGCAGGACTGGCAGGGGTTGGCGTACCAAGCGTGGGACGTCGCCCAGCAGCACATCGCTGACACCTGGAACGACAGTCTGGACACAGCCGGAGCCAGTGGTCCTGTACCCCCGCCCATTCGCCAGGCGGTTCAGCATCTCGCCCAGCACGGGACTCACCGCAACCAGGCCGACGTCGACCTCGCTATCCGCGTCTACTCACGGGGACAGGCGACGCGCGTCACCAACATCGTGCGGTCAGTGATGCGCGATGAGGAGATGACCGAGAAGAATAAGACCGACCGACTCATCGATCTGATCGATGAACTCGGGCTGTCCGTGGCCGAAGTGCGCCCTAAGCGCTTCCCCATCACCAAGGAGGACGTCCACCTCCTCGCGTGGATGGCTGTCGTCCCCACGCCTGCGGCCTGACAGGGAGACTTGATGTCCATGTACGACCCCCTGTCCTCCTTCCCGGCCGGGGTTGCGGGAGTGGTCACATTGCCCATCGCGGACCTGGGCGCAATGGTCCCCGGCGGGCTCGCTCCTTCCTCCCGCAAGGACAACCGCTGGTGGTCCAACGACGGCCCCAGTCACTTCCACTGCCCGGCCTGGGGTGACGCGGGGCCCGCGGCCCACCCCGACTTGGAGCGCGGTCGGGTCACATCCTGGTTCAAGCCGAGGTAGCGCAGTGCCATATCCGCCGCGCCCTCTGTTGAGGCCCCTTCCCGAGTTCGCCGGTTCGGCTCATCCGCGTCCGGACCTCGCGTTGCAGAGAAGCGTTGAGGACTACATCCGCCGGGAGTACGCCGCGGGTAGGTCCCTTAGGGAACTTGCGGAGTTGACCGATCGGTCCCACTCCGCCATTCGCAACATCCTCGACAAGCACGGTGTCAGACGGCGCGGCGTGGGTGCGATGCGGAGTGGGCCGCCGGATCTGTCTCCGGAACGGCAGCCCTAGTCCAGCAACGTCGAGGGGCTGTGGCGCGTTGCTGGTGCCGAGGCTGAACGACATGGCCTCAGGCCCCGGGCCGCTCCTCCTCGTGCGGTGAGTGCGGCGCGGGCATGAAGGCCGCGTATACGGCCGCAATCGCCTCTGCAGCGATGCGGTGGATCTCTTCGTTCGGGTGCTGGTACGCCTGGTTGGTCCTGATCTTGCTGTGCCCGGCGCGCTGCAGTAGCACTGTCTCCGTCACCCCGGCGTAGAGGGCGGCGGTCGAGTTTGCAGTGTGACGTCCGTCGTGGAGACGAATGCGAGGAAGGCCCGAGTCCTCCACCAGGCCACGCCATGTACGAGACAGGTACTCCGGTGTCAACGGGCTCCCGTCCTGGCTCGTGAAGACGAAGCCTGAGTCTTGCCACGGCGGCCCCAGAGCAAGCCGTTCCTCCTGCTGGCGGCGACGGTGAGCGCGTAGAACGTCGACTGTCTGCTCATCGAGATGGACCTCCCGGTCGCCAGCCTTCGACTTTGGCTTCTTCTCGTGGATGACGCCGCCGACCTGGACTCGGGTCGTCGTAATCTTCCAGCGCCGCTTGTCGAGGTCCAGGTCAGTCCACCGAACGCCGCACAGTTCACCTCGTCGAGCGCCGGACATCAGCAGGAGATGCCACACCGCGTACAGGCGGTGCTCCGAGGTGAAGGCAAGGAAGGCGGCGGCCTCCTGCGGCGACCACGCCTTCCCCTCGACGTTCACTTCCGGGACCACATCGACGTGCAGGGCGGGATTCCACGGAATGAGCCGCCGCTTGGCCGCGACGGAGAGGGAGCCCCGCAGTGCGAAGAAGATGCGGTTGATGCTGGCCGTGCTCAGGCCCTTCTGATGCTTCCACCGGTTGCCCCTGCGTCCGGCAGCCACATAGTCCGGCTTGCTGATGCGGTCGATCAGGTCGTCGACGTCTTCAGGGGTCAGGTCCACAAGAAGGTGGTGCCCCAGGATGGGCTGGAGGTGTAGATCCACCAGTTGCCTGTAGCGAGCAACGGTCGTCGGGCTCTTCGTTCGAAGCGACCGCAGCCACAGGTCCAGCCATGCCGCCACGGTGAGGTCCTCGGAACGACCTCGGGTGACGCCCTGCCGGTCGAGGAACTCGGCAAGGGCTGCCTCGGCCTCCGCCTTCTTTCCGTAGCCGCTCTTCGTCTTGCGGCGACGCTGCCCGGTCCCGGGGTCCGGCCCTAGATCGACCATCCAGTACCAGGGGCCGTGGCACTTTGCGTGTCCCGGCTTGCATGTCCTCGCGTGCCGCTGTCTCACGCTGCCCTTGCGAGTCACGACACCTCCCGCAGGTCGGTCCGGGTGCTCGGCTGCAGCAGCGTCCCGTCCGAGGCGGGCGTATATCCAGTCGAGCCGAGGAGGTCTACTCCCAGCAAGGCCACTAGTTCCGCGGTGCGCACCTTGTGGTGGCGACCGAGCGAGGGCAGCAGGCGCAACGGGTACTTGCCCTCCTTACGCAGGCGCTTCCCGAGAGTCCGGCCGATGCCGAGAATTTCGTCTGCAGTCGCGACGGGCAGGGTTGGAGGCAGGCTAGAGAGGTCCGCGAGAGTCCATCGCGGGCTCGGAGTGGGTGAGGGCTGTGGATCCGAGTGGTCGCACTCGGCGATGAGGTGCTTGTTCACGAGCAAAGCAATCGGCACGTTGATCCCGAAACCGGGGAGTTCGTGCAAGAAACCTATTTGGCCTGCTCAGACTCCTGTTGACTGCGGATAGAGAGCGTGCGGACGGCTCCTCAGAGGGCCGTTGCCAATCTCCCGGACGCGTCTTAAGGCACCGGGACTTGTCCGATGTGGACCGGTCCTACCGCTCCTTGTCCGCGCTGCCAGAGAAGAAGATTCTGACGTTCCCTACAGTGCCCTGGCCACTCAGCCGAGGCATCCCACATGTCCAACACCACAACTGGCGAGACCACGACGCTGGCAGCGATGCACGAAGAGGACGATGCTCTGCTCACTCTGCATCAGGTTGCGCAACGCTTGAACGTCACCCGCCGCACAGTCACCAACCTGGTCAACCGTGGAGACCTACCGGTCGTCCGCATCGCCATCCGCGCACCCCGAGTCCAGCGAGCCGACCTCGCCACTTACGTCGCGACGCGGAGGGTCATCCGATGACGAGTCGGACCTGGTTTCGTCTGCTGCCCACATTTTGGCGGCGGCGGCCTGGATGCGAGCACCCGCAGACGAGCGAGTCCATTGTTTGGTATGGCGACGAACTGTGGCAGGAAGTTGTCCTCTCGGAAGAGACAACCCGGCCGCGACACGTCCTCGGCGACCCGACGGTGCCGCACGAGGCAACACAGGACGGGCTTCCGCTCCCCTTCATCCTTCCCACACCGCCGTCGCCCACAGCGGTACGGGTGGCGGGAGGCGAGTTCGCGTGGTGGCAGGTACTGCTCTGGCTTGGGGCGCCGCTCCGCCACCAATTGCCTGCCGGTGTCTCGGTCAGGCCCATCGGACACGGGCGGTACGTGATGACGGGTCCCGGCGGCCGCTGCCTGCTCGTACGCCGATGATCACGCGGCGTCGCCCCTGATGCATCAAGTCGCTGGCATCAGGGGTTGGACGCCTTGTCCCCCGGTGGTGACATCGCTATTCGACGGCCCTCAAGATTGCGTCGTGGGGGGGGGGGGGGGGGGGGGGGGGGGGGGGGGGGGGGGGGGGGGGGGGGGGGGGGGGGGGGGGGGGGGGGGGGGGGGGGGGGGGGGGGGGGGCGGGGG
>NZ_JBJGZH010000025.1:0-64577 GCF_054050415.1 Geodermatophilus sp. SYSU D01180 | reverse complement strand
CCGCTTGCACTTCACCGAGAGGGCGCGCCGCGGGCACATAAGCGGGTGTAACCCCGCCGGGGGGGCCCCGGGGGGGGGGGCCGCCCACGGCTCCGGTGAGCTGGCGTCGGCCAAGAAGGCGGGCAAGCTGGCCAACCTGGAGAAGGTCCTGGCCGACGCCCCGCTGCCGGAGTCGACCCTGGGCATCGGGCACACCCGCTGGGCCACGCACGGCGGCCCCACCGACCGCAACGCCCACCCGCACCTGTCGGCCGACGGCCGGGTCGCCGTCATCCACAACGGGATCATCGAGAACTTCGCGCACCTGCGCGCCGAGTGTGAGGCCGCCGGCGCCGAGATGCGCTCGGAGACCGACACTGAGGTCGTGGCGCACCTGCTGGCCGCCGCCTACGCGGAGCTGCCCGCGGGCCCGGGCCGGTTCGCCGAGGCGATGCGCGTGGTCAGCCGCCGGCTGGAGGGCGCGTTCACCCTCGTCGCGGCGCACGCCGACGAGCCCGACACGCTCGTCGCCTCCCGCCGCAACAGCCCGCTGGTGGTCGGGGTCGGCGACGGCGAGTACTTCCTCGGGTCCGACGTCGCGGCGTTCATCGCGCACACCCGCGAGGCCCGCGAGCTCGGCCAGGACCAGGTCGTCGAGATCGACCGCGCCCGCGGCCTGACCGTCACCGACTTCGACGGCGCGCCCGCCGAGCCCGCCGCCTACACCGTCGACTGGGACGCCGCGGCCGCCGAGAAGGGCGGTCACGACTGGTTCATGCTCAAGGAGATCGCCGAGCAGCCGCAGGCGGTCGCCGACACCCTGCGCGGGCGCCTCGGCGACGACGGCGAGCTGGTCCTCGACGAGGTGCGGCTGTCCGACCAGGACCTGCGCGACGTCGACAAGGTCTTCGTCGTCTCCTGCGGCACCAGCTACCACGCCGGGCTGATCGCCAAGTACGCCATCGAGCACTGGACCCGCATCCCGGTCGAGGTCGAGGTGGCCAGCGAGTTCCGCTACCGGGACCCGGTGCTCGACCGCTCCACGCTGGTCGTCGTCATCAGCCAGTCCGGCGAGACCATGGACACCCTCATGGCGCTGCGGCACGCCAAGGAGCAGAAGGCCCGCGTGCTGGCCATCTGCAACGTCAACGGCTCGACGATCCCGCGCGAGTCCGACGCCGTGCTCTACACCCACGCCGGCCCGGAGATCGCCGTCGCCTCGACCAAGGCGTTCCTGGCGCAGATCGTGGCCTGCTACCTGGTCGGGCTGTTCCTCGCCCAGGTGCGCGGCATCAAGTACGCCGACGAGGTCGGCTCGATCGTGCAGCAGCTGCAGCGGCTGCCCGAGGCGGTCGAGCAGGTGCTGACCCAGATGGAGCCGGTGCGCGAGCTGGGCCGGTCGCTGGCCGACGCGGACACGGTCCTGTTCCTCGGCCGCCACGTGGGGTTCCCGGTGGCGCTGGAGGGTGCGCTCAAGCTCAAGGAGCTGGCCTACATCCACGCCGAGGGCTTCGCCGCCGGCGAGCTCAAGCACGGCCCGATCGCGGTGATCGAGGAGGGCACCCCGGTGGTGGTCATCGCGCCGTCGCCGGCCGGGCGCAGCCTGCTGCACGGCAAGGTCGTCTCCAACATCCAGGAGATCCGGGCCCGCGGGGCGCGCACCATCGTCATCGCCGAGGAGGGCGACGAGGACGTCGTCCCCTATGCCGACCACCTCATCCGGGTGCCGCGCACGCCCACCCTGCTCGCCCCCGTGGTGACGACCGTGCCGCTGCAGATCCTCGCCTGCGAGATCGCCGACACCCGCGGCTTCGACGTCGACCAGCCCCGGAACCTGGCCAAGAGCGTCACCGTCGAATAGAGGCCCCCTCCGTTCCCACCGCTCGCTCCGCTCGCAGCGGGCCCCTGCAGAGGGGCCGTGCCAGCACGTCTCGTGCAGACTGGCCCGGTGATCGTCGGGGTCGGGATCGACGTGGTCCCCGTGACCCGGTTCGCCGAGTCGCTGGTGCGCACCCCGGGGCTGCGGGACCGGCTGTTCACCGCGGACGAGCAGACGACGCCGTCGGGCAGCGCCCGCACCGCGGAGTCGCTGGCCGCGCGGTTCGCCGCCAAGGAGGCGGTCGCCAAGGCCCTCGGCGCGCCCGGTTCGCTGCACTGGCACGACGTCGAGGTCATGGTCGGCGAGCGCGGCCGCCCGCACCTGGAGGTGCGGGGCACGGTCGCGAAGCGGGCCGCGGACCTCGGCATCAGCAGCTGGCACCTCTCGCTCAGCCACGACGGCGGCATCGCGTCGGCCGTGGTCGTCGCCGAGGGCGGGGCCGGGCGGGAGGGGGCGCCGTGATCGGGCTGTCCACCGTCGCGGAGGTCCGCGCCGCCGAGGACGTGCTGCTGGCCCGCACCCGCGAGGGCGCGCTCATGCAGCGGGCGGCGACCGGCGTGGCCACCGTCTGCCTGCGGCTGCTCGGCCGGGTGCACGGCGCGCGGGTCACCGTCCTGGCCGGCGGCGGCAACAACGGCGGCGACGCGCTGTTCGCCGGCGCGCGGCTGGCCGTCCGCGGCGCCCGGGTGACCGCCGTCCTGCTCGACCCCGACCGCGCCCACCCGGACGGGCTGGCGGCGCTGCGCCGCGCCGGCGGGCGGGTCGCCGGCCCGGACGGGCCCGACGGGCTGGACCGCGCCGACCTCGTCCTCGACGGCATCGTCGGCATCGGCGGCCGCGGCGGGCTGCGGCCGGACGCCGCCCGGCTGGCCGAACGCGCCGCCACCGGCCCGGGCATCCCCGTCGCCGTCGACGTCCCGAGCGGCGTGGACGCCGACACCGGCGTGGTCGAGGGCGCCGCGTTCGCCGCCGTCCACACGGTCACCTTCGGCGCGGTGAAGCCCGGCCTCGTCGTCGGCGAGGGCCGCGGGCACGCCGGCACGGTGCACCTGGTCGACATCGGCCTGGGCCCGCACCTGGCCCCCGCGCGGGCGTACCGGCTCACCGACGACGACGTCGCCGCGCACCTGCAGCCGCCCGGCGACGTCGACGACAAGTACTCCCGCGGCGTCGTCGGGATCGTCGCCGGCTCGGCCACCTACCCCGGCGCCGGGGTGCTGTGCACCGGGGCGGCGCTGCGCACCCGGCCGGGGCTGGTCCGCTACGCGGGCACCGCGGCCGAGGGCGTGCGCGCCGCGTGGCCCGAGGCGATCGTCACCGCCGGCCGTCCCGGCGACGCCGGCCGCGTGCAGGCCTGGGTGGTCGGGCCGGGCATGGGCACCGACGACGACGCCCGCAGCGTGCTGGCCGAGGTGCTGGCCACCGACCTGCCGGTGGTGGTCGACGCCGACGCGCTGACGATGGCCGCCCGCGAGCCGGACCTCGTCCGCCGCCGGACCGCCCCCACGGTGCTCACCCCGCACGACCGCGAGTTCGAGCGCTTCGGCGTCGCGGTCGGCGCGGACCGGGTCGGCAGTGCCCGCCGGCTGGCCGCGGACCTCGGCGCGGTCGTGCTGCTCAAGGGCAGCGCCACCGTCGTCGCGGACCCGGACGGGACGGCGTTCGTCAACGGCACCGGCACCCCGGAGATGGCCACCGCCGGCACCGGCGACGTGCTGTCGGGGATCCTCGGCGCCCTGCTGGCCGCCGGCACCCCGGCCGCGGAGACCGCGGCGGCGGCCGCGCACCTGCACGGCCGCGCCGGTCAGGTCGCCGCCGAGACCGGGCCGGTGGTCGCCGGCGACCTGGTGCGGCGGCTCCCCGAGACGGTGGCCCGGGTGCGCGGCAGCGGCCTGCGAGACTCGGGGGTGTGAGCGAACCCCGGGCCGAGGTGGTCGTCGACCTCGACGTGATCGCGGCGAACACCGCCGTGCTGCGCGAGAAGGTCGGCCGGCCGCTCATGGCGGTGGTCAAGGCCGACGGATACGGGCACGGGCTGGTGCCCGCGGCCCGGGCGGTGCTGGCCGGCGGCGCGGACGCGCTCGGCGTCGCGGTCCTCGAGGAGGCGCTGGCGCTGCGCGCCGCGGGGGTGACCGCGCCGCTGCTGGCCTGGCTGCACACCCCCGGCACCGACTTCGCCCCGGCGCTGCAGGCCGACGTCGAGCTGTCCGTGAACGCGGAGTGGGGCCTGGCCGAGGTGGTCGCCGCCGCCCGCGCCACCGGCCGGACCGCGCGGCTGCACCTGTTCGCCGACACCGGCCTGTCCCGCGAGGGCGCCACGACGGCCGACTGGCCCGGCCTGGTCGCCGCGGCCGCCCGCGCGCAGGCCGACGGCGAGGTCGAGGTGGTCGGCCTGTGGAGCCACATGGCCTACGCCGACGCGCCGACCCACCCGACGATCGGCGCCCAGGTGCGGGTGTTCGACGAGGCCGTGGACCTCGCCCGCGGCGCCGGGCTGGACGGGCGACGGCACCTGGCCAACTCCGCGGCCACCGTGGCGCTGCCCGACACCTGGTACGACATGGTCCGCCCCGGCATCGCCCTCTACGGCCTGGATCCGCTCGGCGGCGACCCGGCGGTGCACGGCCTGCGGCCCGCGATGACCGTGCGCGCGCGGGTGGCGCTGACCAAGCGGGTGCCCGCGGGCGTCGGCGTCTCCTACGGCCACACCTACTCGCCGGTGACCGAGACCACGCTCGCGCTCGTGCCGGTGGGGTATGCCGACGGGGTGCCGCGGGCGGCGGGCAACCGGGCGCCGGTGCTCGCCGGCGGCGCCCAGCGCACCATCGCCGGGCGGGTGTGCATGGACCAGTTCGTGCTCGACGTCGGCGACGCCGCCGTGGCGCCGGGCGACGAGGTGGTCCTCTGGGGTCCCGGCGACCGGGGCGAGCCCACCGCGCAGCAGTGGGCCGACGCGGTCGACACCATCCACTACGAGCTGGTCACCCGGGTCGGCGGGCGGTTCACCCGCCGGCACGTCGGGTCCGCGGGGGCGGTCTGATGGCACCCAGCAGGAGACCGGTGCGGCGCGCGGCCGCCCCGGCGCGGTCCGGTGTCGCCGGGGCGCTGGAGCGCCACCCGGCCGCCGGGGTCGCCGGGGCCGTCGTCGGCCTGGCGGCGGCGACCACCGCCGTCGGCGTGGCCGTCGCCCGGATCGCCACCCGGCGGGTGCGCGCCGAGCGGCTGAGTCCCGCCGGGGCGCTGCCCGAGGGCGCCACCGCCGCCGAGCTGCGCGAGGACGACCCGCTCGGCCCGGCCTCCCGTCAGGCCGACCGCACCGCGCTGGTCCAGGCCGACGACGGCGTGCTGCTGGCGGTGGAGGAGGTCGGCCCGCTCGACGCGCCGCTGACCGCCGTCTTCGTGCACGGCTACACGCTGTCGATGGCCTCGTGGACGTTCCAGCGGCGGTCGCTGGGCGCGCAGCTGGCCACCGCCAACGGGCACCGCCCCGCAGCCCGGCTGGTGTTCTACGACCAGCGCGGCCACGGCGGGTCCACCCGCGGCCCGGCCGAGAACTCCACGATCGAGCAGCTGGCCCGCGACCTCGCCACGGTGATCGAGACCCGGGTGCCCGAGGGGCCGGTCGTGCTCGTCGGGCACTCCATGGGCGGCATGACCGTCATGGGCCTGGCCGACCGGCACCCGGAGCTGTTCGGCACCAGGGTCGTCGGCGCGGCCCTGGTGTCGACGTCGAGCGGCAACCTGGCCGAGCTGGACTTCGGCCTGCCCGAGTTCCTCACCCGCGTGCGCGCCGCGGTGCTGCCGGTCGCGGCCTGGACGATGCGCCGCCGGCCGGCGTTCGCCGAGCGCACCCGCCGGCTGGCCGCCGACGTCGTCTCCGCGGCCACCTGGTCGCTGTCGTTCTCCTCCACCGAGGTCGACCCGCGGCTGGGCCGCTACGTGGACGCGATGATCGGCGGCACCCCGGTCGACGTGATCGCCGAGTTCTACCCGGCGCTGGCCGGCCTCGACGAGACGGGCGCGCTCGAGCCGCTGCGCGGCGTGCCCACGCTGGTGCTCACCGGCGACGCGGACAAGATGATCCCGCGGGCGCACAGCGACACCCTCGTGGAGCTGCTCGGCGGCGAGGGCCCGACGGTCGAGTACGTCGTCGTGCCGGACGCCGGGCACCTGGTCCCGCTGGAGCGGCCCGACGAGGTCACCCGCGCCCTGTCCGGCCTGCTGCGCCGCGTCGCCGCCGGGACGCCCGTCCGGGACTGACCCTCAGCCGCGGGCGTCGTACAGGCGGCCCATCAGCTCGTCGCGGGTGCGGTGGGCGACCTCGCAGCCGTCGGCGAAGGTCAGCTCCCACGGCGTCCCGGCGCCGGGCACGACCGGACGGCGCGGGGGCTCCACCACCGCCGCCCGCAGCGCCGGGTCGGTCAGCTGACGGGTGCCCTCCAGCGCCACCCGGCGCACCGGGTCGGCGTCGCCGGCCCGCGCGTTCCGCAGCAGCCGCCGGCCCGCGGCGGTCGGGCCGAGCAGCCGGCCGAGCAGCCCCTCGTGGCGCAGCCGCCGCGCCACCTCGGTCACCCGGTCGTCGCCGAGCGCACGCCAGCGCACGGTCTCGACCGAGCGGCGGCCCCGCGCCCCGACGGCGTCGAGGACCGCGGCCTCGATCGGGTGCCGGCGCCGCGGGGAGACCACCTGCAGCTCGCCCGGGGCGACGGCGCGCACCCGGCCCGTGACGACCAGGGCGACCAGCGCGGTGTCGACCACCCGCTGCGTCCCGCCGGCGAGGCAGGCGACGTCGTACACGTCCGGCTGCGGCGTCATGGCGGCTCCTCCCGGCGCGGGGTCCCGAGCACAGGGTGAGGCCCCCGGGCCGTGGAGGGAAGCCCGGAGGCCCGGCCGCCGTGGCCCCCGTAGGGTCGGCGCGTGGCCGCCCCCCGTCCGCCCCGGTTCGACGCCGCGGCCGAGGAGGTCGCGCGCACCGCCGCCGCGGCCGCCGACTGGTCCGAGCTGGCCGCGGCCGCCAGTCCCTGCGTCGCCTGTCCCGAGCTGGCCGCCACCCGGCAGCACGTCGTCGTCGGGGACCCGCCGGTGCGTGGCCGGGCCCGGTTCGCGCTGGTCGGGGAGGCGCCCGGCGCGAACGAGGACGAGACCGGCCGGCCCTTCGTCGGGAAGTCGGGGCAGCTGCTGGACCTGCTGCTCGCGGAGGCCGGGCTGGACCGCGCCGAGGCGGCGGTGCTCAACATCGTGAAGTGCCGGCCGCCGGGCAACCGGACGCCCAAGACGCCCGAGGTGGCCCGCTGCAGCGGCTGGCTGCGCCGCCAGCTCGAACTGCTCGACCCGCCCGTCGTCGTCGCGCTCGGCCTGTCGTCGGCCAAGTGGTTCCTCGGGCCGCGGACGGTGCTCGCCGAGGCCCGCGGCCGCCCGCACGACGTCGGCGGCCGCGCGGTCTGGGCCACCTACCACCCGTCGGCGGCGATCCGGTTCGGCCCGGCGGGGGCGCCGCGGGCCGGGCTGCTCGAGGACCTCACCTCGGTGGCGCGGAGCCTGGCGCCGTGAGGCGCGAGCACGAACTGCCCACCCCCGAGGACACCCGGGCGCTGGGCGCGCAGCTCGCCGCCGTGGTGCGGCCGGGCGACCTCGTCGTCCTCACCGGGCCGCTGGGGGCGGGCAAGACCGCGCTGACCCAGGGCCTCGGCGCCGCGCTCGGGGTGACCGAGCCGGTCACCTCGCCCACGTTCGTCATCGCCCGCGTGCACCGCGGCGGGCGGCTGCCGCTGGTGCACGTCGACGCCTACCGGCTCGGCAGCGTGGCCGACGTCGACGACCTCGACCTCGACGCCTCCACCGAGGAGTCGGTGACCGTCGTCGAGTGGGGCGCCGGGCTGGTCGAGCGGTTGGCCGACGAGCACCTCGAGGTCCGGCTGGACCGCCGCGAGGACGACGTCCGCACCGCCCTGCTGCTCCCGTACGGCCCCGGCTGGGAGCGGCGGCTGGCCGACTGAGCGTCCGCCGGGGCGGCCACGGGAGCCCCCCGGGCGGGTGACGGACCGGCGTGCCCGCTCGCGGGCGACGGCCGGCCGTGCCGATGAGCAGGCCGTGACCGCTGCGCCCACGATCCCCGTCCCCGCCGCCCGGACACCGACGCGCCCGGGCGCGCCGGCCACGATCGGCCGGTGCGTCGCCACGGTCGCGGTGACCGCCGGGCTGATCGCGTCCGCTGCCGGCTGCGCGGGCCCCCAGGTCGCTCGGGCCTCCGCGGAGGCCTCGACGTCCGCCCCGGCCGCGCCGGCGACCGCCGTGCCGACCGCCAACGGGCTGGCCGCCGAGCAGGAGGCCGCCGCCGCCACCGTCCGGGAGGCCGCCCGCGTCGCCGCCGAGCAGGCCGCCGCCGAGCAGGCCGCGCGCGCCGCCGCCGACCAGGTCGCCGCCGAGCAGGTCGCCGCCGAGCAGGTCGCCGCCGAGCAGGCGGCCGCCGAGGCCCCGCCGGCCGCCTCCCCGCACACCCCCGTCCGCCCGTCCACGCCGACCGCCTCGGGCGGCCCGTCCCGCCCTGCGCCTGCGCCGGCTCCCGCACCCGCCCCGGCCCCGGCGCCGCAGCCGCAGGTCGACCCGTGGGTGAGCCTGACCGGCAAGTCGTGCACCTTCGACGGCACCAGCTACCACATGGGCTTCACGGTCGTGTGGTCCGACGGGCACGCGGAGCGCGTCGCCCACTACGTCTCCAGCGGCCCGGCGATCTCCAACCTGTACACCGACTACGCCGGTGAGGACCTGTGGACGGTCTACCCGGCCGACCAGGACTTCGCCTGCTGATCCCGCGATCCGCCGCGGACGCCGCCGCCCCGGTGCGGCTCCCGCCCGGCTTCGCCGACCCCGCCTGGGCGCCGGTGTGGCGGATGTGCGCGGCGCAGGTGGCCGCCGACCCGTCGGCCGCCGCGTGGGTGACCGGCGCGGTCCGGGACGTCGACCGGGGGGTGGTGGTCGGCCGGGCCGGCCTGCACGGCCCGCCCGACGCCCTCGGGATGGTCGAGATCGGCTACGCGGTGCTGCCCGGTCACCGGCGGCGCGGCTACGCGCGGGCGGCGCTGGCCGCGCTGCTGGACCGGGCGCGGCGCGAGCCGGGCGTCGCGGTGGCCCGGGTGTGCATCGCGCCGGGCAACGCGGCGTCGCGTGCGGTCGCGCTGCCGTTCGGCTTCCGCGCGGTGGGGGAGCAGGTGGACGAGCTCGACGGCCCGGAGGTCGTGTACGAGCTGTCGGTCTAACCTGGCGAGTCGTGCTCGTCCTCGCCCTCGACACCGCGACCCCCACCCTCGTCGCCGGGGTCGCCCGCCGCACCGCCGGGGACGTCGAGGTGCTCGCCGAGCAGGCGGTGCCCTCGGGCAACCGGCACGCCGAGCTGCTCGTCCCCGCCGTCCGCGAGGCGCTGGCCGCGGCCGGGCTGACCCTCGCCGACGTCGACGCCGTCGTCGCGGGCCTCGGCCCCGGGCCCTTCACCGGCCTGCGGGTCGGCGTCGTCACCGCCGCGGCGCTCGCCGACGCGCGCGGCGTCCCCGCGGTCGGGGTCTGCTCGCTGGACGCGGTCGGCTCCGGGCGCCGCACCGTGGTCACCGACGCCCGCCGCAAGGAGGTCTACTGGGCCGCCTACGACGACGGCGGCGCGCGCGTGGACGGTCCCGGCGTCGTCCGCCCCGAGGAGGCCGGGTTCCCCGGCCCGCTGGTCGGCGACCCGCGGTTCGCCGACCGGCTGGGCGCGCCGGTCGAGCCCGCCGAGGTGACCACGGCCGGGCTGCTGCGCGCGGCGGCGTCCCTGCTCGACGACCCGTCCTCCGCCGGGCCGCTGGTGCCGCTGTACCTCCGCCGGCCCGACGCCGTCCCGCCGACGTCGTTCAAGCCGGTGACCACCGCGTGAGCGCGCGGCTGCGGCCGATGCGGCTGGCCGACCTCGACGCCGTCCTCGCGCTGGAGGAGGAGCTCTTCGCGCCGGACACCTGGACCCGCGCGATGTACCGCGACGAGCTCGCCCGCACCGACACCCGCCACTACCTGGTGGCCGAGGACGACGGCGCCGTGGTCGGCTACGCCGGACTCATCGCCTACGACGACGAGGCGCACGTGGCGACCATCGGCGTCGCACGGGACCGGCAGGGCGAGGGCATCGGGGCGCGGCTGCTCGACGCGCTGCTCACCGAGGCCGACCGGCGCAGCCCGGTGGTGCTGCTGGAGGTGCGGGCCGACAACGAGCTCGCGCAGGGCCTCTACCGGCGGCGCGGGTTCACCGAGATCGGCCGGCGGCGCGGCTACTACCAGCCGAGCAACACCGACGCGGTCGTGATGAAGAGGGAGAGGCTCCGTGGCTGACGAGCCGCTGGTCATCGGGTTCGAGACCTCCTGCGACGAGACCGGCGTCGGCGTCGTCCGCGGGCAGACGCTGCTCGCCGACGCGCTCGCCACCTCGATGGCCGAGCACGAGCGCTTCGGCGGGGTGGTGCCCGAGATCGCCTCGCGGGCACACCTGGAGGCGATGGTCCCGACGGTGCACCGTGCGCTGGCCGAGGCCGGGGTGTCCGCGTCCGACGTCGACGCCGTCGCCGTGACCGCCGGGCCCGGGCTCACCGGCGCCCTGCTGGTCGGGCTGGCCGCCGCCAAGGCGTACGCGCTCGCGCTGGACAAGCCGCTGTACGGCGTCAACCACCTGGCCGCGCACGTCGCCGTCGACGAGCTGCAGCACGGCCGCCTCGCCGAGCCGTCGCTGGCGCTGCTGGTCTCCGGCGGGCACAGCTCGCTGCTGCTGGTGCCCGACCTCGCCCAGGAGGTGCAGTCGCTGGGCCGCACGATCGACGACGCCGCCGGCGAGGCCTTCGACAAGGTCGCCCGCGTGCTGGGGCTGCCCTTCCCCGGCGGCCCGCCGATCGACCGGGCCGCGCGCGAGGGCGACCCGGCGGCGATCGACTTCCCGCGCGGGCTCACCGGACCCCGCGACGCGCCCTACGACTTCAGCTTCTCCGGGCTGAAGACCGCCGTCGCGCGGTGGGTCGAGGCCCGGCGGGCGGCGGGGGAACCGGTGCCGGTGGCCGACGTCGCGGCGTCGTTCCAGGAGGCGGTCGCCGACGTGCTGACCGCCAAGGCGGTGCGGGCCTGCCGCGAGCACGGCGTCGACCACCTGGTGCTGGGCGGGGGAGTGGCGGCCAACTCGCGGCTGCGGGCGCTGGCCGAGGAGCGCTGCGCCGCGGCCGGGATCGTGCTGCGGGTGCCCAGCCCGCGGCTGTGCACCGACAACGGGGCGATGGTCGCCGCGCTCGGCTCGCGGCTGGTGGCCGCCGGCGTCGAGCCGTCGGCGCCGGAGCTGGGCGCCGACAGCTCGCTGCCGATCGACGTCGTCAGCCGCTGACGGCGCGGGCGGCGTCGCGCAGCCGGGCGCGGTCGACGCCGAGGCCGGCCAGCGCCCGGACGACCGTGCCGTGCTCGAGGTCGCACACCGCGGCGACGACGTGCGCGCCGCGCAGCGGGGAGCGCGCCGCCTTCGCCGCCGCGACCGCCGCCCGGAAGACCTGCTGCGCCTGCGGGGTCGAGCGCATCGGGCCGGTGGCGGGCCCGCGCAGCGCCGGCTCCCCGGTCGCGGCGCCGACCCCGACCGACGCGAGGGCGGCGGCGTGCGCGGCCTCCACGGCCGGGCGCAGGCGGCCGGCGTCGGTCCCGACCCGCGCGAGCGCGGCGGCGGCCGTGCCGTCGGGGAGCGCGGTCGCCGCGAGCAGGAGGTGCTCGGGGCCCGGCGTCGCCTCCCCGCCGCCGCGTGCCTCGGCCTCGGCGCCGGTGAGCAGCGCCTTCACCGTCCGCAGGTCCCGCACCGCGGTGACGATCCCCATCAGCTCTCTCCTCCTGGTCGGGGCCCGCGCCGCGCGCGGACCTCGGGGGCGAACCTCTTGTGGGCGGCCTGCGCGCTGATGCCGAGCGCCTCGCCGACCTGGGCCCACGTCCAGCCCCGGCCGACCGCCTCGACCACCGCCTCGACCTCCAGCCGGCTCGCGAGCCGGCGCAGGGCGACGACGGCGGCCAGGGCCGCCTCGGGGTCCTCGGGCCCGGGTACGGAGACCGGTTCGACCGCCACGTCATCAACCTAGGTTGATGGCATGGATCTCGTCAACCCGGGTTGATGACGTCGCACACCAGGGCCGTGGGGCCGCCCGCCACCCGGGTGACGACGACGGTGGCGCTGCCGGTCCCCGGCCCGCGCAGCTGACGGGCGAGCGTCTCCGGCTCGATCGCCGACCCGCGCTTCTTCACCACCACCCGGCCGACGCCGCGCGCCCGCAGCAGCGCGCGCAGCCGCTTCAGGTTGAACGGCAGCACCTCGTCGACCCGGTACGAGGCGACCCAGGGAGAGTCGGCCGGGGCGTCGGAGGTCAGGTAGGCGATCGTCGGGTCGACCAGCGTGGCGCCGGTCTCCGCGGCCGCGAGGGACACCAACCCCGACCGGATGACGGCCGGGTCGGGCTCGTGCAGCCAGCCGCGGACCGGACCGGCGTCGGCGGGACCCGGGTCGGCGTCCGCGGTCAGCTCGTGGACGGCGCCGTCGCGGACGACGGCCGCCCGCCGCCACACCTCCGCCACCCCGCGGCCCCACAGCAGCGCCTCGACGATCGACCCGCGCACCGACACCCACTCGGCCTCGACGCCGTCGGGCACCCGGTCGTGGTCGAGGCCGGGCGCCACCTTGACCACCGAGCGCGGCACCCGGTCGAGCAGCGCGGCCACCGTCGACCAGGGCGGCGACCAGCGGTCGGGGTCCAGCTGCCGCCGCCCGCCGGCCCGCCGGGCGGGGTCCAGGACGGCGGCCCCGCACCCGGCCACCTCCCCGCCGCGGGCGGCGTCCACCAGCTCGACGACGTCGCCGGCGACCACCCACACGTCGTCGTCCACCCCGAGCGCGGCGGCGTTGGCGGCGGTCAGCTCCCGGGCCACCGGGTCGCGGTCGACGGCGAGCACCCGTGCGCCGGCCCGCGCCAGCGCCACCGTGTCGGTCCCGGCCGCGCAGCCGAGGTCGGCGGCGGAGTCGGTGCCGTCGGCGAGCAGCCGGGCGGCGCGGCGGGCGGCGAGCTCGGGACGGCCGGCCTGCTCGAGGGTGTCGGCGGTGAGGAACAGCCGGTCGGCGTCGGCGCCGAACACCGGGCGGGCCCGCGCGCGCAGCCGGGCCAGCTCCCAGGCCGGGCCGGCCAGTTCCGGGCCGACCTCGGCGCGCAGCCGGGCCACGCCGGCGAGCACGTCGGCCCCCTCGGCCAGCAGTGCCGCCGCCCGCGCGGCCGCCGCGGTCCCCTCCGGAGAGCGCAGGAGGGCGACCGGGCCGGCGTCGTCGGGCACGGCGTCCAGCCTCCCGCAGGGCGGCGTCGCCCGACCCGGCGACCCGGTTGAGGGGCTGGCACTCTCATGGGTAGAGTGCCAATCGACACGGGCAGGCGCCTGACCCCCGCGACGGCAGGCCCGGCCCCCGTGCCACAGCATGAGAGACCACCCGCCGTCCGATCCCGAAGGGGGCGTCACCTCGTGACGACCGCTACCAAGGTCAACATCAAGCCGCTCGAGGACCGCGTCGTCGTCCAGGCCAACGAGGCCGAGACCACCACCGCCTCCGGCCTGGTCATCCCGGACACCGCCAAGGAGAAGCCGCAGGAGGGCACGGTCATCGCCGTGGGCCCCGGCCGCATCGACGACAACGGCAACCGCGTGCCGCTCGACGTCAACGTCGGCGACGTCGTCATCTACTCGAAGTACGGCGGCACCGAGGTCAAGTACGCCGGCGAGGAGTACCTGGTGCTCTCCGCCCGCGACCTGCTCGCCGTCGTGGAGAAGTAGTAGAAGGACCCCGTCGCCCCCCGCCGCTCGCACGCTCGCGGCGGGACCCTGCGACAGGGCCGTTCCAGTACGGCACCAGACCGCCCCGGCGACCCGAATGACCGGGTCCCGGGGCGGTCGCCGTCTCACCCCGTAGCAACCCTGATCGGAAGGGCCCCATGGCCAAGATCATCAAGTTCAACGAGGACGCCCGCCGCGCGCTCGAGCGCGGCGTGGACAAGCTCGCCGACGCCGTCAAGGTGACCCTCGGCCCGCGTGGGCGCAACGTCGTCCTCGACAAGAAGTTCGGCGCCCCGACCATCACCAACGACGGCGTCACCATCGCCCGCGAGGTCGAGCTCGAGGACCCGTACGAGAACCTCGGCGCCCAGCTGGCCAAGAACGTCGCCACCAAGACCAACGACGTCGCCGGTGACGGCACCACCACCGCCACCGTGCTGGCGCAGGCCCTGGTCAAGGAGGGCATGCGCAACGTCGCCGCCGGCGCCAACCCGATGGGCCTGGGCCGCGGCATGCGCGCCGCCGTCGACGCCGTGTGGGCCGCCCTCGACGAGGTCGCCACCCCGGTCGAGGAGCAGGACGCCATCGCCGGCGTCGCGACCATCTCGGCGCAGGACGCCGAGGTCGGCCGCCTGATCGGCGAGGCGATGGAGAAGGTCGGCAAGGACGGCGTCATCACCGTCGAGGAGAGCAACACCCTCTCCACCGACCTCGACGTCACCGAGGGCGTGCAGTTCGACAAGGGCTACCTGTCGCCCTACTTCGTCACCGACCAGGAGGCGATGGAGGCCGTCCTCGACGACGTCCTCGTGCTGCTGGTCCAGGGCAAGGTCGGCGCGCTGGCCGACCTGCTGCCGCTGCTGGAGAAGGTCCTCGGCAACGGCGCCCGCCCGCTGCTGATCGTCGCCGAGGACGTCGAGGGCGAGGCGCTGTCCACCCTCGTCGTCAACTCGATCCGCAAGACGATCAAGGTCGTCGCGGTCAAGTCGCCCTACTTCGGCGACCGCCGGAAGGCGTTCATGACCGACCTCGCCGTCGTCACCGGCGGCCAGGTGGTCAGCGAGGACGTCGGCCTCAAGCTCGACCAGGTCGGCCTCGAGGTGCTCGGCACCGCCCGCCGCGTGACCGTCACCAAGGACACGACGACGATCGTCGACGGCGGCGGCACGGCCGGCGCGATCTCCGACCGGGTCGCCCAGATCCGCCGCGAGATCGAGGCCACCGACTCCGACTGGGACCGCGAGAAGCTGCAGGAGCGGCTGGCCAAGCTGGCCGGCGGCATCGGCGTCATCCGGGTCGGCGCGGCCACCGAGGTCGAGCTCAAGGAGCGCAAGCACCGCATCGAGGACGCCATCGCCGCCACCAAGGCCGCGGTCGAGGAGGGCGTCGTCCCCGGTGGTGGCTCGGCGCTCGTGCACGCCGCCGCCGCGATCGACGCGCTGGACCTCACCGGTGACGAGCTGACCGGCGCCCGCGCCGTCAAGCGCGCCCTGGAGGCCCCGCTGGCCCGCATCGCCGACAACGCCGGCTTCGAGGGCCGCGTCGTCGTCAGCAAGGTCCGCGACCTCGGCGTGGGCCAGGGCTTCAACGCCGCCACCGGCGAGTACGGCGACCTGGCCGCCCAGGGCGTCATCGACCCGGTCAAGGTCACCAAGGCCGCGCTGGGCAACGCCGCGTCGATCGCCGCGATGGTGCTCACCACCGACTCCGCCGTCGTCGAGGCGCCGGAGGAGGAGGACGAGCACGCGGGGGCCGGGCACCACACCCACGGCCACTCGCACGGCCACGGCCACAGCCACTGAACGACGCCGCCGCGCACGATCAGCCGGGCTGGTCGTGCTGCGTCCTGGCTCACCGCCGACGGTGAGCCAGGACGCGCGGCGGTGAACCAGGACGGCCACCACACGACGAGAGGGCCGGTCCAGCAGAAGCTGGACCGGCCCTCTCGTCGTGTGGTGGGGGGGTGAGCTAGACCCCCCCGGCGACGGCGGCGGGCTCCGCGGCGATCAGGCGGGCCCGCTCCTCCTCGCTCATGCCGCCCCAGACGCCGTAGGGCTCACGGACGCTCAGGGCGTGCTTCAGGCAGGCCTCGACGACGGGGCACTTCGCGCACACGGCCTTGGCCGCGGCCTGGCGACGGGCCCGGGCGGGACCACGCTCGCCGTCGGGGTGGAAGAACAGCGCGGTGCTCTCACCGCGGCAGGCACCGTGCAGCTGCCAGTCCCACACCTCGGCAACGGGCGTCGGGAGACGGCGGATGTCGGCCATGTCGGTCCTCCTCGGCTCAGTGCGAGCCGGAGGGGGCGGTCCGGTCGCACGGGAGCCGGTGCCCGAGGGCTCCCGTGGTCAAACACAGGGGGATCGGACATTTTCCCGGTCCGCGTCTCCCCCCGCAGGGTGATCACGGGTGTTGCGCCTCGTCACCGACGGTCATGGTCGTTCCAGGCCGTAGCCGTTCCGGGTCGTGGGGACCCGGGGACCCTCCACGGCCGGGGGAGACGAGGAGAACGACGTGATCGACGACAGGATGCGCGGTCCGGGCCACGGGGCCACCACCGTGTGGGTGTACGACGAGCGCCGCCGTGTCCGCGACGACGTCGCCGCCCGCCTGGTGGCCCTGCCGTTCGTGGGCCGGGTCGAGGTCGTCGGGGACGCCGCCGCCCTCGTGCAGCGCCTGGCCACCCGCCAGCCCGACGTGCTGCTGGTCGGCACGCAGCGCGCGGTGGACACCGGCCTGACCGTCGCCAGCCAGGTCATCCGCACCCACCCCACCGTCCCGGTGCTCGTGCTCGGCGCGCCCGACGACGCCGAGACGGTGCGCGCCGCGGTCGCCGTCGGGGCCCGCGGGTACCTCCGCTGGGACGCCAGCGCCCTGGAGATGGGCCTCGGCCTGTCCCGCGTGGGCCTGCGCGCCGACGGCCGCCCGCCGCAGCCGGCGCCCGCCCCGGTGCCGCTGAACTCGGTCGGCGCCCCGGTGCCCGCCTGGGCGACGCCGCTCAACGGCGCCGGCCCGCGCGTGGTGAGCACCCCCGTCCGCGAGGCCGCGCCCGCGGTCACGCTGTCGATGCGCGAGATGCAGGTGCTCACCGGGATGAGCCAGGGCAAGAGCAACGCCCAGATCGGCCGGGAGCTCTACCTGTCCGAGGACACCATCAAGACCCACGCCCGCCGGCTGTTCCGCAAGCTCGGCGCGAAGGACCGCGCCGAGGCCGTGGCCACCGGCTTCCGCCGCGGCATGATGTCCTGACCCGACGCACACGCACCGAGGGCCCTCTCCGATCGTCGGAGGGGGCCCTCGGCGCGTTCCCGGCCGGGCGGGACGCCGGCCCTGGTCAGCGCCGTCCGCGCGGAGGACGCTGACCGCGCACGGGGGAGCCGAGGGAGGCGAGCATGAAGGAACTGCTCTGTCGCGACGCCGGTTTCGACTGCGACGCCGTCGTCCGGGGCGAGTCGGTCGACGAGGTGATGACCCAGGCCGGTCCGCACGTGCGCGAGGTGCACGGGGCCGAGGTCACCCCGGAGGCGGCCCGCCGCATCGAGAGCGCGGTCCGGGACGTCTGAGGCGTCCGATCGTCGAAGACGGCCCTCGCCGCGTCCGCCTCCCTGCAGGGGCCCGCCGTGAGCCCGCGAACGGTGGGGGCAGGGAGGTCCTCCCTCAGTCGTCCCGGGCGTGGCGGCCGGTGCGGCCGGAGCCGGGCTCCTCGCGCTCGGCCATCGCGGCCACCCCGTCGGCGTAGCCGCTGGCGTAGTCCCAGCTGACGTAGTCGTCGGGGTCCGGGTCGAACGGCGGCTCGTGCCGGCCGGTCTGCCCCTCCTCGAGCAGCTGGCGCAGGTTGGCCTGCATCAGCGCCCAGTCGACGTGGTGCTCCTCGTCGCAGTCCGGGCAGTCGACGACGATGCCCTTGATCCCCGTCGGCTCGAGCAGGGTGCGGAACACCTCGAGCTCGGCCAGGTCGTCGAGGACGCCGGCCCGTTCCTCCATCGACAGCGGTGGCGGGTCGGACGGCGAGTCGAAGTCGGGCCCCGAGGCGTCGTCGAAGGGACTCACGGGTGCCTCCTCCCTCGTGCTGGCGGCGCGGGCGTCCCGGCCCGGACGCGCGGTTCGCCCGTCCGGGGGACCACGGTAGCCGCCCGCGCCCACCGGCCCCACGCCGAGCGCCCGGCGGCGTCCCGGGCACCGGAGCGCCCGGCCTACGATCGGAGGGGTTCCCGCGCGCCCGGCCGGGGGCATGAGCCGACGGAGAGGGTGGCGGCACCATGCAGCCCGACGACCACGCACCTGACGGGCACCGCCCCGAGCTGCCGGCGAAGTTCGCCCCGCTCGGCCTGACCTACGACGACGTCCTGCTCATCCCCGGCGAGTCCGACGTCGTCCCCGCCGAGGTCGACACCAGCAGCCGCCTCACCCGGGGCATCCGGCTGGCCGTGCCGCTGGTCTCCAGCGCGATGGACACCGTCACCGAGGCCCGCATGGCGATCGCCATGGCGCGGGTCGGCGGCGTGGGCGTGCTGCACCGCAACCTCGCCGCCGAGGAGCAGGCCGGCCAGGTCGACCTGGTCAAGCGCTCCGAGGCCGGCATGGTCACCAACCCGGTCACCTGCTCGCCGGACAACACCCTGGCCGAGGTCGACGCCCTGTCGGCCCGCTACCGCATCTCCGGCGCGCCCGTCGTCGACGACGAGGGCGTGCTGGTCGGCATCGTCACCAACCGCGACATGCGCTTCGAGACCGACCAGAACCGGCTCGTGCGCGACGTCATGACGAAGATGCCGCTGGTCACCGCCCCGGTCGGCGTCGACCCCGACACCGCGCTGCGGCTGCTGTCCCAGCACAAGATCGAGAAGCTGCCGATCGTCGACGAGTCCGGCCGGCTGCGCGGCCTGATCACCGTCAAGGACTTCGTCAAGCGCGACCAGTACCCCAACGCCACCAAGGACGCCGACGGCCGGCTCGTCGTCGCCGCGGCGGTGGGCGTGGGCGAGGACGCCTACAAGCGGGCCGGCCTGCTGGTCGACGCCGGGGTCGACGTGGTCGTCGTCGACACCGCGCACGGCCACCAGCGCGCCGTCCTCGAGATGGTCGCCCGGGTCCGGCAGGACTTCGGCGGCGACGGCGGCGTGCAGGTGGTCGGCGGGAACGTCGCCACCCGCGGCGGCGCGCAGGCGCTGGTCGACGCCGGCGCGGACGCGGTCAAGGTCGGCGTCGGCCCCGGCTCGATCTGCACCACCCGGGTGGTCGCCGGCGTCGGCGTCCCGCAGATCAGCGCCATCTACGAGGCGAGCCTGGCCTGCAAGCCGGCCGGTGTCCCGGTCATCGCCGACGGCGGCCTGCAGTACTCCGGCGACATCGCCAAGGCGCTGGTCGCCGGCGCCGACACCGTCATGATCGGCGGGCTGTTCGCCGGGGTCGAGGAGGCCCCGGGCGAGCTGGTGTTCATGAACGGCAAGCAGTTCAAGACCTACCGCGGCATGGGGTCGCTCGGCGCCATGCAGAAGCGCGGCAACCAGTCCTACAGCCGCGACCGCTACTTCGCCGACGACGTCCTCTCCGACGACAAGCTCGTCCCCGAGGGCATCGAGGGCCAGGTGCCCTACCGCGGCCTGCTGGCGACCGTGGCCCACCAGCTCGTCGGCGGCCTGCGCGCGTCGATGGGCTACGCCGGTGCCGGCACCGTCGCCGACCTGCAGGACCGCGGCCAGCTCACCCGCATCACCTCGGCCGGTCTCGTGGAGAGCCACCCCCACGACATCCAGATGACCGTCGAGGCGCCGAACTACCGGGGGCGCTGACCATGCCCGCCCGCGACACCGTCGAGATCGGCCTCAACCGCTTCGCCCGCCGCGGCTACGACCTGGACGAGGTCTCGATCGTCCCGTCCCGCCGCACCCGCGACGTCGACGACGTCTCCACGGCCTGGCAGATCGACGCCTTCCGGTTCGACATCCCGCTGGTCACCAGCCCCAGCGACGCCGTCGTCAGCCCGGCGACGGCGATCGCCGTCGGCCGGGCCGGCGGCCTCGGCGTGCTCAACGCCGAGGGGCTGTGGACCCGCTACGACGACCCGCTGCCGGTCTACCGGCAGCTGCGCGAGGCCGCCACCGAGGCGCCGCCGCCGGTGTCGCTGCTGCAACAGGTCTACTGCGAGCCGGTGAAGCCGGACCTGATCACCGCCCGGATCAAGGAGATGCGCGACGCCGGCGTGACGACGGCGGTGCGCGTCTCGCCGCAGCACACCGAGCAGCTCGCGCCCGCGGTGCTCGCCGCCGGGGTCGACCTGCTGGTCATCCAGGGCACGATCGTCTCCGCCGAGCACGTGACCACCCAGGGCGCGGCGCTCAACCTCAAGTCGTTCATCGCCGACCTCGACGTCCCGGTGATCGTCGGCGGCGCCGCGAACTACCAGACGGCGCTGCACCTCATGCGCACCGGCGCGGCCGGGGTGATCGTCGGCGTCGGCGCGGACAGCTTCTCCACCGGCGACGCCGTCATGGGCATCCGGGTGCCGCTGGCCAGCGCGATCGCCGACGCCGCGGCCGCCCGTCGCGACTACCTCGACGAGACCGGTGGCCGGTACGTGCACGTCATCGCCAACGGCCGGATCGAGACCAGCGGCGCGATCGCGCGGGCGCTGGCCTGCGGCGCCGACGCCGTGCAGGTCGGCGAGCCGCTGCGCGCGGCCAGGGAGGCCCCTGGCGGCGGCGTCTGGTGGGACTCGGTGGCCGCCCATCCGCGGCTGCCGCGCGGCGGCACCTCGGCGCCGGTCCCGTCGGCCGGGTCGCTCGAGCAGGTGCTGCTCGGCCCCGCCGAGACCTCCGACGGCCGGACCAACCTGTTCGGCGCGCTGCGCCGCACGATGGCCAAGACCGGCTACCGCGACCTCAAGGAGTTCCAGCGCGTGGACCTGGTGATCGGCGGTCGACCCGACTGATGGACTTCCCCACCGTCCTGGTCGTCGACTTCGGCGCGCAGTACGCCCAGCTCATCGCCCGGCGCATCCGTGAGGCCGGCGTCTACTCCGAGATCGTCCCGTCGTCGGTGCCCGCGGAGGAGGTCCTGGCGCGGAAGCCGGCGGCGATCGTGCTCTCCGGCGGTCCCTCCAGCGTCTACGCCGACGGCGCGCCGCAGGTCGACCCGGCGCTGTTCGAGGGCGGCGTGCCCGCCTTCGGCATCTGCTACGGGTTCCAGGCGATGGCGCAGACGCTCGGCGGCACGGTCGCGCACACCGGCGACCGCGAGTACGGCGGCACCCCGCTGACGGTCACCACGCAGGGCCGGCTGTTCGGCGACCTGCCGGTGGAGCAGTCGGTGTGGATGAGCCACGGCGACGCCGTCAGCGTCCCGCCGCCCGGGTTCACCGTCACCGCCACCTCCACCGGCGCGCCGGTGGCGGCGTTCGAGGACGTCGACCGGCGGCTGGCCGGGGTGCAGTTCCACCCCGAGGTGCGGCACACCGCGCACGGCCAGACGGTGCTCGAGCACTTCCTGTTCGACATCGCCGGGCTCGAGCCCACCTGGACGATGAGCAACGTCGTCGGCGAGCAGGTCGAGCGGATCCGGGAGCAGATCGGCGACCGGCGGGCGCTGTGCGCGCTGTCCGGCGGCGTCGACTCCGCCGTGGCCGCCGCGCTCGTGCAGCGGGCCATCGGCGACCGGCTCACCTGCGTGTACGTCGACCACGGGCTCATGCGGCAGGGCGAGACCGAGCAGATCGAGCGCGACTTCGCCGAGGTCACCGGCGCCGACCTGCGGGTCGTCGACGCGAGCGGGCAGTTCCTCTCCGCCCTCGCCGGCGTCAGCGACCCGGAGCAGAAGCGGAAGATCATCGGCCGCGAGTTCATCCGGGTGTTCGAGCAGGCGGCCACCGACGTCGTCGCCGACGCGCAGGCGCACGGCGAGACCGTGGACTTCCTCGTGCAGGGCACGCTCTACCCCGACGTCGTGGAGTCCGGCGGCGGCACCGGCACGGCCAACATCAAGAGCCACCACAACGTCGGCGGGCTGCCCGAGGACCTGCAGTTCACCCTCGTCGAGCCGCTGCGGACGCTGTTCAAGGACGAGGTGCGCGAGGTGGGCCGGCAGCTCGGCCTGCCCGACCGGCTCGTGCAGCGCCAGCCGTTCCCCGGCCCGGGGCTGGGCATCCGCATCGTCGGCGAGGTGACCCGCGAGCGGCTCGACGTGCTGCGGCGCGCCGACGCCATCGCCCGCGAGGAGCTCGGCGCCGCGAAGCTGGACTCCGAGATCTGGCAGTGCCCGGTGGTGCTGCTGGCCGACGTCCGCTCGGTCGGCGTCCAGGGCGACGGGCGCACCTACGGCCACCCGGTGGTGCTGCGGCCGGTGTCCAGCGAGGACGCGATGACCGCCGACTGGACGCGGCTGCCCTACGACGTGCTGGCCCGGATCTCCACGCGCATCACCAACGAGGTGCCCGAGGTCAACCGGGTCGTCCTCGACGTGACGAGCAAGCCGCCGGGCACGATCGAGTGGGAATGAGGGTGGCGCCGGTCACCTGACCGCGTGGGCGTCGGGCGGGGGAGTGCCGTAGACGGCGGGGTCGCGCTCGGGGGCCGGCTCGGTGGTCAGGGCGGCGGCCTCGATGCGGTCCCAGCGGAACCAGCGCGGCGCGTCCCGCTCCCGGCACCAGCCGACGAGGTACCAGCGGTCGCCGGTGCGGGCCAGCAGGTGCGGCTCCACCCGCCGCCGGGACGCCGTCCCCGTCCGGTCCCGGTAGGTGATCGCGACGACGCGGCGCCGGGCCAGCGCCTCCTCCACCACCGGCGCCGGGTCCGGGCGCCGGCCGGAGGGCGCCCGCACCCACACCCGCCCGCCGAGCCGCTCCACCTCCGCCCGGGCCTGCGGGCCGAGGACGTCGAGCACCTTCTCCAGCGCCGCGCGGCCGTCGGCGGCGAACGGCGCGTCCGCCGCGCCGGCCAGGGCGACGGCGACCGCCACGGCCTGCGCCGGCGTGAGGTTCACCGGCGGGAGCGTGGCCGCGGCGTCGAGCACATAGCCGCCGCCGGGACCGGAGCTCGCCCAGATCGGGACGCCGGCCTGCTGCAGGGCGCCGACGTCCCGCTTGACCGTGCGGGTGGACACCTCCAGCCACGCGGCCAGCCGCTGCGCCGTCCGCCCGCGCGGCCCGGCACGTCGCAGCTCCTCGGTGAGCGCGTGCAACCGGTCGGTGCGGTTCACGGCGCGGATCCTCGCAGGAGTCGGTGACAGGACGGTGTCACCGAGGACCCGCCACCGTGGGTCCATGACGACCATCGCGCTCTTCCACTCCGTCCTCGGCGTCCGGCCCGGGGTCACCGACGCCGCGGACCGGCTGCGGGCGGCCGGCCACGAGGTCCGCGTCGTCGACCAGTACGACGGGCGGGTCTTCGACGACTACGCCGAGGCCGGCGCGTACGTCGAGACGGTCGGGTTCCCGGCGCTCATGGCCCGCGCGGTCGACGCCGTCCGGGACCTGCCCGACGGGTTCGTCGCCGCCGGCTTCTCCAACGGCGCGGGGATGGCCGAGCACGTGGCCACGCAGCGCCGGTGCAGCGGCGTCCTGCTGGTCTCCGGGGCGCTGCCGGTGGCGGTCCTCGGCGCGCCGGGCTGGCCGGCCGGGCTGCCCGCGCAGCTGCACCGGACCACGGACGACCCGAAGCGCTCCGCGGAGTGGGACGAGGCGTTCGCCGTCGACGTCGCCGCCGCCGGCGCGACCCTCGAGGTCTTCCGCTACCCGGGGCACGGACACCTGTTCACCGACCCGTCCCTCCCGGCGGAGTACGACCCCGGGGCCACCGCGCTGTTCTGGACCCGGGCGCTGGCCTTCGTCGACCGGGTCGCCGGCTGACACGGCGAGGGCCCGGGGAGCTCCTCGCTCCCCGGGCCCTCGCAACGGCCGCCCCGTGTCGTCAGCCGCGCCTGCGGCGCGCCCTCCGCAGCTCGCTCACCATCAGCGCCACGCCCACAGCGACCAGCAGCAGCCACAGCAGCCCGCCGTCGGCGAGGAAGCCGAGCGGCACGGTCACCCCGGCGAGGAAGACCAGCGCCAGGACGACGAACGCGACGCCCGGGACCAGCGCGACCAGGTCCACCCGCCGCCTCGGGGCGGGGGCCTCGACCGGGAGGGCGCTGGTGTGCTGCCAGTCGGCGGCCAGCGCGCGCTCCTGCCAGCCGGTGGGGGTGGTGGGGAACTCGCTGTAGTCAGGCACGGGACACCTCCAGGTCGCCGACCCCGTGGTCGATGGTCAGGACGAACTCGGGCCGGCTGTCGCCGCCCGGTGCGCGGAAGTAGCCGTCGTCGCCCTCCTGGTCGAACAGCTCGGCGTTGCCGATGCCGTTCTCGACGTCGACCCGCACGTCGGCGTCGTCGGGGACGGTCACGTCGAGGTCGCCGACGCCGTGCTCGATGCGCACCTCGACCGGCTCGTCGATGTCGTCGACGTCGATCCGGGAGAGGTCGACGTCCATGTCGCCGGCGCCCAGCCGGTAGACGGGACGCACGTCCTCGACGGTCGCCGGGCGGTAGTCGCGGTCGCCCACGCCGCCACCGGGCCCGAAGCGGTCGTCGGCGTCCCAGGTGGGGACGGACGAGGTGAACAGCAGCGCCAGGGTGAGCACCGAGCCCAGCGCGATCAGCCCGCCGCGCGGCGTGCGGCCGCGGGTCAGCGCCGAGACGACCAGCCCCAGGCCGACGACGAGCAGCGCGCCGGCGAGGAACCCGCGGGGGCCGAGGTCGAGGTCGGTGTAGCGGGTCACCAGGACCATCAGGCCGACGACGATGAGCAGCCCCGCGATCGTCATCCCGGCGACGGGGGAGCGGGGCGCCGGCGGCTCGGCGGGCGCGCCGTCGACGGCCCGGCGCGGCCCGCGCGGCATGAGCAGCCAGAGCAGCCCGTAGACGAGGACGCCGGTGCCGCCGGCGAGGGTCAGGGCGACGAAGCCGACCCGCCACAGCAGCGCGTCGACGCCGCTGTACTCGGCGAGGCCGCCCGCGACGCCGCCGAGCACCTTGTCGGTGCGGCTGCGCCGGAGCGTGGGGCGTGGTGCGGGCGGCGGGTCGAAGGGTGGGGCGGGAGGAGGGGAGGCGGCGGTCATGGCACAGAGCGTGCCGAGCGGGCGCCCGCCGCGACATCGGGGAAGGCCCCCATCCGACCCTGGTCCTGCCCGTCCGGGGGTCTCCCGGTACCGGGGGAGGGGCGGGCGGTGCGACGATCGGTGCCGTGACGAGGACGGCGCCCAGCACGGGCGGGCTGCCGGCCGGCGCCCCGCCGGCCGGCCCCGTCGACGTGCCCACCGAGACCCCCCGGCCGACCGGGACCCCGCAGCCCCCCGAGACCCCACCGGCTCCCGCGGGCGCCACCGCCGTGGCGACCCGCCCGGCCGAGACCCGGCCACCGCTCGTGCGCCCGCGGCAGGGCCGGATGCTCGCCGGCGTCGCGGCGGGGACGGCGGCGCACCTGCGCACCGACCCGCTGGTCGTCCGGGCGGCGTTCGTCGCGCTGGCGGTGACCGGCATCGGCGTCATCGCCTACGCGCTGCTGTGGTTCTTCGTGCCGCTGGGCGAGGTCGCCCCCGGCACGGCCGCCCGGCCCAGCCGGCGGCAGACCGTCGGCCTGGCCTTCTTCGGCCTCGGCGCGATGGTGCTGGTCACCAACCTCGCGACCTGGGGCAACAACGACCTCATCGCGCCGCTGCTGCTGGTCGGCGGCGGCCTCGCCGTCATCTGGCGGCAGCTGGACACCGACCGCACGCTGACCCGGCCCGGCGTCCGCTGGGTGCTCGCCGGCGGCGCGGCGCTCGCCGCGATCGGCCTGGTCCTGCTGCTCGCGACGACGGGGCAGCTGGCCGCGGCGCGCAACGGCTTCGTCGCCACCCTGGTCATCATGGTCGGCGTCGTGCTGGCCACCGCGCCGTTCTGGCGGCGGCTGCTGGACTCCCGCGAGACCGAGCGCACCGCCCGCATCCGCTCCGAGGAGCGGGCCGCCGTCGCCGCGCACCTGCACGACTCGGTGCTGCAGACCCTCGCGCTCATCCAGCGGAACTCCGCCGACCAGCAGGCGGTCGCCCGGCTGGCCCGCAGCCAGGAGCGCGAGCTGCGCAGCTGGCTGTACGAGCCGGCGTCGTCGCCCGGCGGCGGCACCTGGGCCGCGCTGGTCTCGGAGATGGTCGCGGAGGTGGAGGGCGACCACGCGCTCACCGTGGACCCGGTCGTCGTCGGCGACGCCCCGGTCGACGACGCGCTCGCGGCGCTGGGCGCGGCCACCCGCGAGGCGCTGCTCAACGCCGCCAAGCACGCCGGCGTGACCTCCGCCGACCTCTACACCGAGGTGGGCGCGCAGTCGGTGTCGGTGTTCGTCCGCGACCGCGGTGCCGGGTTCGACCCGTCCGCCGTCCCGGCCGACCGCCGCGGGCTGCGCGACTCCGTGTCCGGCCGGCTCACCCGCCTGGGCGGGACGGCGACGGTGCGCTCGGCGCCGGGCGAGGGCACCGAGGTCGAGCTCGTGCTGCCGCGCGAGGCCGCCGCGTGAGCGTCCCCCGCGTCTTCGTCGTCGACGACCACGCCATGGTCCGCGCCGGCGTGCGCGCCGAGCTCGGCGGCGCCGTCACCGTGGTCGGCGAGGCCTCCGACGTCGACTCCGCCGTCGCCGGCATCCGGGCCACCGTCCCCGACGTCGTGCTGCTCGACGTGCACATGCCCGGCGGCGGGGGCCGCACCGTGCTCGAGACGCTGCGCGCCGAGCTGCCCGACGTGCGCTGGCTGGCGCTGTCGGTGTCCGACGCCGCCGAGGACGTCATCGCGGTCATCCGCGCCGGCGCCCGCGGCTACGTCACCAAGACCATCTCCGGGCCGGACCTGGTGTCGGCGGTGCAGCGGGTGGCCGAGGGCGACGTCGTGTTCAGCCCGCGGCTGGCCGGCTTCGTGCTCGACGCCTTCGCCGCGAGCGCGCCGTCGGCCGCGCCGGCGGAGGACCCGGCGACCGACCCCGGCCTGGACCTGCTCAGCGCCCGCGAGCGTGAGGTCATGCAGCTGCTGGCCCGCGGCTACACCTACCGGGAGATCGGCTCGCGGCTGTTCATCTCGGTGAAGACCGTCGAGTCCCACGCGTCCAACGTGCTGCGCAAGCTGCAGCTGTCCAACCGCAACGAGCTCACCCGCTGGGCGGCGACCAACCGCCTGCTCTGAGCCGGCCGCTCACGCCGTGTGGACGACGTGGAAGGCCTCGGCCAGGCGGCCGTCGGGGAGGCCGAAGCGGCGGGCGGTCTGCGCCATCCAGCCCGTGACGAAGGACTCCAGGTCGTCGAGGTGGCTGACCTGCGTCACGTGGCTCTTCAGCGCGGCGAACTTGAGCTCGACGACGTCGGTCACGTCGACGGCGTGGTCGGCCCGCGGGCTGGCGCCCAGCCACACCTCCTCCACCGTCCACGCCTCCAGGCCCTCGTCGGCCAGCAGCTCCGGGAAGGCGAACGGGTTGCGGGCGTCGGGGTAGACCGCGCGCAGCGTCGACTCGCCCACGGTCATGTGGTCGGGGTGGCTGGCGCCGACCCGCTCGTACCAGCGCTCCGGGGAGCTGGTGAGCACCCGCTGCGGGCGGACCTGCCGGATGACCCGGCTGATGTCCCGGCGCAGGTCGAGGGTCAGCTCCAGCCGGCCGTCGGGGTAGCCGAGGAAGCGCACGTCGGTGACGCCGACCGCGGCGGCCGCGGCCCGCTGCTCCTCCCGCCGCAGCGGGCCCATCCGGTCGCGCGGGGTCTCGTCGAACCCGCCCGCGTCCCCGTCGGTGACGATGCAGTAGACGACCTCGGTGCCGGCCGCGGTCCAGGTCGCCACGGTGCCCGCGCTGCCGAAGTCGACGTCGTCGGGGTGGGCGAGCACGCACAGGACGCGCTCGACGTGCTCGGCGGGCTTCCGGGGCGGGACGGCGGTCACCGCGCGAGCCTATGCAGGGGGTGCGCCCACCCGCAGGCCCGCCAGCTTGTCGGGGTTGAGCACCACGAGGACCTGCTGGACCAGCCCGTCGGTGACGACCAGCGAGACCGCGACGAGGGGCTCCCCGTCGGTCCACGCCGCCACCCCGGGCCGGCCGTTGACGTCGGTCAGCACCATCCGCAGCCCCGGCTGCGACATCCCGCCGGGGATGACGGCGGCGAGGAAGCGGGCCACCTTGTCCGCGCCGGTGATCGGCCGCAGCGCCGCCCTGGCCCGGCCGCCGGCGTCGGTCATCAGCACCGCGTCCGGGGCCAGCGCGGCCAGCAGCGCGTCGACGTCGCCACCCGCGCACGCGGCGAGGAACCGCTCGGTGACCTCGCGGTGGGTCGCCCGGTCGGCGTCGAACCGCGGACGGCGGGCGGCCACGTGCTCCCGCGCCCGGTGCCCGATCTGCCGGACCGCGGCCTCCGACCGGCCGAGGACGGCGGCCACCTCCGCGGCCGGCAGCCCGAACACCTCGCGCAGGACGAACACCGCCCGCTCGGCGGGGGACAGGCTCTCCAGGACGACGAGCAGCGCCAGCGACACCTCCTCCCCGAGCACCGCCTCGTCGGCCGGGTCCGCGGCCCCGTCGGTGAGCAGCGGCTCGGGCAGCCACGGGCCGACGTAGGCCTCCCGGCGCGCGCGGGCGGAGTCCAGCCGGTCCAGCGCCAGCCGGGTGGTGACCCGGACCAGGTAGGCGCGCGGGTCGGCGACGTCGTCGCGGTCGGCGGCCGACCAGCGCAGCCAGGCGTCCTGGACGACGTCCTCGGCGTCGGCGACGCTGCCCAGCATCTGGTAGGCGACGGTGAACAGCAGCCGCCGGTGCGCGTCGAACGCCGGCAGCGGGCCGGTCACGCGGGGGCCGGGAGTTCGCAGCGGTCCCGGAAGCCCTGGCTGGTCAGGCCCAGCGCGCTGTTGGCCCGCGACCGGCTGTTCTCCACGGCGACCATCATCGTGAGCTCGACCAGGGCGGCGTCGTCCAGGTCGCGCCGCAGGGCGGCGACCATCTCGTCCGTGACGCCCGGGGGCGTGGTGCTCATCGCCTCGGCGTACTCGACGACGCGCCGCTCGAGGCCGGTGAGCGCGTCGCTGTCCCGCCAGGTGGGGACGGCGCGCAGCTTGGCCGGGTCCACCCCCTCGTGCGCGGTCCCGATCCAGTAGCCGAAGTCGACGCACCACGAGCAGCCGACGGTCACCGCCGCCGACATGACCGCGAGCGACTTGAGCGTCGGGTCGAGCCGGTCCCACCTCGCGAGGGACTGCTCGTGGCGGAGCTCGGTGAGCAGCAACCGCGGGTGGTGGGCCATCGCGGCGGCGGGGTCGAGCGTCGAGCCGTAGGTGCGGCGCGAGTACCGGTCGACGAGGCGGGTGAGCAGCGTGCGGGGTGGGTCGAGCGGGATGCGGGCGGTGCGGGTCCCGGTCACGGCGGCGTCCTCTCTCAGGGGGTGTCCCCATGGAGACGACGCAGCCCTCCGGAACGTGACGCGGTGGCCCCCTCGCAGGGGCCCGCCGCGAGCGTGCGAGCGGTGGGGGGCGAGGGGGTCCTTCGTCTCACAGGCGGCCGCGGCCCTGGCGCAGCAGCAGCATCCCGAGCGCGGCCCCGTCCGGACCCAGCGCGGTGCGGAAGCGGTCGATCACCTGCTGCTCCCGGGACAGCGAGAGCCGGGTGCCGCCGGTGGAGCGGCGCAGCTCGCCGATCTCCTGGGAGACGGCGAGCCGCCGCTGCACCAGCGCGATCAGCTCGGCGTCGCAGGCGTCGATCTCACCGCGCAGCTCGGCGATGCGGGTGTCGGCGTCGGTGGGCGGCAGGGTGGCGGTCATCGGGTTCCTCCGGGGCGGGAAGGGCCGTCGGACCCCGGGGAACGAGAAACGCCCCGGGCTCCTCGGGCCCGGGGCGTTCGTTGCGGCGGCTGCTCAGCCGGCGGCGACGGACACCGGAACCCGGTGCCCGTAGTAAAAGCTGACGGTGGCGAGCAGCACGTCGCCGAGTGTGCCACAGCACGCCCGGCGGCCGCGAGGGGCGGTCCGGCGCGGGCGGGTCCGTCGTCGGTCCGAACTACAGTGGTGTGGCTATGAGCAGCGTGCAGCAGGCCCTCCCCGGAACCGCCGCGCTCCAGCGTTCCGCTCCCGGCTCGGCCGGCCGGGAACTGGACCGCATGCTGGCCGGACTCAACGGTCCCCAGCGCCAGGCCGTCGTCCACGAGGGCGGCCCGCTGCTCATCGTGGCCGGTGCCGGGTCGGGCAAGACCCGGGTGCTCACCCACCGCGTCGCCTACCTGCTCGGCGCCCGCGGGGTGCAGCCGGGCGAGGTCCTGGCGATCACCTTCACCAACAAGGCCGCCGGCGAGATGAAGGAGCGCGTCGCGCAGCTGGTCGGGCCGCGCGCCCGGGCGATGTGGGTGTCCACGTTCCACTCGATGTGCGTGCGGATCCTGCGCGCCGAGTCGGCCAAGCTCGGCCTGAAGTCGTCGTTCACGATCTACGACCAGGGCGACTCGGTCCGCCTGATGACGATGGTCGCCCGCGACCTCGACCTCGACGCCAAGCGCTACCCCGGCCGCAGCCTCGCCGCCCAGGTGTCGAACCTGAAGAACGAGCTGGTCGACGAGGAGGCGTTCAGCCCCCAGACGGCACCGGAGAAGGTGCTCAAGGAGGCCTACACGCTCTACCAGCGGCGGCTGCGCGAGGCGCACGCCATGGACTTCGACGACCTGATCATGACGACGGTCAACCTGCTGCAGGCCTTCCCCGACGTCGCCGAGCACTACCGGCGCCGGTTCCGGCACGTGCTGGTCGACGAGTACCAGGACACCAACCACGCGCAGTACGTGCTGGTACGCGAGCTGGTCGGCACGGGCGAGGGGCCGGTCCCGCCGGCCGAGCTGTGCGTCGTCGGCGACGCCGACCAGTCGATCTACGCCTTCCGCGGCGCGACGATCCGCAACATCGACGAGTTCGAGCGCGACTACCCGGACGCGACGACGATCCTGCTCGAGCAGAACTACCGCTCCACGCAGCGGATCCTCAAGGCGGCCAACACGGTCATCGCCAAGAACACCGGCCGGCGTCCCAAGAACCTGTGGACCGACGCCGGCGACGGCGAGCTGATCGAGGGCTACGTCGCCGAGAACGAGCACGACGAGGCGGCCTGGGTCGCCGAGCAGATCGACGCGCTGGTCGACGCGGGCACGGTCCGGCCCGCGGACATCGCCGTCTTCTACCGGACCAACAACGCCTCCCGTGTGTTCGAGGAGGTGTTCATCCGCGTCGGCATGCCCTACAAGGTCGTCGGCGGGGTGCGCTTCTACGAGCGCAAGGAGGTCCGCGACGCGCTGGCCTACCTGCGGGTGGTCGCCAACCCGGCCGACGTCGTCAGCCTCCGCCGGGTGATCAACACGCCCAAGCGCGGCATCGGGGACAAGGCCGAGTCCTGCATCGAGCAGTTCGCCGACCGCGAGCGGATCGCCTTCCCGTCGGCGCTGCGCCGCTGTCCGGAGATCACCACGCTGGCGCCGCGGTCGCTCAAGGCGATCCAGGAGTTCGTCGCGCTGCTGGAGGAGTTCGAGCAGCTGGTCGAGACCGGCTCGGGCCCGGCCGCGCTGCTGGAGAGCATCCTCGACCGCACCGGCTACCTCGCCGAGCTCGAGGCCAGCACCGACCCGCAGGACGAGGGCCGCGTCGACAACCTCAACGAGCTCATCTCGGTGGCCGCCGAGTTCGAGGCGGCCAACCCCGGCGGTACCGTCACCGACTTCCTCGAGCAGGTCTCGCTGGTGGCCGACGCCGACCAGATCCCCGTCTCCGGCGACGAGGCCGGCGTCGTCACGCTGATGACGCTGCACACCGCCAAGGGCCTGGAGTTCCCGGTCGTGTTCCTGACCGGCCTCGAGGACGGCGTGTTCCCGCACCTGCGGGCGCTCGGCGACCCGCGGGAGCTGGAGGAGGAGCGGCGGCTGGCCTACGTCGGCATCACCCGCGCCCGGCAGCGGCTGTTCCTCTCCCGCGCCACGGTGCGCACCAGCTGGGGGCAGCCGGCCTACAACCCGCCGTCGCGGTTCCTCGACGAGCTGCCCTCGGACACCGTGCACTGGGCGCGCACCGACCCGACGCCGGCGCCGAGCACCGGCTCGTCGGCGCAGCAGCGGGTGGCGGCGACCGGGCTGTCGACGGGCGGCCTGCGCGGCGGCCGCGGCAACCGGCCGGTGATCTCCGTCGAGGTCGGCGACCGGGTCAGCCACGACGCGTTCGGCCTGGGCACGGTGGTCGAGGTCAGCGGCGCCGGCGACAAGGCGCAGGCCACGGTCGACTTCGGCTCCGGCGGCACCAAGCGCCTCGTCCTGCGCTACGCCCCGCTGGTCAAGCTCTAGGCCCGAGGAGCGGGGGCGCGGAGCGTTCCCCGACGAGGGCCTGCGGCCGCGGCACCGACCGGTGCGCGGTGGTCGTCGCGGATCCCGACGGGATCCGCCCTGCGAGGCGCCGTGAGGAGCGGGGCCCGGAGGGTCCCCGACGACCGGCGGGCAGGGCTCAGCGCAACAGGGGGACGGCACCTGGCCGCGGTCGTCGGCCGGAGGCCGACAGATCAGAGGGTGACGCCGTGGTCGGCGAGCCACTCCTCGGGGTCGATCGGCCGCCCGGTCATGCCGCCGCGGTGGATCTCGTAGTGCAGGTGCGGGCCGGTGGACTGGCCCTCGTTGCCGATCTTCGCGATCTCGTCGCCGGCGTGCACGATGTCGCCGGCCGAGACGTCGTAGTAGCGCATGTGCCCGTAGATGTGCACGTTGCCGTCGGCGTCCTGGACGTAGACGGCGTTGCCGTACCCGGAGGCGCGGCCGGCGCGGAGCACGACCCCGTCGGTGACCGAGTAGATCGGCGTGCCGAGGGAGTTGGCCAGGTCGATGCCCCAGTGCATGGAGCCCCAGCGCTGGCAGAAGCAGGTGGTCATCCGGCCGGTCGTCGGCGCGACGGTCCGCGGCTCGCGGGCGGCGCGGGAGGCGGCCAGCTCGGACAGCCGGACGGCGGCCTCGGCCTGGGTGATGCCCTGCCGGACGCCGGCGTCCTCCATGTCCCCGGTCAGGCCGATGTCGGCGGCGCCGAGGCCGTAGTCGGCGGCGCTCACCGAGGCGGACGGGGCCGGGGCGCCGCCGGTGAGGGCGGGGACGGCGGCGACGAGCGCACCGGCGACGAGCGCGCCCAGCCACAGCGGGCCGCGGCGGCCGGGCGGGCGGCGGACGGTGCGCCGCGCGGCGGGTCCGGTGTCGGCGGGCTCGGTGCCGGCCGCCTCGGAGGCCGCCTCGGCGGCGTCCTCGACCTCGGCGTCCTCGACCTCGGCGTCCTCGACCTCGGCAGCGACCTCGACGTCCCCGGCCGGGGCGGCGGGGGCGACCACCCGGGCGGGGAGGACGGTGCTCGGCACCGCGGGCCGCGGGACCGGCGGCACGGCCGGGGTCCCCAGCGGGCCGGACGAGATGCGGCCGGTCGCGTCGGGCCCGGTCGCCCGGCGGCCGGTCGCCGCGGGCTCGAGGAGCGAGGTCACGGGGCACCCTTCGTCCACGCTCCCGGGACTCCTGCGCGGGGCAGTCCGTCGGGGGAGCGACGGCGGTGGAGGCGCCTGCGAGACGCCCGCCGGTGGGTACCGGCGCCGTGATCGGACCGTAACGTTCCGTCAGGGCCGACCGTGGGACGCGACGCTGCGTGTCGCCATGTCTCCCCGGGGTGGGGTGCCGCTCAGGCGGCGGCGGCGAGCGGCGCCGGGGCGGCGGGGCGCAGCCCGGCCAGCGTCGCGGCCACCTCGTCGACGACGCCGCGGTGGAACGGCAGCGACATGTGCCCCACGCCGCGGACGAGGACGTTGCGCGCCCGCAGGTCCGGGTGGTCGCACCGGCCGGCGACGGTGGGGACGACGATCTGGTCGAGGTTGCTGTAGACGGCGGTCATCGGCGTCGACCAGTCCGGCGCCGGCTCGGCGAGCTCCTGGAGCACCGGCGACCCTGGCCGCAGCTGGCGCACCATCGGCGTCGGCAGCAGGTGGGCCAGCACCGAGCCGCCGTGCGGCGTGCCGAGGGTCACCAGCGACTCCACCCGCCGGCCCCCGCCCTGGCGCTGCACGTAGTGCCGGGCGATCAGGCCGCCGAGGCTGTGTCCCACCAGGTGCACCCGGTCGTGGCCGGTGCGGGCGCAGATCCGCTCGACGTGCTCGCCGAGGTCGCGCGCGCCCTCGGCGACGTCGCTCAGCAGCGGGCTGTAGTTCCAGGTGCAGACCTGCGTGAACCCACGCCGCCGCAGCCGGCGGCGCATGACGGTGAAGATCGACCGGTTGTCGATGAGCCCGTGCACCAGTAGCACCGGGACGCGCGCGGCGAGCGGGTCGGCGGCGAACAGCGCGCGGACGGCGGCCGGCTGGACGCCCGGGCGGCGGCGCGGGTCCAGCAGCAGGGCCTCGGTCCGCGCGCCCAGCGGGTAGAGCAGGGCGTGCGCCCCGACCCAGGCCAGTTCGGTGAGCCCGCCGGCGACGGTGGTGGGGGAGACCAGCGCCCGCAGAGCGTCCCGTGGCGTACCCGGGAAGGGCTCTCCGGTGTGCCACTCTGGACGGCACCCGGGGTCGCCGGTCGCGCGCATGGACGTCCTTCCCGTTCGACTGCCGCCGGCGGTGTCCAGGGACCCGGGCCCGTCAGCGGCGGAGCACCGCAGTGGTGCTCGGTTCACGCGACGGTAATGCCCTGGTGTGGTGACCGTCACACAGGCGACGCGGAGATCTCGACGAGATCGAGACCGGAACGCGACACATCTCGACGAAGGGGGACCCGTGGCCGGCCGTGAGAGTGCTGCCCGCGACGACCGGACCCGGGACGGCGCCCGGCGGCCCGGGGCCGCGGGTGCCGCCCGCCGCACCGGGTCCGCGGCCGCCGGGGCGCGGCGCACCGGCGCCCGCCCGGCCGCGGCCCGGCGCCCGGCCCGCACGCCGGCCGCCCCTCCCGTCCCGGACGACGGGCTGGTCGTCGGCCACCGGCCCGGCAGCGCCCGCGCCGCCGGGGTGCTGCTGGTGCTCGCCGGCCTGGCCGGGGTCGCCGCGCTGTTCCCGACCTACCTCGTCGTCGGCGGCCGGGAGCTGTCGCTGGCCGGCGGGCTCGGCGCCGCGCTGGTCGGCCTGGTGGTCCCGCTGGCCGCCGTCGCGGTGGGGGCGGTGCTGGCCGCCGGCCGGGTGCCGCGCTTCGGGCTGGCCTACGCCGGCGTCGGTGGCGCGCTGGCGCTGGGCTCCCTGCTCATCGAGGTCTACCGCGGCAGCGCCTCCACCGTCCGTCCCGCCGTCGAGGTGCTGGCCGGGGAGCGGGTGCTCACCAGTTCCGTGCAGACCGGGGCCGGCTGGTGGCTGGAGGTCGCCGGGCTCGCGCTGACCGTCCTGGCCGGCGGGTGCGCCGCGGTTGCGTGGAGCCGCACCGTCATGGAGGACCGCGGGGCGCTCGACCCCGCCCGCGGCGCGCTGGCCGGCGCGGCGGTGCTGCTCGGGGTCCTCACCGTGCTGTGCCTGGCGCTGCCGGCCGCCGACGTCCCCGACCGGCTCGTCGACGACCCGTCCACCGGCCTGGAGGTCGTGGTCGAGCAGCAGGGCCCGCAGGCGCTGCTCGAGCGGCCCGGGCTGGCGCTGCTCGGCGGGCTGCTGCTGGCCGGCGCCGTCCTGCTCGCCTCGGTGCTGGCGCCCTCGCTGCGGCCGCGGCTGGCCGCCGTCGGCGGCTTCCTCGCCGTCGCGGTGACCGTGCTCGCCGCCGCGCTCGGCGGCCTGCGCGACGCGCTCGCCTCCGACGAGCTGGAGTGGACCGTCCCCGGCGCCGGGCTGCTCGCCGCCGGGCTGGGCTACGCGCTGCTCACCGCGCTGGCCTGGCGGCTGCGCCGCACGACCGCCCGGTGACGGCGGGCGAGCGGCTGCGCGTCGTCGTCGCCGGACCCCAGGGGCAGGACGACCCGCGTGCGGTCGCCCTCGCCCGCGCGCTGCGCGACACCGGCGCCGAGGTCGTGCTGACCGGCGAGGTGACCTCGGCCGGACGGCTGGCCGCCACCGTCGTGCAGGAGGACGCCGACGCCGTCGGCGTGGCCGGGGCGCCGCCGCGGCTGCTCGGCGAGCTCCTCGACCGGCTGTCCGCCGCCGGCGTCGACGACGTCACCGCCTTCGTGCTCGGGGACGGCGACGACGACCGCGGGGGCGACCTGCCCCCCGCCGTGCGCCGCTTCCCCGGCGGCACCCCGCCGGACGACGTCGTGGCCGCGTTGCGGCGGCTCTCCGGGGGTCTGTGACCCCGCGCACGGGGCCCGGTGCCGGTGCGGCGGCCGGGACGGGCGAGGTTTACGGTGCCTGTTCGTGGATCTCTTCGAGTACCAGGCGCGTGACCTGCTGGCCTCGCACGGCGTGCCCGTGCTGCCCGGCGGCGTGGCCGAGACACCCGACCAGGCCGAGGCGATCGCCCGCGAGATCGGGCAGACCGTCGTCGTCAAGGCGCAGGTCAAGACCGGCGGCCGCGGCAAGGCCGGCGGCGTCAAGCTGGCCAACGACGCCGACGAGGCCAGGGCCCGCGCCCAGGACATCCTCGGGCTGGACATCAAGGGCCACATCACCCACCGCGTGATGGTCGCCCAGGCCAGCGACATCGCCGAGGAGTACTACTTCTCCTACCTGCTCGACCGCGCCAACCGCACCTTCCTGGCCATGGCCAGCGTCGAGGGCGGCATGGAGATCGAGCAGCTCGCCGTCGAGCGGCCCGAGGCCCTCGCCCGCGTCCCCGTCGACGCCACGACCGGCGTCGACGCGCAGAAGGCCGCCGAGATCGTCGACGCCGCCGGGTTCGCCCCCGAGGTGCGCGACCAGGTGATCGCCATCGCCGTCCAGCTGTGGGAGACCTTCGCCCAGGAGGACGCCACCCTGGTCGAGGTCAACCCGCTGGCCAAGGCGCCCGACGGCACCGTCCTCGCGCTCGACGCGAAGGTCACCCTCGACGAGAACGCCTCCTTCCGGCACCCCCAGCACGCCGAGCTCGAGGACACCGCCTCGGCCGATCCGCTGGAGGCCGCGGCCAAGGAGAAGGACCTCAACTACGTCAAGCTCGACGGCGAGGTCGGGATCATCGGCAACGGCGCCGGGCTCGTCATGAGCACCCTCGACGTCGTCGCCTACGCGGGCGAGGAGTTCGGCGGGGTCAAGCCGGCCAACTTCCTCGACATCGGCGGCGGCGCCTCGGCCGAGGTGATGGCCAACGGGCTGCACATCATCCTGTCCGACCCGGCCGTGAAGAGCGTCTTCGTCAACGTCTTCGGCGGCATCACCGCCTGCGACGCGGTCGCCAACGGCATCGTGCACGCGCTGGGCATCCTCGGCGACGAGGCCACGAAGCCGCTCGTCGTCCGGCTCGACGGCAACAACGTCGAGGAGGGCCGGCGGATCCTCGCCGAGGCCAACCACCCGCTGGTGACCCTGGTGGACACGATGGACGGCGCCGCGCGCCGGGCCGCCGAGCTCGCCGCCGCCTGACCGCCCACTCCCGACAGGACCTGAAGAGATGTCGATCTTCCTCAACGAGAACAGCAAGGTCATCGTCCAGGGCATGACCGGGTCGGAGGGGCGCAAGCACACCCAGCGCATGCTCGCCTCCGGCACCGCGATCGTCGGCGGCGTGAACCCGAAGAAGGCCGGCGAGCGCGTCGACTTCGAGGGCGCCAGCGTGCCGGTGTTCGGCAGCGTGTCCGAGGCCATGAAGGAGACCGGCGCCGACGTCAGCGTCATCTTCGTGCCGCCGGCCGGCGCCAAGGGCGCGGTCATCGAGGCCGTCGACGCACAGATCGGGCTCGCCGTCGTCATCACCGAGGGCATCCCGGTGCACGACTCCACCTACTTCTGGGCGCACGCCCAGGGCAGCGCCACCCGGATCATCGGCCCGAACTGCCCCGGCCTGATCAGCCCCGGGCGCTCCAACGCCGGCATCATCCCGGCCAACATCACCAAGCAGGGCAGGATCGGCCTGGTCAGCAAGTCCGGCACGCTGACCTACCAGATGATGTACGAGCTCCGGGACATCGGCTTCTCCACCTGCGTCGGCATCGGCGGGGACCCGGTCATCGGCACCACGCACATCGACTGCCTGCAGGCCTTCCAGGACGACCCGGAGACCGAGGCCGTCGTCATGATCGGTGAGATCGGTGGCGACGCCGAGGAGCGCGCGGCCGACTTCATCAAGGCCAACGTGACCAAGCCGGTCGTCGGCTACGTCGCCGGGTTCACCGCGCCCGAGGGCAAGACCATGGGCCACGCCGGCGCCATCGTGTCCGGCTCGGCCGGCACCGCGCAGGCCAAGAAGGAGGCCCTCGAGGCCGCCGGGGTCAAGGTCGGCAAGACGCCGTCGGAGACCGCCCGCCTCATGCGGGAGATCGTCGGCGCCTGAGCGCCACCTGCGTGAACTGCCCCGGCCCCTCCCCAGGAGCCGGGGCAGTTCCGCTACGCGGGGGCGGGTTGCGAGGCGGTCACGATCTCGCCCCTCGTGGTGAGGGGCGAGCGCGACGCGGTTGCCACCCGTCGACGGCGGGGGAGAGCATCCGCGACGCCGTACCGATGTGACGAGGGAGAGTCGATCGATGACGTCCAGTCAGCCGCCTCAGCAGCCCGGGATGCCCGGGCAGCCGGGACCGGGCGGCCACCCGGGGTACGGCCAGCCGGGGTACGGCCAGCCGGGGTACGGCCAGCCGCCCTACGGCCAGCAGGCCCCGTACGGCCAGCAGCCCTACGGCCAGCAGCCCTACGGCGCGGCGCAGCCCTACGGGCAGCCGTACGGCCAGCAGCCGCCGCCCGGCGCCCCCTCGCCGTACGGCCAGCCCCCGCGCCCGGCCGGTCCGAGCCTCGACCTCGAGCGCCTGAAGATGGCCGACTACGTCGTCGCCGCCGGCGCACTGGTCTACCTGGTCCTCGCGCTGCTGCCGTGGGCGACCTTCTCCAGCAGTGACGACTTCGGCTTCGACGTCCCCGGCTTCGACGTCCCGGAGATCAGCTACAGCTTCTCCGGCTTCGAGGTCAGCGGCCTGGTGACCTTCAGCTTCGTGCTGCTGCTCCTGGCCGCCGTGTGGGCGCTGCTGCCGGCGGTCGTGCAGCTGGACCTGGGCTTCCCGCGCAGCTGGATCACCGTGGGCCTGGCCGGGCTGGCCGCGCTGCTCACCCTGATCGCCTGGATCCAGACCTTCGAGGCCGGCTTCTCGGTCTTCGCGCTGCTCGGCTTCCTGGTCACCGTCGCGGTCGCGGTGTTCGCGTTCCTGCGGCTGCTGCCGGAGATGCGGAACAAGCCGGCGCTGCCCGGCGCCTTCGCCGGCGCCGCGCAGTGGGCCAACCAGCAGGCGCCGGACCTCGGCGCCGGCCAGGGCGGCGCCCCGGCCCCGCCCGCGGCGCCCGGCCCGTACGGCGCCCCGGGCCCGTACGGGCAGCCCGCCCCCTACGGCGGCCAGCCGGCGCAGCCGTGGGGCCAGCCGGGGCAGCCGGGGCACGGTCAGCCGTACACCCCGTCGCCGGCCACCGACCCCGGTCAGCAGTCCTCCGGGCAGCACGGCGGCTCGTCCGCCTCCGGGCACGGCCGGCCCTGACCCGACCGCGCTCCCGTGGGGGGGGCGCACCCGTCCCGACGAGGGCCGGCGGCACCTGCCGCCGGCCCTCGTCGGCGTTCCGGCGCCTCCCCGGCGCGTGCGGCGGACAGACGGCGGGACGCTTGCGAGAGTGGAGGCGTGGTCTCCCTGCTGGCGCGCCTGCCCCTGCCGGGACAGCGCGGCCCCGGTGCCGGGCGGCCCTGGTACCCGGCCGCGCTGAGCGCCGCCGCCACCGCCGCGGTGACGCTGCTCGGGCTGCTCGGGCTGGGCCTCGCGGTCCTCGTCGTCGAGACGCTCGACCCGGCCGGCGGGCTGTCGGTCCCGAGTGCGGCCCGCGTCGGCGGCCGGCTGTGGCTGCTGGCGGGCGGCGGCGGGCTCGACCTGCCGTCGGGGCCGCTGGTCCTCGCGCCGCTGCTGCTCACCCTCGCCGTCGCCTGGGGGCTCGACCGCGCCGGGCGGGGCGTGGTGCGCGTCGCCGAGCCCGCCGGTGCCCGCGCCGCGGCCGGCGTCGTGGCGACCGCGGTCGCGGTGCACACGCTGCTCGCCGTCCTGCTCGGGCTCGCCGTCGACGGGCCCGGCGCCCGCACCGACCTGCTGCGCTGCGCCGCCGGCGCCGCCGTCCTCGCCGCGGTCGCCGCCGGCTGGGGCGTGCTGCGCGAGGGCGACCTGCTCGACGGCGTGCTCGACCGGCTGCCCGGGCCGGCGCGGCCGCTGCTGCCCGCCGTCCTCGCCGGGCTGCTCGCCGCGGGGGCGCTGGGCCTCGCCGTCGTCGCCGTCGCGCTGGCCGCGGACGCCGCCGGGTACGCCGCGGTCGCAGGCACCCTGGGCGGCTCGGGGGCCGGTGCGGTCGGCACGCTGGCGCTCGGGGCGCTGCTGCTGCCCAACGCCGCCGTGGCCGCGCTCGGGGTGGCGGCCGGGCCCGGCTTCACCGTCGGCGCCGGGACCGTCGTCTCGGTGCACGGGATCAGCCTCGGGCCGGTGCCGGCGTTCCCGCTGCTGGCCGCGCTGCCCGACACCCAGGCGGTGCCGCTGCTGGCGTTCGTCTCGCAGGCGGTCCCGGCGCTGGCCGGCCTGGTCACCGGGGTGGCGCTGGGCCGCCGCATGACCGACGACCACGGCGGCTCGGTGGTCGCCGGCCTGTGGGGCGTGCTGGCCGGCGCCGTCCTGGGGCTGGCCGTGGGCGTCCTCGCCGCGGTGGCCGGTGGGTCGCTGGGCGACGGCGCGCTCGCCGACGTCGGCGCGCCGCCGGTGGCCACCGCGCTCTCCGTCGCGCTGCAGGCCGGCGTCGCCGCGGCGGTCGGGGCGGCCACCGCGCGCTGGCGGTCCCTCGGCTGAGGGCCCCGGCGCCGTCGATAGGGTCGCGCACGTGCCCCGCCCCGAGAACTCCCCGCGGGCGCGGGTCGTCGTGCTGATCTCGGGCACCGGCTCGCTGTGCGCGGCGCTGCTCGAGGCCGCCGACGACCCCGGCTACCCGGCGCGGGTGGTCGCCGTCGGCGCCGACCGCGACGCCGCCGGGCTGGAGCACGCCCGCCGCCGCGGCCTGCCGACCTTCACCGTCGCGCTGCGCGAGTTCCCCGACCGGGCCGCCTGGGACCGCGCGCTCGCCGAGGCCATCGCCGCGCACGAGCCCGACCTGGTGGTGTCGGCCGGGTTCATGAAGATCGTCGGCCCCGCCGTCCTGGCCCGCTACGAGGGCCGGCTGGTCAACACCCACCCCGCGCTGCTGCCGGCCTTCCCGGGCGCGCACGCCGTCCGCGACGCGCTGGCCGCCGGCGTGGACGTCACCGGCAGCACGGTGCACCTGGTCGACGCCGGCGTCGACACCGGCCCGGTGCTCGCCCGGCGCGAGGTGCCGGTGCTGCCGGGCGACGACGAGGACCGCCTGCACGAACGGATCAAGGCCGTGGAGCGGACGCTCCTGGTGGAGACGGTGGCGCGACTCGTCACCGGGACGACGGAGGAGAGCCCCCGATGAGCGACACCCGGACGCCGGTGCGCCGTGCCCTGCTGGGCGTCTACGACAAGACCGGGATCGAGGAGCTCGCCCGCGGCCTGGCCGACGCCGGCGTGGAGCTGGTGAGCACCGGGGCCACCGCGCGGCGCATCGCCGACGCCGGGATCGCGGTCACCCCGGTCGAGCAGGTCACCGGCTTCCCCGAGTGCCTCGACGGCCGGGTCAAGACGCTGCACCCCGCCGTGCACGCCGGCATCCTCGCCGACCGGCGGAAGCCCGACCACGTCGCACAGCTCGAGGAGCTCGGCATCGCCGCCTTCGACCTCGTCGTCGTGAACCTCTACCCGTTTCCCGAGACCGTGGCCTCGGGCGCGACGCCGGACGACTGCGTCGAGCAGATCGACATCGGCGGCCCGGCGATGGTGCGCGCGGCCGCGAAGAACCACCCGTCGGTCGCCGTCGTCGTCGACCCCGCCCGGTACGGCGACGTGCTCGCCGCCGTGGCCGCCGGCGGCTTCACCCTCCCCGAGCGGCAGCGGCTGGCCGGGGCCGCCTTCCGGCACACCGCCACCTACGACATCGCCGTCGCCTCGTGGATGGGCAACGTCCTCGCCCCCGACGACGAGTCCGGCTTCCCGTCCTGGGTCGGCGCGTCCTGGGAGCGCGCCGACGTGCTGCGCTACGGCGAGAACCCGCACCAGCGGGCCGCGCTGTACCGCGGCGGGGAGCCGGGTCTGGCGCACGCCGAGCAGCTGCACGGCAAGCAGATGTCCTACAACAACTACGTCGACACCGACGCCGCGTGGCGGGCCGCGCACGACCACGACGACCCGTGCGTGGCGATCATCAAGCACGCCAACCCGTGCGGGATCGCCGTCGGCCCGGACGTCGCCGCCGCCCACCGCAAGGCGCACGCCTGCGACCCGGTCTCGGCCTTCGGCGGCGTCATCGCGGCCAACCGCGAGGTCGACCTGGCGATGGCCGAGCAGGTCGCCGGGGTGTTCACCGAGGTCGTCGTCGCGCCGTCGTTCACCGCCGACGCCGTCGAGGTGCTGACGGCGAAGAAGAACATCCGGCTGCTGCGGCTGCCCGAGGCCGGCCGGCCCCCGGTCGAGCTGCGGCCGGTCGGCGGCGGGCTGCTGCTGCAGAGCGCGGACCGCATCGACGCCGCCGGCGACGACCCGACCACCTGGACGCTGGCGTGCGGCGAGCCGCTGGACGCCGCCGGCCTCGACGACCTCGTGTTCGCGTGGCGCTCGGTCCGCGCGGTCAAGAGCAACGCGATCCTGCTCGCCCACGACAAGGCGACCGTCGGCGTCGGCATGGGCCAGGTGAACCGGGTGGACTCCGCGCGGCTGGCGGTCACGCGGGCGGGGGAGCGGGCCGCGGGGTCGGTGGCCGCCTCCGACGCGTTCTTCCCCTTCGCCGACGGCCTGCAGGTGCTGCTCGACGCCGGGGTGCGCGCGGTGGTGCAGCCGGGCGGGTCGGTGCGCGACGAGGAGGTCGTCGCGGCGGCGCGGGCGGCTGGCGTCCCGCTCTACCTGACCGGCACCCGCCACTTCGCGCATTGAGCCCGGGCGCATCGCGGGGCCGGCCCCACGTCGGTCCGCCGGAGCCCGGGGAGGAGGTCGAGGACGCCGACCTCGCCCGCGTCGACTGGTGGGGCGCCGAGCTCGACGGCGTCACCTTCACCCGCTGCCGGTTCGACGACGCCGACCTCACCGAGCTGGTCACCCGGCGCTGCGTGTTCGACTCCTGCGTCCTCACCGGCGTGCGGATGAGCGGCTCGCGGCACCGCGGCAGCGCGTTCCTGTCCTGCCGGTTCGACCGGGCCCGGCTGATCGACGCCGTCTGGGAGGGCTGCAAGCTCACCGGCTCGCAGTTCCCCGGCGCGGTCGTCCGGCCGCTGACCAGCACCGACTCGGACTGGAGCTGGACGTCCCTGCGCGGCGTCGACCTGTCCGGCAGCGACCTGTCCGGTCAGCGGTTCCGCGAGGCCGACCTCACCGACGCCGACCTGCGCGAGTGCGACCTCACCGGCGCCGACCTCGACCGCGCCCGCCTGCAGGGCGCGAAGCTGCGCGGCACCGACCTCCGCGGCGCGGCCACCGAGGCCTGGCCCTGGCGGGGCCTGGAGCTCACCGGCGTCCGGCTCGACCTCGTGCAGGCGGTGCAGGTCGCCCGCGCCCACGGCGCCCTCGTCGAGGGCTGACCTACCGGTAGCGGGGGCCGGTGAGCATCGCCTTGAGCGCGCCGAGCAGGCCGAGGACGCCGACGGCGCAGGCGAACCAGAAGCCCAGGCCGAACGCCGCCGGGTCCCAGTCCTCCGCGGCGAACGGCACGAGCACCGCGGCGACCGCCAGCGCGCTGACGAACAGCGCGAGGACGCCGAGGAGGCGGTGCGTCCGCGCGGGCAGCCACAGCAGGATCCCGAGCAGGAACAGCACGCCTCCGCCCAGGACGACGGCGAGCGGCTGCCAGAAGCCGGAGTCCACCAGGGAGCCAAAGCCGGCGCCCGCCTCGTCGAAGCCGCGGCGGACCAGGCTCCAGCCGGTGTCGCCCCCCGCCAGCCAGCGCAGCGGCAGGCTCACCGCGGCGGCGATGCCGGCCAGGATGAGCAGCAGCCCGCCGAGCGAGTCCGGCCCGCGCACCGGCACCGGACGGTCGGAGTAGCTGGGCGTCGTGTACGGGTTCGGGGCCGCCTGGCCGTACGCGCCGGCGCCTCCCGCGGACGCGCCGGCCACGGGCGCCGGACCGGGCGTCGTCTGCTCCCGCCAGTCGGCGCCGAGCTGCCGGGTGGACGGGTCGCGCTCGGTCATCAGCTCTCCTCGAGGGATCCGGCCGTGCGGTGCTCGCCCCGAAGCGTAGGGCCGCGAGGGTCGGCCGGGAGGCGCCTCCGGCACACTGTCGGGGTGCCCGCGACGATCCTCGACGGCAAGGCGACCGCAGCCACCATCCGGCAGGAGCTCACCGCGCGGGTCGCGGCGCTGACGGCGGCGGGGCACCGGCCGGGCCTCGGCACGCTGCTGGTCGGCGACGACCCGGGCAGCCGCTGGTACGTCAACGCCAAGCACTCCGACTGCGCGCAGGTCGGCATCGCCAGCATCCAGCGCGAGCTGCCCGCCACCGCCACGCTCGCCGACGTCCTCGCCGTCGTCGAGGAGCTCAACGCCGACCCGGCGTGCACCGGCTACATCGTCCAGCTGCCGTTGCCGCGCCAGGTCGACGAGTACGCCGTCCTCGAGGCGATGGACCCGGCGAAGGACGCCGACGGCCTGCACCCGGTCAACCTCGGCCGGCTGGTGCTCGGCGTCGACGGGCCGCTGCCGTGCACGCCGGTCGGCATCGTCGAGCTGCTGCGCCGGTACGATGTCCCGGTGGCCGGCGCGGAGGTGGTCGTCGTCGGGCGCGGGATCACCGTCGGCCGGCCGCTCGGGCTGCTGCTCACCCGGCGGACCGAGAACGCCACGGTGACCCTCTGCCACACCGGCACCCGGGACCTGGCCGCCCACCTGCGCACCGCCGACGTCGTCGTCGCCGCCGCGGGCGTGCCGGGACTGATCACCGCCGACGTCGTCAAGCCGGGCGCCGCGGTGCTCGACGTCGGCGTCAGCCGGGTCGACGGGAAGATCGCCGGCGACGTCGCGAAGGACGTCGTCGAGGTGGCCGGGCACGTGGCGCCCAACCCCGGCGGGGTCGGGCCGATGACCCGGGCGATGCTCCTGCAGAACGTGGTGCTGGCCGCCGAGCGGGCCGCCGCGGACGAGGTGCTCACGGCCTGATGACGCGCCCGCCGCTCTACCTGCGCCGGCCGTTCCTGGCCGGGCTGCTGCGTCAGCTGCCGCTGTTCGCGGTGCTGGTCGTGGTCGCGGTGGGGCTCGGGATGGTGGCGCTGGAGCACTGGCGGCGCGGCCTGCTGGTGGTCGGGCTGGCGCTCGTCGGCGCGGCGGTGCTGCGGCTGGTGCTCCCCGTCCGCCGGGTCGGCTTCCTCGCCGTCCGCAGCAGGCCGGTCGACGTCGTCCTGATGGCCGGGGCGGGGGTCGCGCTGTCGGCGCTGGCCCTCGTCGTCCCGGGCAGTTGAGCGCGTCGGCCCGCGGGCGCGGTGACCGGGGTCCCGGGTCTAGGTTGACGCCCATGGCAGAGCAGCCCAGGAACGGCAAGGTCACCGTCGTCGGTGCCGGCTTCTACGGCTCCACCACCGCCCTCCGGCTCGCGGAGTACGACGTCTTCGAGACCGTCGTCCTCACCGACATCGTCGAGGGCAAGCCCGAGGGCCTGGCCCTCGACATCAACCAGTCCCGCCCGATCGAGGGCTTCGAGACGAGGGTCGTCGGCGTCGGCGGCGGCTCGTACGAGGGCACCGAGGGGTCCGACGTCGTCGTGGTCACCGCCGGGCTACCCCGCAAGCCCGGCATGAGCCGCATGGACCTCATCGAGACCAACGCGAAGATCGTCCGGGACGTGTCCGAGAACGTCGCGCGGACCTCGCCCGACGCCGTCGTCATCGTGGTGTCCAACCCGCTGGACGAGATGACCGCCCTGGCGCAGCTGGCCACCGGCTTCCCGAAGGAGCGGGTGATGGGCCAGGCCGGGATGCTCGACACCGCGAGGTTCACCAACAACGTCGCCGAGGAGCTCGGCGTCCCGGTGTCCTCGGTGCGCACCCTGACCCTCGGCTCGCACGGCGACACGATGGTGCCGGTGCCCTCGCGGTGCACCGTCGACGGCAAGCCGCTGGCCGACGTCCTGGCCCCCGACCGCGTCGAGCACCTCGTGCAGCGCACCCGCAACGGCGGCGCCGAGGTGGTCGCACTGCTCAAGACCGGGTCGGCGTACTACGCGCCGTCGGCGGCGGCGGCCCGCATGGCCCGCGCCGTCATGGAGGACTCCGGCGCCGTGATGCCCGTGTGCGCCTGGGTCGACGGCGAGTACGGCATCTCCGGCGTCTACCTCGGCGTCGAGGCCGAGATCGGGCGCGCGGGTGTGCGCCGGGTGGTCGAGGGGGACCTCACCGAGAGCGAGCTGGCCGGGCTGCGCGAGGCGGCCGAGGCCGTGCGCGCCAAGCAGGCCGACGTCGCGGAGCTGTAGAGCGACTGCACCGCGACCTGACCGACTCCCGGCCCGACGGGCCGGGGCTGCAGAGAGGGAATGTCTGACGTGAGCAAGATCAAGGTCGAGGGCACCGTCGTCGAACTCGACGGCGACGAGATGACCAGGATCATCTGGCAGTTCATCAAGGACCAGCTGATCCTGCCGTACCTCGACGTGAACCTGGAGTACTACGACCTGGGCATCGAGCACCGCGACGCCACCGACGACCAGGTCACCGTCGACTCCGCCAACGCGATCAAGAAGCACGGCGTGGGCGTCAAGTGCGCCACCATCACCCCGGACGAGGCGCGGGTCGAGGAGTTCGGCCTCAAGAAGATGTGGCGCTCCCCGAACGGGACGATCCGCAACATCCTCGGCGGCGTCATCTTCCGCGAGCCGATCATCATGCAGAACGTGCCGCGGCTGGTGCCGGGCTGGACCAAGCCGATCATCGTCGGCCGTCACGCGTTCGGTGACCAGTACCGCGCCACCGACTTCCGCTTCCCGGGCGAGGGCACCCTGACGGTGACCTTCACGCCGAAGGACGGCTCCGCGCCGATCGAGCACGAGGTCTTCCAGGCGCCCGGCGCCGGCGTCGCGCTGGCGATGTACAACCTCGACGAGTCCATCCGCGACTTCGCCCGGGCCTCGATGAACTACGGCCTGCAGCGCGGCTACCCGGTGTACCTGTCGACGAAGAACACGATCCTCAAGGCCTACGACGGCCGCTTCAAGGACATCTTCGCCGAGGTCTTCGAGACCGAGTTCAAGGACCAGTTCGAGCAGGCCGGCATCACCTACGAGCACCGGCTCATCGACGACATGGTCGCCGCGTCCCTCAAGTGGGAGGGCGGCTACGTCTGGGCGTGCAAGAACTACGACGGCGACGTCCAGTCCGACACCGTCGCGCAGGGCTTCGGCTCGCTGGGCCTGATGACCTCGGTGCTCATGACCCCCGACGGCCGCACCGTCGAGGCCGAGGCCGCGCACGGCACGGTGACCCGGCACTACCGCCAGCACCAGCAGGGCAAGGAGACCTCGACCAACCCGATCGCGTCGATCTTCGCCTGGACGCGGGGCCTGGCCCACCGCGGCAAGCTGGACGGCACCCCCGAGGTCACCCGGTTCGCCGAGACCCTCGAGAAGGTCTGCATCGACACCGTCGAGGGCGGTCAGATGACCAAGGACCTCGCGCTCCTGATCAGCAAGGAGCAGCCGTGGCTGACCACCCAGGACTTCCTGGGCGCCATCGACACCAACCTGCAGAAGGCCATGGCCTGACGTAGTCGCCGCGGCGGCCCCCACACCCCCGGGTGAGGGGGCCGCTCGCGTCTCGGGGCCTGTTGTCCCCGCAGTCGCGGCGCCTGTGGACGGCGCGAGCGCGTCGACGGCGGGTCACGGCAGGCTCGCCCGGTGCCCCGGCCCCAGCGTCCCGCCGTACTCCGCGGCCGGGTGTTCCGCGCGCGGGACGCCATCACCGCCGGGCTGCTGACCCCGTCCGCCCTCCGCAGCAGCGCCTGGCGCCGGCTCCACCGCGGTGTCTACGCCGACGCCGAGTTGCCGGACGGCCCCGACCTCCACATCAGCGGCGCGTGCACGCTCGTCCCTCCCACGGCCGTGTTCAGCGGCCGGACGGCGGCCCACCTGCACGGCGCCGATGTGCTCATGGGCGTGGCGACGCCGGTGGAGGTGTCCGTCCCCACCGGCGTGCGGTTCGGGCCGGTCACCGGTCTCCGGGTCCGGCGGACGGCGCTGGCGCCCGCCGACGTCGTCCAGGTGCGTCGCCGACGGTGCACCAGCAGGACCCGGACGGCGCTCGACATCGCCCGGACGGAGCCGCTCGGGGAGGCGGTGGCGGCCCTCGACGTCCTGCTCGCGCGCGGCGTGGTCGACCGCGCCGGACTCCGCCGGTCCCTCGAGACGCTGCCGTCCCCGCGGGGCGCGCGGCGGGCACGCCAGGCGGTGGAGGTGGCCGACCCGCGGGCCGAGTCCCTGCCCGAGTCCCGGGTGCGCGTGCTCCTCGCCCTGGCCGGCCTGGTCGCCGTGCCGCAGTACACCGTCCGCGACGACGGGGGCGGCTTCGTCGCGCGGGTGGACCTGGCCTTTCCCGAGCACCGGCTGGCCGTGGAGTACGACGGCGCCTGGCACGGCGAGTCCGGTCAGCTGGCGCGGGACCGGCGCAGGCTCGACGGGCTCACCGCGGCCGGCTGGCGGGTGGTCTTCGTGAGCGCCGCCGACCTGCGCGACCCCGAGGCTCTGGTCGCCCGCGTCGCCGAGGCGCTCGCGCGGTGAGGGTCAGGCGCCGAAGAGCTGGGTCCACCACGGGCCGCCGGAGCCCTCGGCCACGCCCACGCCGAGCGTCGTCAGCGAGCAGTTCAGGATGTTCGCCCGGTGGCCGGGGCTGTCCATCCACGCCGCCATCACCGCGGCCGGGTCGGGCTGGCCCTGGGCGATGTTCTCCGCCCGCGCTGTGCTGACGCCCGCGGCCCGGGCCCGGTCGAACGGGTCCAGCCCCTCGGGGGTGTCGTGCGAGAAGTAGCCGCGGTCGCGCATGTCCGCGCTGTGCGCCCGCGCGACGGCGGCCAGCGCCGCGTCCGCGACCACCGGCGCGCACCCGGCGGCGGCGCGCTCCTGGTTGACCAGGGCCAGCACCGCGGCCTCCGCCGAGGGCGCGGCCGGGGCGGCGGCGGTGCGGGCCACCGGTGCCGGCGCGGGCTCCGACGACGGGGTCGGCGTCTGCGCCTCCGGTCCCGCCGCCGACGCGGACGAGGACCCGGCCGACGACGGGGACGCGGCGGACGACGAGCCGCCCGGCGCCGGGGCCGAGGACCCGGGCAGCGCCGACGACGCGCCCGCCGAGGACGAGGACGCCGAGGCGGACGACGAGGACGAGGAGGGCGAGGACGAGGAGGGCGAGGACGAGGAGGGCGAGGACGAGGAGGGCGCCGACGACGCCCCGCCGGCGGCGGTGGAGCGACCCGCCGACGACGAGGTCCCCGGCGCGGAGGTGTCCGCCGCGGACGAGCCCGGCGCCGGCGAGCCGGGCGCGGGGGAGTCCGCGGTCGGCGAGCCCGGCGCGCCGGGTGTCGTCCCCGGGGCGGTGGTCGGGGAGCCGTCGACGCCCATCGTGACCACGCCGGTGCGCTCCGCGCCGTCCTCCGCGCCGTCCTGCACCGCGTCCGCCGCGGAGGTCGCCGCGGACTCCGCCGTCGACAGCGCGCCCCGGCCGGCGGCCATCAGCGGCACGAGCAGCGCGATGCCGCCCACGACGAGGACGACCAGCAGGACCGGCAGCAGCCGGCGGGCGCGGCCCCGGCGCCGCGGCGGGCGCTGGGGGGCCACCGGAGCGGCGTGGCGGGCGGACGGCGGGGAAGACCGGTGGCGCACGGGGTGATTACCTCACGAAGTCGACAAGTCGCTTTCTGTGACTTCGTGGAGAGTAGCCGTAGCCGGACGTCACCCGGGAGGGTGACGTGACGGAGGTCACAGCAAGTCCGTCCGAGGGCCGTGGGAGACGTCTCCCGGGCGCGCGGTGGGTTTCGAGTGCCCCTCCGGGCAGCATGGACGGACCACCACCCCGAGACGCGAGGAGCACGCCGCCGGTGAGCGACGTCTGGCTCGACATCGTCATGGTCGTCGTCTTCGTGCTGATCGGCGGCGTGTTCGCCGGCGCGGAGATCGCGCTCGTGTCCCTGCGCGAGGCCCAGGTCCGGGTGCTGTCGGAGCGGGGCCGCCGCGGCCGCGCGCTGGCCCGGCTGCTCGGCGACCCCAACCGCTTCCTCGCCGCCGTCCAGGTCGGCGTCACCCTCGCCGGCTTCCTGTCCGCCGCCTTCGGTGCCAGCACCCTCGCCGAGCCGTTCAGCGACTGGCTGGTGCGCCGCGGGCTCCGCGAGGGCGTCGCCGACCCGCTGGCGCTCGTGCTGGTCACCGTCGCGATCAGCTACGTGTCCCTGGTCGTGGGGGAGCTGACCCCCAAGCGGCTCGCGCTGCAGCGCGCCGAGGGCTTCTCGCTGCTCGTCGCCCGGCCGCTGAACGCCATCGCCCGGCTGTCCCGCCCGGTGATCTGGCTGCTGTCGGCGTCGACGAACGTGCTGGTCCGGCTGCTCGGCGGCGACCCCAGGGCCAGCGGTGAGGCGATCAGCCAGGAGGAGCTGCGCGACCTCGTCGCCGCGCACGAGTCGCTGTCCAGCGACGAGCGGCGGCTCATCGACGAGGTCTTCCGCGCCGGCGACCGCGAGGTGCGCGAGGTCATGACCCCGCGCACCGAGGTCGAGTTCCTCGACGCGACGACGACGGTCAGCCGCGCCGCCCGCCAGGTCGCCGAGTCCGGCTGGTCGCGCTATCCGGTCACCGGCCGCGACCAGGACGACGTCGTCGGGTTCGTGCACGTCCGGGACCTGCTGCTGCCCACCCACCCGGCCGGGCGCGCGGCGACCGTCGGCGACATGGCCCGCGAGGTGAAGCGGCTGCCCGGCACCGCGGGCGTGCTGACGGCGCTGTCGGAGATGCGCCGGGAGAACCAGCACCTGGCGGTCGTCGTCGACGAGTACGGCGGCACCGACGGGATCGTCACGCTCGAGGACCTCATCGAGGAGGTCATCGGGGAGATCTACGACGAGTACGACGAGGAGGTCGCCCCCGGGGACGGCGACGAGCCCGGCGGGCCGCACGACGTCGACGGGCTGCTCAACCTCGACGACTTCGCGCAGGTCACCGGCCTGCGGCTGCCCGAGGGCCCGTACGAGACGGTCGCCGGCTACGTGCTCGCCGAGCTCGGCCGGCTGCCGGACGTCGGCGACGCCGTCGAGGTCGAGGGCCGCACGCTCACCGTCCTCGAGCTCGACGGACGGCGCATCGCCCGGCTCTCGGTCACCCGGGCGCCCGACGTCGAGCCGGCCGGGGAGGACAGCCCGGCCGGCTGAGGCCGCTCAGCCGCGCTTCTGCGCGACCTCCCACGCGTCGCGCACGATGCCCGCCAGGTCGGTGTGCCGCGGCGTCCAGCCCAGGTCGGCGCGGATGCGGTCGCTGGAGGCCACCAGCTGCGCCGGGTCGCCGGCCCGCCGGTCGCCCACCTGCACCGGCACCGGGTGCCCGGTCACCTCGCGGACGGCGTCCACGACCTCCTGCACGGAGAACCCGGTGCCGTTGCCCAGGTTGTAGACCCGGTGCTCGCCCGGCTCCGGGGCGGTGAGTGCGAGCAGGTGCGCGTCGGCGAGGTCGGAGACGTGGATGTAGTCGCGGATGCAGGTGCCGTCCGGCGTCGGGTAGTCCTCGCCGTAGACCGTCATCGCCTCGCGCTCCCCGGCCGCCACCTGCAGCGCGATCGGGATGAGGTGGGTCTCGGTGGTGTGCCGCTCGCCCAGGCCGTACGCGGCGCCGGCCACGTTGAAGTACCGCAGGCTCACCGCGGCGAAGCCGTACGCGGTCGCGTACGAGGTCAGCATCGCGTCGACGGCGAGCTTGGTGGCGCCGTAGGTGTTGGTCGGCCGGGTCGGCGCGTCCTCGCGGATCGGCACCTGCTCGGGCTCGCCGTAGGTGGCGGCGGTGGAGGAGAACACGATCCGCCGGCAGTCGACCGCGCGCATCGCCTCGAGCAGCGCCAGCGACCCGCCGACGTTGTGCTCCCAGTAGATCTCCGGCTTGACCTGCGACTCGCCGACCAGGCTCTTCGCCGCGAAGTGCAGGACCGCCTCCGGCCGCACCTCGGCCAGCACCGGCGCCGAGTCCTGCAGCGTGGCCTGCACGAACCGGGCGCCCTCGGGCACGGCGTCGGCGTGCCCGGTCGACAGGTCGTCGAGCACGGTGACCTCGTGGCCGCCCTCGAGGAGAGCGGCGGTGACTACGCTGCCGATGTAGCCGGCCCCACCGGCGACGAGAACGCGCATGGGGCCACCCTAGGAGTCGGCGCCCGGGAGCACCGGGCGCGCGGAGGTCGAGCCCCGTGGTCACTGCCCGTCCGGCCGTCCAGGCGCTGCCGGCCTACAAGCCCGGCCGCAACCCGGCCGACCTGGCGCGCGAGCTCGGCGTCGACCGCGCCGTGAAGCTGGCCAGCAACGAGGTGCCCTTCCCGCCGCTGCCGGCCGTCCTGCGGGCGCTGACCGAGACGGCGGGGGAGACCTACCGCTACCCCGACAACGGGGCCGCCGTCCTCACCGCCGCGCTGGCGGAGCACTACGGCGTCGACCCGGCGCAGGTCGTCCCCGGCTGCGGCGCGGTCATGCTCTGCCAGCAGCTGGCCCAGGCCTTCAACGACCCCGGGACGGCGATCGCCTTCGCCTGGCGGTCGTTCGAGATGTACCCGCTGCTGGCGCAGGTCGCCGGGGCACGGAGCCTGCAGGTGCCGCTGGTGCCCTCGGCCCCCGGCGGCGCCCCCGACACCCACGACCTCGACGCGCTGGCCGCCGCGGTCGACGACGACACCCGGCTGCTGTTCGTGTGCAACCCCAACAACCCGACCGGCACCGCGGTCCGGCGGGCGGAGCTCGAGCGCTTCCTCGACCGGGTGCCCGCGACGGTGCTGGTCGTGCTCGACGAGGCCTACCGCGAGTTCGTCACCGACCCCGACGTCCCCGACGGCCTGGAGCTGATGCGCGGGCGCCCGAACGTCGCGGTGCTGCGCACGTTCTCCAAGGCCTGGGGCCTGGCCGGCCTGCGGGTCGGCTACCTGGTCGCGGAGGACCGCGCCGTCGCCGACGCCGTCCGCCGCACGCACGTGCCGTTCAGCGTCTCGATGCTCGCCCAGGCCGCCGCCGTCGCCGCGCTCGGCAGCCAGGACGAGGTCCGCCGCCGCGTCGCCGCCGTCGTCGCCGAGCGCGAACGGCTCACCGCCGCCCTGCGCGGGCGCGGCCTGGAGGTGCCCGACAGCCAGGCCAACTTCGTGTGGCTGCCGCTGGGGGAGCCGTCCGCCGCGACCGCCGCGGCGCTGGAGGCCCGCGGCGTCATCACCCGGCCGTTCGCCGGCGAGGGGATCCGGGTGACCGTCGGCACGCCCGAGGAGGACGACCTGTTCCTCGCCGCGCTCGACGACGTGCTCGCCGCCACGACCCCCGACACGGTGCGCCCCGGCGCGCCGGTCGCCTAGCGCCCGGCTGGTTTGATGGCCGTCGTGCCTCTTCCCCGTGTCCTGTCCGGCATCCAGCCGACGGCGGGCTCCTTCCACCTCGGCAACCACCTCGGTGCGCTCCGCCAGTGGGTCGCGCTGCAGGAGACGACCGAGGCCTTCTACTGCGTCGTCGACCTGCACGCGATCACGCTGCCGCAGGACCCCGAGGAGCTGCGCCGGAACACCCTGGTCTCGGCCGCCCAGCTGCTGGCCCTCGGCGTCGACCCGCAGCGCAGCACGCTGTTCGTGCAGAGCCACGTGCCCGAGCACCTGCAGCTGTCGTGGGTGCTCGAGTGCCTCACCGGCTTCGGCGAGGCCGGCCGGATGACGCAGTTCAAGGACAAGAGCCAGCGGGAGGGCACCGCCTCGGCCTCGGTCGGGCTGTTCACCTACCCGGTGCTGCAGGCCGCCGACATCCTCGTCTACCAGGCCGACCAGGTGCCGGTGGGTGAGGACCAGCGCCAGCACCTGGAGCTGACCCGGGACCTCGCCACCCGCTTCAACGGCCGCTTCGGCGAGACCTTCACGCTGCCGGAGACCCTCATCCCGGCCGGCGGCGCGCGGATCATGGACCTGCAGTCGCCGGACAAGAAGATGAGCAAGAGCCTGCCGCCGGCCGGCTGCGTGTTCCTGCTCGACGACCCGAAGGTGACGGCGAAGAAGATCCGCTCGGCGGTCACCGACACCGGCCGCGAGGTCGTGGCCGACCCGGTGAGCAAGCCCGGCGTCACCAACCTGCTGACCATCCACAGCGCGCTGTCGGGCACCCCGGTGGCGGAGCTGGAGGAGCGCTTCGCCGGCCGCGGATACGGCGACCTCAAGAAGGAGCTCGCCGAGGTCGTCGCCGAGTTCGTGACGCCGGTCCGCGAGCGCACCCACGAGCTGCTCGACGACCGCGCCGAGCTCGAGCGGCTGCTGGCCGCCGGCGCCGCCCGGGCGCGCGAGGTGGCCGCGGGGACCGTCCGCGCGGTCTACGAGCGGGTCGGCTTCCTCGCGCCGGTGGCGGGGTCGTGAACGACGACACGTTCGTCCCGCGCAGCCGGACGGCGCCGCCGGAGACCGCCGTCGTCGGGGTCCTGGTGCCGATCCCCGAGCCGTGGGCACAGCTGCTGACCGACTGGCGCGCCAAGGTGGGCGACCCGCAGGCGGGCTTCGTGCCGCCGCACGTCACGCTCCTGCCGCCCACCGAGGTGCCCTGCGCCGACCGGGCGACCATCACCGAGCACCTGGTGCGGGTCGCCGCGGCCCACCCGCCCTTCGACATGCACCTGTCGGGCACCGGCACGTTCACGCCGGTCTCGGAGGTCGTGTTCGTCGCCGTCGCGCGGGGCATCGGCAACTGCGAGCTGCTGGCCACCGACGTCCGGTCCGGCCCGCTGGCCCGCTCACTGACCTACCCGTACCACCCGCACGTGACCGTGGCGCACGACGTCCCGCGCGACATGCTGGAGCTGGCCTACACCGGCCTCGGCGACCTCTCCGCGGAGTTCCGCGTCACCTCGTTCACCGAGTTCGAGCAGACGCCGGAGGGCACCTGGGCGGTCGCCCGCGAGTACCCCCTCACCGGCCCGCCGCACTAGGCCCCCGCGCGGCACCCCCGTCCAGGGACCAGACTCGGACCAGTGGGTGCACCCCGGGACGGACGGCCGCGCGCCGCCGACGTCGTCCGCGCGCCCTGGTCCCGCATCGCCGGGGTCGGCTCCCGGATCACCGCCGTCGTCGACGCCCAGCGCCGCCGCCGGCCGTGGTTCGACCACCTGGCGCGGGCCGGGGGGCGCTACACCCGCACCCAGGGCGACCTCATGGCCGCCGGCGTCACCTACTTCGTGTTCCTCGGGCTGTTCCCGGTCCTGCTGCTGGTCGCGTCGGTCATCGCGCTGGTCCTCTCCGGCGACGCGCTGCTGCAGCAGGAGCTCTACGACGCCATCCGCGAGGCGTTCCCCGGCTCGACCGGCGAGCAGATCGTCCGGGAGCTGCGCTCGGCGGTCAGCGCGGCCGGCATCACCGGCCTGATCGGCGTCGCGGGCTTCCTCTACGCCGGCCTGCGCGCGATGGACAAGCTGCGGATCGGCATGGAGCGGATCTGGAAGGGCCACGTCGACGAGCCCGAGTTCTGGCGGGACAACCTCGCCGACCTCGTCGCGCTGGTCGCCCTCGGCGGGGCCGGCCTGGCCTCCATCGGCCTGACCGGCTTCGCCACCCAGGCCGCCAACGGCGTCCTGTCCGTCTTCGGCGTCGAGGACGCGCCCGGCTGGGGCGCCGTCAGCAGCGTGGTCGGCATCGTGCTCGCCTTCGCCGGCGACGTCCTGGTCTTCCTGTGGCTGCTGCGGGTGGTGCCCTCGACGTCGCACCCGCTGCGGCTGCTCCTGCCCGGCGCGGTCTTCGGCGCGGCCGGGTTCGAGCTGATGAAGCTGGCCGGCAGCCTCTACCTGTCGCTGATCTCCGGCAGCGTCACCTCGTCGGCGTTCGGCGGCGCCGTCGGCATCCTCGTGTGGATCAACCTCGTGGCCCGGTTCGCGTTCTTCACCGCGGCGTGGACGGCGACCCTCCCGGCCCTGGAGCGGACGGTCCCGACCGCCCCGGAGGACCCTGCCGGTCCCGGGAGCCCCGCCGGCCCGGAGGACCCGCCGGTCCCCGCGGAGCCCGGCGCACCGCCCGCCGCCGGCCGATGAGCGTCGCGGCCACCACCGCGACCGCCGCCGCGCCGAGCGCCACCGCGCCCAGGGCGGGCGGGCCGTCGTCCGCGGGGGGAGCGGGCCGGGCCGGGCCGGCGGCGACCTCGGCCGGCCCCGCGGGGGAGGGGGCGGCGGTCGTCGTCGGCTCGGGAGGGACGACGTCGGCGGCGGAGTCGACCAGCGTGCCGACCCTGCCCAGCGACGGCGGCACGGTGAACCCCCAGTCGAGCAGCAGCGCGGCCTGGTCGGCGGCGCGGCGCGGCACGTTCTCGGTGCCCATGACGCTGACCACCAGCCGCCGCCCGTCGCGCTCGGCGGCGGTGACGAAGGTGTGCCGGGCGGCGTCGGTGAAGCCGGTCTTGCCGCCCAGGATCCCCGGGTAGCCGGCCAGCGGGTTCTGGTTCTGGATCTGGAAGCCGGGCGAGCGGCCCTCGACGCCGGGCATCTGCGCCGTCGGCGTCATCAGGATCCCGGCGGTGACCGGGTCGGCGACCAGCGCGCGGAAGAACAACGCCAGGTCGTAGGGCGAGGAGGTCTGCCCGGCGACGTCGAGGCCCGACGGCGAGCCCGCGACCGTGTCGAAGGCGCCCATCTCCAGGGCGGTGGCGTTCATCGCGTCCACGGTGGCCGCCGTCCCGCCGAACGCCCGGGCCAGCGCGTTGGCCGCGTCGTTGCCCGACTGCATGACCAGCGCCTGGAAGAGCAGGCCGACCGGATAGTGGCCGCCGACCACGATCCCGACCTTGCTGCCCTCCATCGCCTCGTCCTCGACGGTGCCGTCGACCACCGTCGCCGGGTCCAGCCGGTGCGCCAGGGTGAGCAGCGTCAGCGTCTTGAGCGTGCTCGCCGGGTAGTAGCGGCCGTGCGGGTCGCGGGCGGCCAGGACGTCGCCGGTGCCGGCGTCGGCCACCAGCCACCCGGCCGCGACGACGTCGGCCGGCAGCGGCGGCGCGCCGTCGACGACGACCGTGCCGCGGGTGTCCAGCCCCTCCCCGCCGACGGTGACCCCGCCGGGGCCCTCGCCCTGCGGCGGGCCGCCGGGCAGCGGCGCGGTCGGGGTCGGGGCGGCGAGGTCGGCGGTGGGCCGCGCGGGGTCGGGGGCGGCCACCGCCGGGCCGCCCCCGAGGAGGACGGCCAGGGCGGCCAGGACGGCCGCGAGCGCACCCCGTCGTCGCCGCACGGGGGGACGCTAGCCCCGGCGGCGCCCCCTGCGGGGACCGGGCGCAGTGGCGGGGGCCACGGGACCCGGGCCGCTTCACAACGATCCCGTCTCGGTCCGCCGCAGGCATGGCGACCTGCCCGGAGAGCGCGGTTAGCGTGCCGGGGTCGTCCACGTCCGGGCGGCCGCTCGCGGCCGCGACCAGGACCCACGGGAGCGCCCTCCGCGTCCTTCGCGGGCAGCTCCCTCCAGAGAGGAGATCGTCTTGCGCCGAGCGCGGAAGATGAAGGCCGCAGCGCTGCTGCTGGCCGGCAGCATGGCCCTGGCGGCCTGCGCCAGCGACGAGCCCGCCGCGGGCGGCGGGGGCGGCGAGGGCGGCGGCAGCGCGGAGGAGTTGCGCGTCGGCCTCGCCTACGACACCGGTGGCCGCGGTGACCGGTCGTTCAACGACTCCGCCTACGCCGGTGTGTCGGCGGCCGTCGAGGCCCTCGACGGCGAGATGCAGGAGCTCAGCCCCAACGACGACGCCTCCAACCGGGCCGAGCTGCTCACCCAGCTGGCCGAGCAGGGCTTCAACCCGGTCATCGCCGTCGGCTTCAACTACGACGACGTCATCGCCGAGGTCGCGCCGCAGTTCCCCGACACCACGTTCGCGCAGGTCGACGGGTCCAACGAGGACGGCGCCAAGGGCGACAACGTCACCGGGCTCGTCTTCGCCGAGGAGCAGGGGTCGTTCCTGGCCGGCGTCGCCGCCGCGCTGAAGAGCGAGAGCGCCCACATCGGGTTCGTCGGCGGCGTGGAGAGCCCGCTGATCGAGAAGTTCGAGGCCGGCTTCGTGGCCGGGGCCCAGGCGGTCAACCCGCAGATCGTCATCGACCGGCAGTACATCTCGCCGGCCGGTGACTTCAGCGGCTTCAACGACCCGGCCCGCGGCCAGATCGTCGCCCAGGGCATGTACGACGCCGGGGCCGACATCGTCTACCACGCGGCCGGTGGCTCGGGCGTCGGCGTCTTTCAGGCCGCCGCCACCGCCGGCAAGCGCGCCATCGGCGTCGACTCCGACCAGTACCAGACGGTCGACGACCCGGCGCTCCAGGCCGTGATCATGACCTCGATGCTCAAGCGGGTCGACAACGCGGTGGAGGCCTTCATCAACGAGTTCTCCGAGGGCACCGTGGAGGGCGCTGCCGACGTCCGCTACGACCTGGAGAGCGAGGGCGTCGGCCTGTCCACGTCGGGCGGCTACATCGACGACATCCAGCAGGACATCGACGGCTACGCCCAGCAGATCATCGACGGCACCATCACGGTCCCGACGACGATCGAGTGACCCGCTCGGGAGTCACTCTGCACGACTGATCCACCCTGCGACGCGGGCCCGGGCGGGAAACGCCCGGGCCCGCGTCGTGCCGGGGCCGCCCCAGGCGCGGACGGAGCCCGGCGAGTAGGGCACCATACGCACGGCCCCTGGGCCCGAAGCCCGGCGCAGCGGCTGATCCCGCGCGCCGGCGCCGTCCGAAGTGACCTCCCGCCCACCGGCGGGCCACAGCGAGGAGTTGCCGGCATGGCACCAGCAGACTCGCCAGCAGACAGTCCGGCAGCGGGCGACGCCCCCCTCGCCGTCGAGCTGCGCGGGATCACCAAGCGCTTCCCCGGCGTGGTGGCGAACCGGGACATCGAACTGCGGGTCCGTCGCGGTGAGGTGCACGCCATCGTGGGCGAGAACGGCGCCGGCAAGTCGACGCTGATGAAGACCCTCTACGGCGAGCACCGCCCCGACGAGGGCCAGGTCCTCGTCGACGGCCGTGAGGTGGCCCTCCGCAGCCCGGGCGACGCCATCGCGGCGGGCATCGGCATGGTCCACCAGCACTTCATGCTGGCCGACAACTTCACCGTCCTGGAGAACGTCGTCCTCGGCAGCGAGCCCACCCGGCGCGGCCGGCTGGACCTGGCCGAGGCGCGCCGCCGGATCACCGAGATCTCCGACCGCTACTCCCTCGGCCTGCGCCCCGACGCGCTGGTCGAGGACCTCGGCGTCGGCGACCGGCAGCGGGTCGAGATCGCCAAGGTCCTCTACCGGAACGCGCGGACCCTGATCCTCGACGAGCCGACCGCCGTGCTCGTGCCGCAGGAGGTCGACGAGCTGTTCGCCAACCTCGCCGAGCTCAAGCGCGAGGGCCTGACGGTCATCTTCATCTCGCACAAGCTCGACGAGGTGCGCCGTGTCGCCGACTCGATCACGGTCATCCGGCGCGGCACCACGGTCGGCACGGCCGACCCGAGGACGACGACGGCCAAGCAGCTGGCCGAGTTGATGGTCGGTGCCGAGCTCCCCACCCCGGAGACCCGCGAGTCCACCGTCCGCGAGACCCCCGTGCTGCAGCTGACCGGCGTCACGGTCACCGACGTGGGGCACCGTCCCGTGGTGGACGACGTCACGCTCACCGTGCGTGAGGGCGAGGTCGTCGGCATCGCCGGTGTCGAGGGCAACGGCCAGGCCGAGCTCGTCGACGCGATCATGGGGCTGCGCCCGCTGGCCGCCGGGTCGGTCGTCCTCGGGACGGACGACGTCACCGGCTGGAGCACCCGCGCCCGCCGGGAGGCCGGTGTCGGCTTCATCCCCGAGGACCGGCACCGCCAGGGCATGCTGCTGGACGCGCCGCTCTGGGAGAACCGCATCCTCGGCCACCAGACCCGCCCGCCCGCGGTGAAGGGTCCCTTCATCGACCGCCGCGGCGCCCGCGCCGACACCGCGCGGATCATGCGGGAGTACGACGTCCGCGCCCCCGGCCCGGACACGCTGGCCGTCGCCCTCTCCGGCGGCAACCAGCAGAAGCTGATCGTCGGGCGCGAGATGAGCGCCGCGCCGCGGCTGCTCGTCGCCGCCCACCCGACCCGCGGCGTCGACGTCGGCGCCCAGTCGGTGATCTGGGAGCTGCTCAAGGACGCCCGCGCGGAGGGACTCGGGATCGTGCTCATCTCCGCCGACCTCGACGAGCTGATCGGCCTGTCGGACACGCTGCACGTCATGCTCCGCGGCCGCCTGGTGGCCACCCTCGACCCGCGGCGGGTGACCCCCGAGGAACTCGGCGGGCACATGACCGGCGCGCGGACGGCGGGTGCGGCGTGAACGGCCTCCTCCGCCGGGTGGGGCTGTCCCTGCTCGGCCCCGTGCTCGCCGTCCTGGTCGCCCTGGTCATCTCCGCGGTGGTCATCGTCCTCATCGGGCAGGACCCGCTCGAGGCGTTCGGGGTGATGGTCGACCTCGGCACCACCCCGTCGCAGCAGGTGCAGTCGATCGTCGTGATCCTCAACCGGGCGGTGCCGCTCTTCCTCGCGGGGCTCGCCGTCGCGGTCGCGTTCCGGATGGGCCTGTTCAACATCGGCGTCGAGGGCCAGTACCGGCTGGCCACCATCCTGGCCGCCGGGGTCGGCGCAGCCGTGGTGCTGCCCGCCCCGCTGCACGTGCTGCTCATCGTGGTCGTGGCGATGGTGGTGGGGGCGCTCTGGGCCGGCATCGTCGGCGTGCTCAAGGTGACCCGCGGCGTCAGCGAGGTCATCAGCTCGATCATGCTGAACTTCGTCGCGCTGGGCCTGGCGTCGTTCCTGCTGACCGGCCCGCTGCGGGGGAGCCCGCCGGGTGCCTCGATCATCACGACCTCGGAGATCCCCGAGTCCGGCCGCTTCCCGAGCCTCAACGGGCTGCTCACCGGGCTGGGCCTGGCCGCACCGCGCAGCGGTCTCTACGGCTTCCTGCTGGTCGCGGTCGTGGTCGGGGTCGTCGTCGCGGTGCTGATCAAGCGCACCCGCTTCGGGTTCGACCTGCGCGCCACCGGCCTGTCGCCCTCCGCGGCCACCGCCAGCGGTGTCGACGCGCGGCGCATGGTCGTGAAGACCATGCTGATCTCCGGCGCGATCGCCGGTCTGATCGGCCTGCCCGACCTGCTCGGGTCGCAGTTCGACTACGGCACCGAGTTCACCGCCGGCCTCGGCTTCCTCGGCATCGCCGTCGCCCTGCTGGGCCGCAGCACCCCGGTGGGCATCGCGCTGGCCGCGCTGCTGTTCGCCTTCCTCGACCGGGCGGCACTGCCCCTGCAGTTCGCCGACATCCCGTCCTCGGTCGTCACGATCATCCAGGGCACGATCGTGCTCGCCGTCGTCATCGCCAACGAGATCGCCCGGCGGCTGGCGCTGCGCTCGGCCGAGCGGGCCGGTGCGTCGGCCGGTCCGGCACCGGACGGCGGCGGGGACGGCGCGGCGCCACCGCCTCCCGCCCCGGACGGCGGGCAGGTCCGCGCCGGTGCGCCCGGGGACCAGCAGGGAGCACGAGCATGAGCACGACGGCGACGACCCGCACCGGTCAGCCCAGCCGCGGCCCGCTCACCGACCTGCTGACCGGCGGCGGCCGGGCCCGGCGGGTGCTGTGGGTGCTCGTCGGCCTGTGGCTGCTCTTCTCGCTGGTCCGCGTCATCTCGGGCGAGCAGGAGCTCACCTCGTCCTCGACGCTCCGGGCCGCACTGCTGCTCGCCGTCCCCATCGGACTGGCGGCGCTGGGCGGGCTGTGGTCCGAGCGCGCGGGCGTGGTGAACATCGGCCTCGAGGGGATGATGATCCTCGGGACCTGGGGCGCGGGCTGGGCCGGTTACCAGTGGGGCTGGGCCGGCGCGGTCATCGGTGGCGTGGTCTTCGGCGCGGCCGGCGGTCTGCTCCACGCGATCGCCACGGTGACGTTCGGCGTCGACCACGTGGTCTCCGGCGTCGCGATCAACATCCTCGCCGAGGGCGTGGTCCGCTTCCTGTCCGAGCTGCTGTTCGACGAGAGCACCGGCGGTGGTCCGACGCAGTCGCCGTCCCTGAGCAGCGACCCGCCGGACTTCTCGCTGCCGGTGCTGTCCTCGGGACCGGACCTGCTCGGCGACCTGGAACAGCAGCACTGGTTCCTGGTCAGTGACGCAGCCGGGCTGCTGCGCGGGCTGACCAGCGGCGTGGGCCTGCTGACCCTGCTCGCCGTGCTGCTCGTCCCGGTCTCCTACCTGCTGCTGTGGCGGACGGCCTTCGGCCTGCGGCTGCGCTCGTGCGGTGAGAACCCGGCCGCCGCGGACTCCCTGGGCGTGCCGGTCTACCGGCTGAAGTACCTGGCCGTGATCGTCTCCGGCGCGCTGGCCGGCCTCGGTGGCGTCTTCCTGGTGTTCGTGGCGGGCATCTACCGCGAAGGTCAGACAGGGGGTCGTGGCTTCATCGGCCTGGCCGCGCTGATCTTCGGCAACTGGCGACCCGGCGGGCTGGCGGCCGGGGCGGGCCTGTTCGGGTTCGCCGACGCCCTGCAGCTGCGCAGCCAGACCGCGGTGGTGGCCCTGCTGCTGCTCATCGCCGTCCTCCTCGCCGTGCTGGCGGTCGTGCAGGCCCGGCGCGGGAGGTGGCTCGTCGCCGGGATCGCCGGGGTCTTCGCCGCCGCCTCGCTGGTCGGGTTCCTCACCATCGACCGGCTGCCCGAGGGGATCGTCTTCTTCACCCCGCACCTGACCACGCTGCTGGTCCTGTCGCTGGCCTCGCAGAGGTTGCGCATGCCGAAGGCCGACGGGGTGGTCTACCGAAGAGGAGAGAACTAGATGGGGGACGTCGACTGGGACGCCCTGCGCACGGCGGCCCGGGAGGCCATGACGCACGCCTACGCGCCGTACTCGCGGTTCCCCGTGGGCGTGGCCGGGCTGGTCGACGACGGCCGGGTGGTCACCGGCTGCAACGTCGAGAACGCCAGCTACGGGCTGGGCCTGTGCGCCGAGTGCGGGATGGTCAGCGACCTCGCCCGCACCGGCGGCGGCCGGCTGGTCGCGGTGGCGTGCGTCGGCGGCGACGGGCAGCCGCTGATGCCCTGCGGGCGCTGCCGCCAGCTGCTGTGGGAGCACGGCGGCCCGGAGATGCTCATCGAGACGGTGTCGCTGGGCATCGTGCCCATGCGTGAGGTGCTGCCCGACGCCTTCGGTCCGGAGGACCTGGTCGCGGCGGAGGAGCGGGGGCAGGGCTGATGGACGCCATCGACGTGCTGCGCGCCAAGCGCGACGGCGCGGCGCTCACGCCCGAGCAGATCCGCTGGGTCATCGGCGCCTACACCGACGGCACGGTGCCCGACGAGCAGATGAGCGCGCTGCTCATGGCGGTGTTCTTCCAGGGCATGTCGCCCGGCGAGCTGTCGGTCTGGACCCAGGCGATGATCGACTCCGGCGAGCGCAAGGACCTGTCCTCGCTCGGCCGCCCGACCGCCGACAAGCACTCCACCGGCGGGGTGGGCGACAAGATCACGCTGCCGCTCGCGCCGCTGGTCGCCGCGTGCGGCGTCGCCGTGCCGCAGCTGTCGGGCCGGGGGCTCGGGCACACCGGCGGCACGCTGGACAAGCTCGAGTCGATCCCGGGCTGGCGGGCCGACGTGCACGAGGACGCCTATCTGCGGCAGCTCGCCGAGGTGGGCGCGGTGATCTGCGCGGCCGGGCACGACCTCGCGCCCGCGGACAAGAAGCTCTACGCGCTGCGCGACGTCACGGCGACGGTCGAGTCGATCCCGCTGATCGCCAGCTCGATCATGAGCAAGAAGATCGCCGAGGGCGCCGACGCGCTGGTCCTCGACGTCAAGACCGGGTCCGGGGCGTTCATGAAGGACCCGGAGGCCTCCCGCGAGCTGGCCCGCACGATGGTCGGGCTGGGCGAGGCCGCCGGGGTGAACACCGTGGCCCTGGTGACGGCGATGGACCGGCCGCTGGGGCGCGCCGCGGGCAACGCCGTCGAGGTGGCCGAGTCGGTGGAGGTGCTCGCCGGCGGCGGCCCGGCCGACGTCGTGGAGCTGACCCTGGCGCTCGCGCGGGAGATGCTCACCGGCGCGGGGCGCCCCGACGTCGACCCCGCCGACGCGCTGCGCGACGGCCGGGCCATGGACGTGTGGCGGCGGATGATCACGGCGCAGGGCGGCGACCCCGACGCCCCGCTGCCGCAGCCGGCGGAGCGGCATGTGGTGACCGCCCCGGCCACCGGCACGCTCACCCGCCTGGACGCCTACGCCCTCGGCGTCGCCGCCTGGCGGCTCGGGGCCGGGCGGGCGCGCAAGGAGGACCCGGTCTCGGCCGCGGCGGGCGTCACCTGGACGGCGACGGTGGGGGAGCAGGTCACCGAGGGCCAGCCGCTGCTGGAGCTGCACACCGACGACCCGGCGCGCATCGAGCGGGCGCTGGAGGCGCTGGAGGGCGCGGTCGGCGTCGACACCGGCGACGAGCCGCTGCCGCTGCTGCTCGACCGGATCTCGGCCTGACGAGCGGGCCCTCCGTGTCCACGTCCGCGGACGTG
>NZ_JBJGZH010000024.1:0-66964 GCF_054050415.1 Geodermatophilus sp. SYSU D01180 | reverse complement strand
AGCCCGGACCCGCCTGGGGTCCGGGCTCGCGCCGTTCCAGCGGTTGGGGCGGGGGTGCCGAGACGCGGGTGGCGGTCGTCATCCGGGGCGGGATGCCGGCCCTCAGGCGCATCTCGCCGCAGGGGCGGCCGCTCCAGGGTCAGCGGGCGGCCGTCGCGGGGACGGCGGGGGTGTCGAGGGGCTGCCCGGTCGCGGGGCCGCGGACCGACCACACCAGCCGCGCGGTGTACGCGGTCACCAGCACCGCGCCGAGCATGTGCAGCAGCACCAGCACCACCGGCAGGTGCGTGAAGTACTGGACGAACCCGACGACGCCCTGCAGCAACTGGACGACGAGCACGTCGCGGGCGGCCCGGCGGACGCGGCCGGGGGCGTCGGTGGCGTACAGCGCCACGAGCAGCGCGATGGTCAGGCCGACGAGCAGGAACACCGCGTCGGCGTGCAGCTGGCTCACCGTCTCGGGGTCGAAGCCCATGCGGTCGCCGGTGGGGACGCCGGCGTCGTCGAGGTCGCCGCTGTGCGGGCCGCTGCCGGTGACGACCGTCCCCAGCGCGAGCACCACCGCGGTGACCGCGGCGATCCCGCCGGCCAGCAGCGCGATCGGCCGGCGGACCACCGGCTGGCCGACCCCCGGCTCGCGGGACCGCAGCCACAGCACGGTCGAGACGGCGACCAGCAGCGTGGAGACGAGGAAGTGGACGGCGACGGTCCACGGGTTGAGGCCGGTGAGCACCGTGACGCCGCCGATCGCCGCCTGCACCGGGATGCCCAGGAACGTCAGCACCGCCAGCGGCCGCAGGTCCCGGCGCGGGGAACGCCAGACCGCCACCAGCACCGCGATCGCCACCGCGGTGAGCACGAAGGTCAGCAGCCGGTTGCCGAACTCGATGAGGCCGTGCCCGGCCATCTCCGGCGTCGTCACGAAGCTGTCGGCGGTGCACCGCGGCCAGGTGGGGCAGCCCAGGCCCGAGCCGGTCAGCCGGACCACGCCGCCGGTGACCACGATGGCGCCGTTGGCGACCACGTTGGCCAGCGCCAGGCGCGTGATGACGGCGGGGGAGAAGGCGGTGGGCAGGACCGGCACGGCCCGATGCTAGTCGCGGCCGGCCACCCCTCCCGGGTTCGCCCAGGGCGATCACGGACGGGGAAGGGCGGCGCGCCCGGCCGTGCTGTAGGAGGCGCAGGCGGCCGACGCGCCGACCTGGTGTCGGTGCGCCCTCCCGGGTACGGGAGCCCCACCCGGGAGCCCTCCGAGCGAGCCGCGCCGACGCCCCGACTTCCCCCTTGGACGTGAGGTATGACCAGCCCCTTCTTCCCGGGCCCCTACGGGAGCCCGTTCGACGACTTCTTCGCCCGCTACCTGGGCGGCGAGCAGCGCACGCCGCGGCAGCGGGTGAGCCCGATGCAGTTCCTCAGCCAGCAGGCCCGCGAGCTGGTCAACGCCGCGGCCGCGCAGGCCCTGGCCACCGGCAGCGCCGACCTCGACACCGAGCACCTGCTGTGGGCGATGACCGGCGACGAGACCGCCCGCGCCTTCCTGACCCGCACGGGCACCGACCCCGACCGGCTGCGCGCCGAGCTCGAGGCGCAGCTGCCGCAGGGGACGCCGCAGGCCGAGCGGGCGGCCCTGACCCCGGCCGCCAAGCGGGTCCTGCTCGACGCCCACCAGGTGTCGCGGGCCCTGGGCTCCACCTACATCGGCCCCGAGCACCTGCTGTTCGCCCTCGCCGTCGACGCCGAGTCCCCGGGCAGCCGGGTGCTGCGCGAGCACGGGGTCACCCCCGAGGCGCTGCAGCAGGCGGCCACCGGCGGCGGCACCCCCGGCGGCGGCCGCCCCGGGCAACCGGCGTCGAGCACCCCGACGCTCGACGAGTTCGGCCGCGACCTCACCGAGATGGCCCGCAACGGCCAGATCGACCCGGTGATCGGCCGCGAGTCCGAGATCGAGCAGACCGTCGAGGTGCTGTCGCGGCGCCGCAAGAACAACCCGGTGCTCATCGGCGAGGCCGGCGTCGGGAAGACCGCGATCGTCGAGGGCATCGCCGCCCAGATCGTCGAGGGCGACGTCCCGGAGACGCTGCGCGGCAAGCGCCTGGTCGAGCTCGACCTCACCGGCCTGGTGGCCGGCACGCGCTACCGCGGGGACTTCGAGGAGCGGCTCAAGAAGGTCATGGAGGAGATCCGCGAGCACTCCGACGAGGTGATCGTCTTCATCGACGAGCTGCACACCGTCGTCGGGGCGGGCGCGTCCGAGGGCTCCGGCGGCGCGGGCAACATGCTCAAGCCCGCCCTGGCCCGCGGCGAGCTGCGCGTCATCGGCGCGACGACGCTCGACGAGTACCGCCGCGACATCGAGAAGGACGCGGCCCTGGAGCGCCGGTTCCAGCCGATCCTGGTGACCGAGCCGAGCGTCGAGGACACCGTGCAGATCCTCTGCGGGCTGCGCGACCGCTACGAGGCCCACCACCAGGTGCGCTTCACCGACGACGCCGTCCGCGCCGCCGTCGAGCTCTCCGACCGCTACATCGCCGACCGGCACCTGCCGGACAAGGCGATCGACCTCGTCGACCAGGCCGGCGCCCGCGTCCGCCGCCGGGTGAAGACCCCGCCGACGGACCTGCGCGGGCTGGAGCAGGAGGTCGAGCGGCTGCAGCGGGAGAAGGACCAGGCGGTCGCCGCCGAGCAGTACGAGCGCGCCTCCGAGCTGCGCGACGAGCTCGCCACGGCGCAGCGCCGCCTGGAGGAGGCCCGCACCGGCGGGAGCCAGCCCGGCGTGCCCGAGGTCGGCGTCGAGGACGTCGCCGAGGTGGTCTCGCGGCAGACCGGCATCCCGGTGGCCCAGCTGACCCAGGAGGAGATGGCGCGGCTGCTGCAGCTCGAGGAGCGCCTGCACGAGCGGGTGGTCGGCCAGGACGACGCCGTCCGCGTGGTCTCCGAGGCCATCCGCCGGTCCCGCGTGGGCCTGGGCGACCCGGACCGGCCGATCGGCAGCTTCCTGTTCCTCGGCCCGACCGGCGTCGGCAAGACCGAGCTGGCCCGGGCCCTGGCCGAGGCGATGTTCGGCGACTCCGACCGGATGGTCCGGCTGGACATGAGCGAGTTCCAGGAGCGCCACACCGTCAGCCGCCTGGTCGGCTCCCCGCCCGGCTACGTCGGCTACGAGGACGCCGGGCAGCTGACCGAGGCGGTCCGCCGCCGGCCCTACTCGGTGGTGCTGCTCGACGAGGTCGAGAAGGCGCACCCCGACGTGTTCAACACGCTGCTGCAGGTGCTCGACGACGGCCGGCTCACCGACTCGCAGGGCCGCACGGTCGACTTCACGAACACCGTGCTGATCATGACCAGCAACCTGGGGTCGGAGCTGATCCAGGGGCGCAACACCCCGCTCGGCTTCGGCACCGGCGACGGCGCCGCGGCCGACGCCGGCCTGCGGGACCGGCTGGTGCGGCGGCTGCGCGAGTCGTTCCGGCCGGAGTTCCTCAACCGGATCGACGAGATCGTGGTGTTCCAGCAGCTGGAGAGCGAGCAGCTGCAGCAGATCACCCGGCTGCTGCTGGACGAGACGCGCCGGCGGCTGTCGGCGCAGGGCGTCGAGGTGACCTTCACCGACGAGGCGGTCGCCTGGATCGCCGAGCGGGGCTTCGAGCCGGCGTTCGGGGCGCGCCCGCTGCGCCGGGCGATCCAGCGGGAGGTCGACAACCCGCTGGCCCGGCTGCTGCTCGACGGCCGCGTCGGGGCCGGCCGGCACGTCGTCGCCGACGTCCGGGACGGCGCCCTCGACCTGCGCGTCGAGGACCGCGAGCCGGCGGCGGCCGCCCAGGCCTGAGCCCGTCGTGACCTGCGCCACCCGGCCCCTGACCTGCACGGTCGGGGGCCGGGTGACTTAGGGGGACCTTGCTTGCAGGCCTCCCGAAATAGGACACAATCGTGTTGTGGAAAGCAGCGCGACGCAGGCGGGGACGGTGCGGGCCGATGACGTCCGCACCCGTGACCGCGTGACCGCGCTGCTGCTCGAGCACGGTCCGCAGACGGCCAGCGAGCTGGCCGGCCGGCTGGGCGTCAGCCCCGCCGCCGTCCGGCGCCACCTCGACGCCCTGGCCGCCCAGGGGCGGGTCGAGGAGCGCGCGGCCGCGGGCGCGCACCGGGGGAGGGGCCGGCCCGCCCGGCACTTCCACCTCACCGACGCCGGCCGGTCCGGGTTCGCCCACGCCTACGACGACCTGGCGCTGACCGCGCTGCGGTACGTCGCGGCCTCGGGCGGTCCCGACGCCGTCCGCGCCGTCGCCGAGGCGCAGCTGGCCGGCCTCGAGCAGCGGGCCTCCGACGCCGTCGCCCGCGCCGACGGGGCGCCGGTCGAGCGGGCCCGGGCGCTGGCCGAGGCGCTGACGGCCGAGGGCTACGCTGCCACGGCCTCGGCGATCTCCAGCGGCGGGCAGCTGTGCCAGCACCACTGCCCGGTCGCCCACGTGGCGGCGGAGTTCCCGCAGCTGTGCGAGGTCGAGACGGCGGTCATCGGCCGGCTGGTGGGCACCCACGTCCAGCGGCTGGCCACGATCGCCCACGGCGACGGCGTCTGCACCACCCACATCCCCGGGCCGTCACGCGCCCGGGCTCACACCGGTGCGGGGAACAGAACCACCCCCGCACGCCCTGTACCCGGTGAGCGAGCAGCGCGAGTCCCGCGCCCCGCACCGTCCACCAGCACCCCCACGAGCGACCGGGAGAGGACGCCCGCATGACCAGCACCCAGCAGCCGGTGACCGGCACGCCGCTGACGCAGGACGAGCAGATCGAGCAGCTCGGCCGCTACCAGTACGGCTGGGCCGACGCCGACGTCGCCGGGGCCTCCGCCCGACGCGGTCTCGACGAGGACGTCGTCCGGGACATCTCGGCGCGCAAGGACGAGCCCGAGTGGATGCTCGAGCGCCGCCTCAAGGCCCTCAAGCTCTTCGAGCGCAAGCCGATGCCCGACTGGGGCTCGGACCTCTCCGGCATCGACTTCCAGAACATCAAGTACTTCGTGCGCTCGACCGAGGCCCAGGCCGCCTCGTGGGACGAGCTGCCCGAGGACATCAAGAACACCTACGACAAGCTGGGCATCCCCGAGGCGGAGAAGCAGCGGCTGATCGCCGGCGTCGCGGCCCAGTACGAGTCCGAGGTCGTCTACCACAAGATCCGCGAGGACCTCGAGGAGCAGGGTGTCGTCTTCCTCGACACCGACACCGCCCTCAAGGAGCACCCGGACCTGTTCCGCGAGTACTTCGGCTCGGTCATCCCGTCCGGTGACAACAAGTTCGCCGCGCTGAACACCGCGGTGTGGTCGGGCGGCTCGTTCATCTACGTGCCGAAGGGCGTGCACGTCGAGATCCCGCTGCAGGCCTACTTCCGGATCAACACCGAGAACATGGGCCAGTTCGAGCGGACGCTGATCATCGTCGACGAGGGCGCCTACGTGCACTACGTCGAGGGCTGCACCGCGCCGATCTACAAGTCGGACTCGCTGCACTCGGCGGTCGTCGAGATCATCGTCAAGAAGAACGCGCGCTGCCGGTACACGACCATCCAGAACTGGTCGAACAACGTCTACAACCTGGTCACCAAGCGGGCGATCGCCCACGAGGGCGCGACCATGGAGTGGATCGACGGCAACCTCGGCTCCAAGGTCACCATGAAGTACCCGGCGGTCTGGATGACCGGCGAGCACGCCAAGGGCGAGGTCCTGTCCATCGCCTTCGCGGGCGAGGGCCAGCACCAGGACGCCGGCGCCAAGATGGTGCACGCCGCGCCGAACACCTCCTCGACCATCGTGAGCAAGTCGGTGGCCCGCGGCGGTGGCCGCACGTCCTACCGCGGCCTGGTGCAGATCGACGAGGGCGCGTCCGGCTCGAAGTCGACGGTCAAGTGCGACGCGCTGCTGGTCGACACGATCAGCCGGTCGGACACCTACCCCTACGTCGACGTCCGCGAGGACGACGTCGCCATGGGCCACGAGGCGACCGTCTCCCGGGTCAGCGAGGACCAGCTCTTCTACCTGATGAGCCGCGGCCTGTCCGAGGACGAGGCCATGGCGATGGTGGTCCGCGGGTTCGTCGAGCCGATCGCCCGCGAGCTGCCCATGGAGTACGCCCTCGAGCTGAACCGCCTGATCGAGCTGCAGATGGAAGGTGCCGTCGGCTGATGCCGGACCAGCAGAACCCCAGCACCACCGGCCTCACCACCGACTCCGCCACCCTCGCCGGCGAGCTGTTCGGCGAGGGGGTGGGCACCCAGGCGGGTCCGCCGGCCGTCCCCGCGGCCGGCACCGGCACCGCCGGGCAGGCGGCCCCCGGAGCCCACTCGCACGGCGGCACGACGCCGACCGGCTCGCCGGCCGAGCGGTTCACCTCGACCGACCCGGACGCCTTCGGCCTGCCCACGGGCCGCGAGGAGACGTGGCGGTTCACCCCCATGAGGCGGATCCGCCCGCTCCTGGACGGCGCCACCTCCGACGCGCACCTGACCTGGACCACCGACCTGCCCGAGGGTGTCGAGCTGACCAGCGTCGAGGCCGACGACCCGCTGCTCAAGGGCCTGCCCGAGCCCGGTGACCGGCTGGCGGCCCTCGCCCGGCAGCGCAGCGGCGGTGCCGCGGTGGTCCGCGTGCCGTCCGAGGTGCGGCTGGACCGGCCGGTGACCCTCGGCCTGGCCGGCTCCGGCGGCGACGACGTCGTCTGGGGCCAGCTGGTGATCGAGGTCGGCGCCTTCTCGAAGGCGACCGTCGTGCTCGACCACAGCGGCCTGGCCCGGTACGCCGGCGGGGTCGCGGTGCTCGTCGGCGACAGCGCCGACGTCACGCTCGTCTCGGTGCAGGACTGGGCGCCCGGCGCGGTGCACGGCGGGCAGTACGACGCCGTCGTCGGCAGGGACGCCACGTTCAAGCAGGTCGTGGTCACCCTCGGCGGCGACCTGGTCCGGCTGGTCAGCAACGTCCAGTACGCCGGCCCCGGCGGGCGGGCGGAGCTCTTCGGCGTCTACTTCTCCGACGAGACCCAGCACCAGGAGCACCGGCTCTGGGTGGACCACGCGGTGCCCAACTGCAGCAGCAACGTGCTCTACAAGGGCGCGCTGCAGGGCGACGGCGCGCGCACGGTGTGGATCGGCGACGTCCGCATCCGCCCGGAGGCCACCGGCACCGACACCTACGAGCTCAACCGCAACCTGGTGCTCACCGACGGCGCCCGCGCCGACTCGGTGCCCAACCTGGAGATCGAGACCGGCGAGATCGTCGGCGCCGGCCACGCCAGCGCCACCGGCCGGTTCGACGACGAGCAGCTGTTCTACCTCTGCTCCCGTGGCATCGACGCCGAGACCGCCCGCCGCCTGGTGGTGCGCGGCTTCTTCGCCGACGTCGTCCAGCACATCGGGGTCGACGAGCTGCAGGACCGCCTGATGCGCTCCATCGAGGCGCGCCTGGGCGCCCTGCCCGGCCTCGACGAGCAGCCGGTCGAGGTGGCCTGACCCATGGCCTTCGAGCGGGTCTGCGGGCTCACCGACGTCCCGGAGAACGGGGCGCTGCGGGTGGAGCTCGCCGACGTCGACGTCGCCGTCGTCCGGTACGACGGCGACGTCTACGCGGTGCAGGACGTGTGCTCGCACGCCGAGGTCCCGCTGTCGGAGGGCGACGTCGAGGAGTTCGACGGCGCCCCCACCATCGAGTGCTGGCTGCACGGGTCGTGCTTCGACCTGCGCACCGGCGAGCCCACCAACCTGCCGGCCACCGAGCCGGTCGACGTCTACCCGGTCCGCGTGCAGGGGGAGGACGTCTACGTCGACACCGAGTCCGACGGGCGCCTCCCGCTCGCGGCCGGCAACTGAGGAGCGAGAGAAGAAGTGTCGGTTCTGGAGATCCGCGACCTGCACGTCACGGTCGGTGAGGGCGACGAGACCAAGGAGATCCTCCGCGGCGTCGACCTGACCGTCCGCTCGGGCGAGACCCACGCGATCATGGGCCCCAACGGTTCGGGCAAGTCGACCCTGGCGTACTCGATCGCCGGGCATCCCAAGTACACGATCACCGGCGGCACGGTGACCCTCGACGGCGAGGACGTCCTCGCGATGAGCGTCGACGAGCGCGCCCGCGCCGGCCTGTTCCTCGCCATGCAGTACCCGGTCGAGGTCCCCGGCGTCTCGGTGTCGAACTTCCTGCGCACCGCCGCCACCGCGGTCAAGGGCGAGGCCCCGAAGCTGCGCACCTGGGTCAAGGACGTGCGCGACGAGATGTCGGCGCTGGAGATGGACCCGGCGTTCGCCGAGCGCAACGTCAACGAGGGCTTCTCCGGCGGTGAGAAGAAGCGCCACGAGATCCTGCAGATGCGGCTGCTCAAGCCGAAGATGGCGATCCTCGACGAGACCGACTCCGGCCTCGACGTCGACGCGCTGCGCGTCGTCTCCGAGGGCGTCAACCGCACCCGCGAGGAGGGGGAGGTCGGCGTCCTGCTGATCACCCACTACACGCGGATCCTGCGCTACATCAAGCCGGACTTCGTGCACGTGTTCGTCGCCGGCCGCGTCGTCGACGAGGGCGGCCAGGAGCTCGCCGACAAGCTCGAGGCGGAGGGCTACGCCGCCTACGTCAAGGGCTCGAAGGAGACCGCGAAGGCATGACCTCGACCGCCTCGCGTCCCACGGGGACGCGTGCCCCGCTGCCCCTGGACGTCGAGGCGATCCGGGCGGACTTCCCGATCCTGTCGCGCACCGTGCGCGACGAGAAGCGGCTGGTGTACCTCGACTCCGGCGCCACCTCGCAGAAGCCCCGCAGCGTCCTCGACGCCGAGCGGGACTTCTACGAGCGGATCAACGCCGCCCCGCACCGCGGCGCGCACCAGCTGGCCGAGGAGGCCACCGGCGCGTACGAGTCGGCGCGGGCGCGGATCGCGGCCTTCATCGGCGCCTCCGCCGAGGAGGTCGTGTTCACCCGCAACTCCACCGAGGCGATCAACCTCGTGGCGTACTCGCTGTCCAACGCGGTGACCGCCAAGGACCCGGCGCACCGCCGGTACGCCGTCGGCCAGGGCGACGAGATCGTCGTGACCGAGATGGAGCACCACGCCAACCTGGTGCCCTGGCAGCAGCTGTGCGAGCGCACCGGGGCGACCCTGCGCTGGCTGGGGCTGACCGACGACGGCCGGCTGGACCTGTCCGACCTCGACACCGTGGTGAACGAGCGGACGAAGCTGGTCGCGGTCACCCAGCAGTCGAACATCCTGGGCACGATCAACCCGCTCGGGCCGATCACGGCGCGGGCGCGGGAGGTCGGCGCGCTGGTGCTGGTCGACGGCGCGCAGTCGGTGCCGCACCAGCCGGTCGACGTCGCGGCGCTCGGCGCGGACTTCCTGGTGTTCTCCGGCCACAAGATGCTCGGGCCCACCGGGATCGGCGTGCTGTGGGGCCGCTACGACGTCCTCGACGCGCTGCCGCCGTTCCTCACCGGCGGCTCGATGATCGAGGTCGTGCGGATGGAGGGCAGCACCTTCGTGCCGCCGCCGCAGCGGTTCGAGGCCGGCGTCCCGATGACCGCGCAGGCCATCGGCCTCGGCGCCGCCGTCGACTACCTGCAGGCGCTCGGCATGGACAGGGTGCAGGCGCACGAGGAGGCGCTCACCGGCTACGCGCTCGAGCAGCTGCAGGCGGTCCCCGGCGTCACGGTCATCGGCCCGCCGGACACCGTCGCCCGCGGCGGCGCGGTGTCCTTCACCGTCGAGGGCATCCACCCGCACGACGTCGGCCAGGTCCTCGACGACCTCGGCATCGCCGTCCGGGTGGGGCACCACTGCGCGTGGCCGGTGGTCCGGCGCTACGGCGTCCCGGCCACCACCCGGGCCACCTTCTACGTGCACACCGGGTACGACGACGTCGACGCGCTCGTGGAAGGCGTGCGGGCCGCGCAGCGTTTCTTCGGTGTGACGCCGGAGGAGGCAACCGCCTGATGCAGCTCGAGTCGATGTACCAGGAGATCATCCTGGACCACTACCGCAACCCCCACGGCCGCGGACTGCGCGACCCGTTCGACGCCGAGGTGCACCACGTCAACCCGACCTGCGGGGACGAGGTGACCCTGCGGGTGCACCTGGACGGCGAGACGATCGCCGACGTGTCCTACGAGGGCATGGGCTGCTCGATCAGCCAGGCGTCGGTCTCGGCGATGTACGACCTCGTCGTCGGCCGCCCGGTCACCGACGCGCTGGCCACCGGCGAGCACTTCATGACGCTCATGCAGTCCAAGGGCGACTCGGCCGTGGCCGAGCAGCTCGAGGACGAGCTCGAGGACGCCGTCGCCTTCGCCGGGGTGTCGAAGTACCCCGCCCGCATCAAGTGCGCGCTGATGAGCTGGATGGCCCTCAAGGACGCCTCCGCCCGCGCGCTGGCCGCCACCCCCACTGGAGGACAGGCATGAGCGACACCACCGAGAACGACGCCCCCGAGCTGCCGGCCTACAAGTCGGCGCTGCTGGAGGACGTCGAGGAGGCCATGCGCGACGTCGTCGACCCCGAGCTGGGGGTCAACGTCGTCGACCTCGGCCTGGTCTACGGCATCGACGTCGCGGACGAGGGCAGCACGCAGGTCGCCGTCCTGGACATGACGCTCACCTCGGCGGCCTGCCCGCTGACCGACGTCATCGAGGACCAGGCGCGCGCCGCGCTGACCGGCGGCCCCGGCCCCGGCCTGGTCGACGACGTCCGGATCAACTGGGTCTGGATGCCGCCGTGGGGCCCGGACAAGATCACCGACGACGGGCGCGAGCAGCTGCGCGCCCTCGGCTTCCGGGTCTGACGGAGGACCACTCCGCCCACCACGCCGCGCAGGCCCGGCGCGGGCCCCTGCGGAGCAGCCGTTCCGCCACGTCGCCGGACGGGCTCGACGGGACGCTGCGGGGCCGCCATCCCCTCGCCGGGCTCCTCGACCGGCTGGCCGCCGGGGATCCTCCGCCGGCCGACGCGAGCGTCGTGACACTGCCCGCGCCCCCCGGGGCGCGGGCGGTCGTCGTCGGGGGGACGGCCTGGCACGTCGTCGCCGCCGACGTCGACCCGGACTGGGTCGCCCGCTGCGTGGCGCCGGACCCGCTGGCCCTGCCGCTGGGCGCCCGCTTCCTCGCCGCGCTGGCCGACCGCGTCGGCGCCGAGCCCGGGGTGGTCGACGCCGTCCTCGTGGCCCCGCCGCCGGCCGCCGCGGGACCGGGCGTCGAGCTGGTGCCGGCCGAGGTGGACCACCCGCGCGTCGACCGGGCCCGGCGGCACCGCACCGGCGTCCGGGTGTGGGCGACGCCCGACGGCGCCGGCGTGCTGGTGCTCGGCCGCGGCGTCGCCGGCCGCTGGGAGGTCAGCCTGGAGGTCGACCCGGCCGCGCGCGGGCGCGGGCTGGGGACCGCGCTGGTCGCCGCCGCGCCGTCGCTGGTGCCCGGCGCGCCGCTGTGGGCGCAGGTCGCGCCGGCGAACACCGCCTCGCTGCGCGGGTTCCTGGGCGCGGGCTACCGGCCGGTGTGCGCGGAGTCGCTGTTCGGCTCCTGAGCCTCAGCGCATCTCCGCCAGCCGCGCGCCGGAGCCCGCGACCGGCCGCAGCTCGCGGCGGGCGCCGAGCGCCAGCAGGCTCGCGCCGGCGACGAGCACCCCGGCCAGCGGCAGCGGCAGGGCCTCGACCGCGAGCCCCGCACCGAGCGCGACCGCCGTCGCCGCGCCGATGAGCAGCGGCGCCCGCACCGCGGTGCGCGCACCGAGCGCCATGACCGCGGCCGCGGCGAGGAGCACCAGCAGCGGGCGCAGCGCGCCGGGCTCCACCACCGCGGCCACCGTCGACGGCGCCGCCGCGGCCACCAGGCCCGGGCCCCACACCGGCCAGGACGGGCCGTCGAGCAGGCGTGGCCCGGCCGCCACCAGCAGCGCCGCGGCGGCCGGAAGGCTCCACGCCTCGACCACGGACGTGCCGGTCAGCGCGGCCAGCGTCCACCCCGCCGCGCCCAGCTCTCCCGCGCCGGTGCGCCAGGCCGCCTCCGACCCGCGCCTGCGGCCCGCTCCCGCCGCCCAGGCGCAGGTGAGCACGCCCTGCACGGCCAGGTGCAGCGCCAGCAGACCCCACGCGGCGGCGACGGCGAGCACGGCCAGCGCGGCGCCCGCGCAGACGGCGCCGACCGTGCCGGTGGGGCCGCGGACGTCGGCGGCCGTCCCGGGCCGGGCGGCCAGCGTCCCGGCGAACAGCCCGGTGAGCGCCGCGGCGGTCGCGCCGGGGGAGAGCAGCCCCGCCGGCACCGCGAGCAGCGCCGCCGCGGCGAGGCAGCCGACGGCCGCCGGCAGCGCCCGGGCCCGCTCGTCCCGCCGGGCAGCCGCGACACCGGCCGCGGGCAGCGCGGTCAGCACCAGCAGCGCGACCAGCGCCGGCCAGCGCGCGGCCGCGACCAGCTGGGCCACCGCCAGCGCGACCAGGACCAGCCCCGCGGCGGTCGTGGCGGGCAGCAGCAGCCCCCGGCGCCAGCCGGTCAGCGTGCCCGCGGCGACGCCGGCGAGCAGCACGCCGAGCCAGCCCGCGAGCGGGAGCGGGACCGGCCCGTCGGTGGACAGCGCCGCGCCCACCGCCCCGCCGGCGACCAGGCCCGCGACTCCGGGCACCAGCCGCGGCGGCCCGAGCAGCGGCTCGACCGCGCGCTCCAGCCGCACGAGCAGCAGCCCGGCCGCCGCCGCGACGGTCAGGCCGGCGGCGACCCAGCGCGCGGCGCCGGCGCCGGTGGCGGCGGTGTGCAGCCCGCCGGCCACCCCGGCGACGAGCCACGGTGCGGAGGTGACCAGGGCGACGCGGGCCAGCGGGCGCCGCGCCGTCAGGGTGACCGCGAGCCCGGCCAGCGCGACGCCGAGCAGCAGCGCGGTCCGCGGCACCCCCGCGGGCACGAGGGCCAGCGACCGCAGGGCCGCCACCTGCACCGCCAGCCACGCGCCGAGCGGCCAGCCCAGCGGCCGGGGGAGCAGCACCCGCAGGCTGAGCAGCACCACGGCCAGGCCCAGCGCCGGCAGCGGCCCGCCGTCGGTGGCGCGGTCCCCGTCGGCGGCGCCGGTCAGCGCGAGCGCGGCCGCGGCCGCCGCGCAGGCCTCCTCGGTGCTGCGCAGCCGGGCGCGGGCGGCCACCGCCGCGGCGCACGCGGCGACCAGCGCCAGCAGCAGGACGCCGATCCGGGCGACCCCGCCGACCAGCGACGGCCCGGCCAGCGCCGCGGCCACCAGCAGGACCACGCCGACGCCGAGGATCACCTGCGGCGGCCGCAGCCGGGCCGGCAGCGAGGGGAGCGGCGGGCCGGGGTCGACGGTGGCGGCCCCCGGCGGGCCCGCGTAGGGCAGTGGCGGCAGCGGCGCGCCCGTCATCGCCGTCCCCCCTCGTGCCCGGCCGTCGGGCCCACGCTAGGGGCGGTCAGCGCATCTGCGCGACCCAGGCCACCGCCTCCCGCGCCTGCTGCCGGCGCCGCTCGTAGGTGGCCCCCACGACCAGCAGGAGCAGGCCCGCGGTGGCCAGCGTGACCCAGCGCGGCACCAGCGGCGCGTAGGGCGCCAGCCGGCCGAGCGTCACCACCAGCAGGGCGCCGGCCCCGACGACGAACGGCGCCTGCCGGTGGGTGAGCGCCCCGCCGACCGTCAGCCCGGCCGCCGCCGCGACCACCCCGACCAGCCGCAGCGGCGCCGGGTCGGCCACCGCGACCACCGCCGACGGCAGCACCGCCACGGCCACCGCGGCGCCCTCGGCGGCCCAGGACGCGGCCCCGGTGCGCAGGGCCGGGAGCGCGAGCAGCAGCAGGCCCGCCGCGGCCGGCAGCGTGTAGACCTCCGGCGTGCGGATCTCCGCGCCCGCCGCGGCGATCCACCCCGCGAGCACGAGGTCGGCCACCGCGAGGACGGCGGCGAGCCGCCGCCGGCCGACGACGGCGTAGCAGCCGGCGGCCGCCCCGGCCACGGCGAGGTCGACCGCGACCTGCCCCCACGCCCCGGCGCTGCCGGCGGTGAGCCCGGCGGCCACGGCGAGGACCGCGCCGGTGCCCGCGGCGGCCGCCTCCTCCGGTCGCGTGACGCGGGCCGTGGCGACGGCGAACGCGGCGGCGGCGACGAGCGCGAGCAGCAGGCCGGCGACCGCGGGGGACAGCAGGCCGGCCCCGGAGGCGATCAGGACGGCACCGCCGGGCGCGGCCAGCGCGGCCGCGGTCGCCGCGGCGCGGACCCGGGGGCGGAGCACCGCGGCGAGGCCGGCCGGGACGGCGGCGGCCAGCACCAGCAGGGCCAGCGGCGCCCAGGAGTCGCCGTCGGCGAGGACGCCGGTGCCGGCGGCGGCGAGCACGCCACCGGCGGCGAGCACCGCCGCCGGCGCCGGCCCGGTCACCGACGGCGGGGTGGCGGCGGTGAGCAGCACCAGGCCCAGCCCGCCCGCCGCGACGGTCCCCGCGACGCCGAGCCCGCTCAGCGACCCGGCCAGGGCCAGGGCCGCGACCGCCGCCGCGCCGGCCGCGGCGGCACGGGGCTCCGGCAGGAACGGCGCCAGCCGGGGCTCCCGCAGCAGGGCGCCGGCGACGGCCGCGGCCACCGCGAGGACGGCGGTGGCGGCCCAGCCGTCGACCGCGCCGCCGTCCCAGGCCAGCGGGACGCCGAGCAGCACGCCGGCGCCTCCGGTCAGGGCGCCCAGGCCGGCCGCGGCCCGCTGCAGGGCCGGGCGCAGCACCAGCAGCGCCAGGACGTCGACCAGCGCGGTGGCGAGCAGGACCGCGACCCCCGCGGCGCCGTCGGCGATCCCGAGCGGCAGCAGCAGCCAGCCGGCCGGCTGGGCCGCGAGCAGGGCGACCAGCGGCCAGGCGACCGTGCTGCGCGTGCCGCGGCCGAGGGCCAGGGCCGCCCCCGCGACGACGACGCAGGACAGCCCGCCCCACAGCCGGGGCGGCACGGCGTCGGCGCCCCACAGGCCCAGCGCGTGCGCGGCGGCGAGGTCGACGGCCAGCAGCGCGGCCCCGGCGCCGGCCAGCGCCTCCTCGGTGGCCCGCAGGCCGCGGCGGGCGCTCCACGCCGAGGTCGCGCAGGCGGCGGCGGTGACCGCGGCCATGACCGCGGCCTGGAAGGTCACGCCCAGCCGGGTCCAGGCCACCGCCACGAACGCGACCGCCGCGGCGACCACGAGCAGCGCCCCCAGGCCCAGCAGCACCTGCTGCGGGCTCAGCCGCCGCCGCGGGGACGGCGGCTCGAGGGGCGGCGGGACGGGCGGCGCCACGGGAGGAGGCGGCTGCACCGGCGGAGGCACCCACGCGGGGGCCGGAGCCGGGGCAGGAGCCGGAGCCGGGACGGGGGCCGGGCCCGGGGCCGCGGCGCGCAGGGTGGCCACCAGGGCGTCCCGCTCGCGGGCGAACTCGTCGATCGTCGCGCCGAGCCGGGCCACCACCGTGGCCGCCTGCGCGACGGCGGGCAGCCCGCAGGTCCCGCAGGGCGCCGGGGCGGGCGCGGCCGGCGTGCCGCAGACGGGACAGGGCAGACCCCAGGAGGGTCCGGACCACGAGGGATCGCTCACGAGCGGATGGTGACGCGCCGCGGGCCCCGGCGGTAGCGATCCGCCCGGGGTGTGGACGGACGGTCGTGCCGTGGACGTCACCCGGCAATCCGCTCCGGTCCCGGGACGACAGGGCCTACCCTGGGATCAGTGATCACGACGACCGGCCTCGAACTGCGCGCCGGCGCCCGCATCCTCCTCAGCGACGTCACCCTGCGCGTGCAGCCGGGCGACCGCATCGGTCTGGTCGGGCGCAACGGCGCCGGCAAGACCACCACGCTCACCACGCTCGCCGGTGAGCGCCTGCCGCACGCCGGCAAGGTCGAGGTGACCGGCGAGATCGGCTACCTCCCGCAGGACCCGCGCAGCGGCGACCTCGACACCACCGCCAGCGACCGCGTGCTGTCCGGCCGCGGCCTCGACGTCCTCAGGGCCCAGCTGGTCAAGGCGCAGGTCGCCATGGCCGAGCCCGCCGACGACGCCGAGCGCGACCGCGCCGTCCGCCGGTACGGGCGGCTCGAGGACCAGTTCGCGGCGCTGGGCGGGTACGCCGCCGAGAGCGACGCCGCGCGCATCTGCACCGCCCTCGGCCTGCCCGACCGGGTCATGGGCCAGCCGCTGCGCACCCTGTCCGGCGGCCAGCGGCGGCGCGTGGAGCTCGCCCGCATCCTGTTCTCCGACGCCGAGACGCTGCTGCTCGACGAGCCCACCAACCACCTCGACGCCGACTCGATCGCCTGGCTCAAGACCTTCCTCGCCGCGCACAAGGGCGGGCTGATCGTCATCAGCCACGACGTCGAGCTGCTCGACGCCGTCGTGAACAAGGTGTGGCACCTCGACGCCAACCGGGCCACCGTCGACATCTACAACCTCGGCTGGAAGCCCTACCTCGCCCAGCGGGAGACCGACGAGCGGCGCCGCAAGCAGGAGCGGGCCAACACCGAGCGCAAGATCGACGCGCTGACCGCGCAGGCGGACAAGATGCGCGCCAAGGCCACCAAGGCCCGGGCCGCACAGAGCATGGACAAGCGCGCCGCGCGGCTGGCCGCCGGGCTGGAGGACGTCCGCGTCCAGGACCGGGTGGCCAAGCTGCGGTTCCCCACGCCGGCGCCGTGCGGGCGGACCCCGCTCACCGCGGAGGGGCTGTCCAAGAGCTACGGCTCGCTCGAGGTGTTCACCGACGTCGACCTCGCCGTCGACCGGGGCGCGCGGGTCGTCGTCCTCGGGCTCAACGGGGCCGGGAAGACGACGCTGCTGCGGATGCTGGCCGGCACCGAGGCCCCCGACACCGGCGAGGTGCAGCCGGGCCACGGGCTGCGCATCGGCTACTACGCGCAGGAGCACGAGACACTCGACCACGACCGCTCGCTGCTGGAGAACATGCGCGCGGCCGCGCCGCAGAGCACGGACACCGAGCTGCGGCGGATCCTCGGCGCCTTCCTCTTCTCCGGCGACGCCGCCGACCAGCGCGCCGGGACGCTCTCCGGTGGCGAGAAGACCCGGCTGGCCATGGCCACGCTCGTCGTCTCCGGCGCCAACGTGCTGCTGCTCGACGAGCCGACCAACAACCTCGACCCGGCCAGCCGCGAGCAGGTGCTCGACGCGCTGCGCACCTACACCGGTGCGATCGTGCTGGTCACGCACGACGAGGGCGCGGTCCGCGCGCTGGACCCGGACAAGGTCATCCTGCTGCCCGACGGCACCGAGGACGCCTGGAGCGAGGACCTCGCCGACCTCGTCGAGCTCGCCTGAGGCGGCCCTCGCCGGGAACTTGTCATTCGCGTGGCCGAGCCGCGCGGGCTGGGTGATCATCGGTGCGGGAGGCCGGCGTCACGGGGACGACGGCACCACGCGAGCCAGCACCCGACCGGGCCGGCACCCCTCGCCGGCCTCGGCGGCTGCGACGGAGGGGAGTCATGGCCGACTCGAGCACGGACCTCGGCAAGGGCAAGCGCATCACCGGTGGGGACCGCACCACCCTGGCCGACGAGCTGAAGAAGCGGTACGACGGCGGGGAGAGCATCCGCTCCCTGGCGACCTCGACCAACCGGTCCTACGGGTTCGTGCACCGGCTCCTGTCGGAGTCCGGTGCCACGCTGCGCAGCCGTGGCGGGGCGAACCGGAACAGCAAGAAGACCGCGTGACGGCGGCCGACGCCGGCGGCTGGGTCCGCACCAGCCGGGACGGCGCCGTCCTGACCGTCACGCTCGACCGACCCGACCAGCTCAACGCCCAGACGCCGGCCACCTGGGCGGCGCTGGCGGCCGTGGGCGCCTCGCTCGACGACGACGTCCGCGTGGTCGTCGTGCGGGGCAGCGGCCGCTCCTTCTCCGCGGGCCTGGACCGCAGCCTGTTCGGCGCCGACCCGTCGACCCCCGGCGGGCTCGGCGAGCTGGGCACGATGCCGGCCGAGCTGGCCCAGGAGCGGATCCGCGGGTACCAGGGCGGCTTCCGGTGGCTGCGCTCGCCGGGGATCGTCTCGGTGGCCGCGGTGCAGGGGCACGCGATCGGCGCCGGCGCCCAGCTGGCGCTGGCCTGCGACCTGCGGGTGATGACCGACGACGCGTCGCTGCGGCTGCCCGAGGCGACGCTCGGCCTCGTCCCCGACCTCACCGGCACGTCCACGCTGGCGGAGCTGGTGGGCTACGCGCGGGCGATGGAGGTCTGCGTGACCGGCCGGCCGGTGCCGGCGGCGGAGGCGCTGGCGTGGGGGATCGCGAACGCCGTCGTCCCGGCCGCGGAGCTGGACGGGGCGGTGGCGACGCTGGTCGCCGCGCTCACCGCGCCGCCGGCCGGGGCGGTGCGGGAGACCGCGGCGCTGGTGCGCTCGGCCGTCCGCAACCCCCCGGAGGCGCAGGACGCGGCCGAGCGGGCCGCGCAGTCCCGGCGGCTGGCCGAGCTGGCGGGGCTCGCCCGCCGCTGAGGGATCCGGAACAGGAGGGGACCGGCCGCTGTTGTGCCTGCGGCCGGTCCCCGTCCGGTCGTGAGGAGGTCGTGTCGTGAGCAGTCCCATGACCTCCATGGCGGCGATGCGCTCGTTCCGCCGGGACCCGTCGGTCACCTCGCGGCCGCTGCCGAAGGGCACGGTGCGCCGCATCCTCGGCGTGGCCCGGCCCTACCGGCGCGAGCTCACCTTCTTCCTGCTGCTGGTGGTCGGTTCCTCGGTCATCGGCGTGCTCACCCCGCTGCTGGCCGGCGACATCGTCAACCGGATCGCCCGCCTCGACGGCACCGCCGGCGGCATCGTCCGCATCGCGCTGTTCATCGCGGGCCTGGCGGTGCTCGACGCCGCGATCTCGGTGGCCACCCGCTGGTACTCCGCCCGGATCGGCGAGGGCGTCATCTACGACCTGCGCAGCCGGGTGTTCGAGCACGTGCAGCGGATGCCGGTCGCGTTCTTCACCCGCACCCAGACCGGTGCGCTGGTCAGCCGGCTCAACAACGACGTCGTCGGCGCACAGCAGGCGTTCACCTCGACGCTGTCCGGCGTCGTCTCCAACGTGATCGGCCTGGTGCTCACCGCGGGCGTCATGTTCACGCTGTCCTGGCAGATCACCCTGCTCTCGCTGGTGATGGTGCCGCTGTTCGTGCTGCCCGCGCGGCGGATCGGCAAGCGGCTGCAGGAGATCACCCGGGAGTCCTACGGGCTCAACGCGTCGATGAACGCGACGATGACCGAGCGGTTCAACGTCGCCGGCGCCCTGCTGGTCAAGCTGTTCGGCCGGCCCGACACCGAGGCCGAGAGCTTCCGCGGGCGGGCGGCGCGGGTGCGCGACATCGGCGTCCTGTCGGCCATGTACGGCCGCACGTTCTTCACCGCGCTGACCCTGGTGGCGGCGCTGGCCACCGCGCTGGTCTACGGCCTGGGCGGCTGGCTGGCGTTCGACGGGTCGCTGTCGCCGGGCGACGTCGTCGCGCTGGCGCTGCTGCTGTCGCGGCTGTACGGGCCGCTGACCGCGCTGTCCAACGTCCGGGTCGACGTCATGAGCGCGATGGTCAGCTTCGACCGGGTCTTCGAGGTGCTCGACCTCGCGCCGATGATCGCCGAGGCGCCCGGCGCCGTCCCGGTGCCCGCCGGTGACCGGTCGATCGAGTTCGACGCCGTCTCCTTCAGCTACCCGGCCGCGACCGACGTGTCGCTGGCCTCGCTCGAGGACGTGTCGCTGCCCGAGCACGGCGGCCCGACGGCGGTGCTGCACGACGTGTCGTTCCGGGTGGAGCCCGGGCAGATGGTGGCGCTGGTCGGGCACTCGGGCGCCGGCAAGTCGACGATCGTCAACCTGGTGCCGCGGCTGTACGACGTCACCGGGGGCGCGGTGCGGGTCGGCGGGCTCGACGTCCGCGAGGCGACGCTGGCCTCGCTGCGCGACGCGATCGGCGTCGTCAGCCAGGACGCGCACCTGTTCCACGATACCATCCGCGCCAACCTGCTCTACGCCCGCCCGGACGCCACCGAGGAGCAGCTGTGGGCGGCGCTGACCGGCGCGCGGATCGCCGCGCTGGTGGCGGCGCTGCCCGACGGCCTGGACACCGTCGTCGGCGACCGCGGCTACCGGCTCTCGGGCGGGGAGAAGCAGCGGCTGGCGATCGCGCGGGTGCTGCTCAAGGCGCCGGGGATCGTCATCCTCGACGAGGCGACCGCGCACCTGGACAGCGAGTCCGAGGTCGCGGTGCAGCACGCGCTGGACACTGCGCTGACCGGCCGGACGTCGCTGGTGATCGCGCACCGGCTGTCCACGATCCGCAGCGCCGACCAGATCCTCGTGGTCGACGACGGTCGCATCGTGGAGTCGGGCGCTCACGAGGAGTTGCTGGCGCTCGGGGGCCGCTACGCCGACCTCTACCGGACCCAGTTCGCCGACGGCGAGCGTCGGACGGTCGGCGCGGCGTAGCAACTAGCGTTCCTCCTGCCCCATCTGCACCAGGAGGAGTCCCCGTGACGTCCGCGCACCCGTACGACGCCCAGATCCGCGCCCTCTACGCCGACTTCGTCGACGGCTGGAACCGGCGCAGCGGCGCGGCGGTGGCCGCGGTCTTCGCCGACGACGGCGACATGGTCGGCTACGACGGGACCTCGGTGAGCGGCCGGCTGTCGATCGCCTCGGACCTGCGGCGGGTGTTCGGCAGCCACCCGACGGCGACCTACGTGGCCGTGGTCCGCTCGGTGCGCGCGGTGTCCGACGGCGTGGCCGTGCTGCACGCGCACGCCGGGATGATCCCGCCGGGCGAGGACGACGTGGACCCGGGGCTGCACAGCATCCACACCCTCGTCGCCGTCGACGAGGGCGGCGGGCGGTGGAAGACCACGCTGTTCCAGGCGACGCCGGCCGCGTGGCTGGGCCGCCGTGACGCCCGGGACGCCCTCACCCAGGAGCTGCGCGGGCTGCTCGCCACCGCCCGGTGAGCGTGCTCGTCAGCGCTGCCGAGCTCCTGGCGGCGCCGGCGCGCCCCGTGCTGCTCGACGTCCGCTGGGCGCTGGGCGACCCGCACGGCCGGGAGCGGTACCTGGCCGGCCACCTGCCTGGCGCGGTGTTCGTCGACCTGGAGACCGAGCTGTCCGCGCCGCCGTCGGCCGCCGAGGGCCGGCACCCGCTGCCGTCGGTGGCGGCCCTGCAGGCCGCGGCCCGGCGGTGGGGGATCGGCCGCGGGGCGTCCGTCGTGGCCTACGACGCCACCGGCGGGCAGGCCGCCGCGCGGGCGTGGTGGCTGCTGCGCTGGGGCGGGCTGACCGGCGTCCGGTTGCTCGACGGCGGCCTGGACGCGTGGGTCGCGGCCGGTGGGGACCTGGAGACCGGCGACGTCGTCCCGGCGCCCGGCGACGTGGTGCTGACCGGCGGCGGCATGCCGACCCTCACCGCCGACGCGGCCGCGGCACTGCCCGTACGCGGTGGGCTGCTGCTCGACGCGCGGGCCGGCGAGCGCTACCGCGGCGAGCGCGAGCCGGTGGACCCCCGGGCCGGGCACGTGCCGGGGGCGGTGAGCGCGCCGACGGGCGAGAACCTGCAGGCCGACGGCCGGTTCCGGACCGACCTGACCGACCGGTTCGCCGCGCTCGGCGTGCGGCCGGGGACACCGGTCGGCGTCTACTGCGGCTCGGGCGTCACCGCCGCGCACGAGGTGGCCGCGCTGGCCGAGGCGGGCGTCGAGGCAGCGCTGTGGCCGGGCTCCTGGTCCCAGTGGTCGGCCGACCCGTCCCGCCCGGCGGCCACGGGGCCCGATCCGGGCTGACGCCGCCATACTGCGGCCGTGTCCGCCGACACCGCCCGCCGCACCGGACCGCTGGTCGTCGCCGTGCTGGCCGGACTCGCGCACCTGGTGGTCGGGTGGTTCTACCTCGCCGGCGGGCTGGTGGTCCCCGGTCCGGTGCTCGTCCCGCTCTGGCTGATCTGGCTCGCCGGGGCCGTGGTGCTGGTGCGGCTGGCGGTCCGCCGCTCCTGGTGGACGCCGGCGGTGCCGGTGGAGGCCGCGGTGCTGCTCGGGCTCGTCGTCGCCGTCGGCGGGGAGCTGCTCGGCTGGACGGCCTGAGCGGCCGCGGTCAGCCGAGCGCGGCGTCGTAGCGGTCGAGCAGGACGGCGGCGATGCGCTCGTCGGGCAGCAGGGGCGCGGTGACGAGGTCGGCGCCGGCCTCGGCGAGCTTCCCGTGGAAGTGGCCGGGCGCGAGCAGGTAGGAGGCGACGACGACCCGCTCGGCGCCGGCCTTGCGCGCGGCGGCGACCGCGTCGACGACCGGGGGCTGCGCGGCCGAGCCGTAGCCGGTGGTCACCGGCCCGGCCCAGGAGCGCTGCAGCAGGTCGGCGGTGTCCTCGACGTCGGCCACCGACCGCGGGTCGCTGGAGCCCGCGGCGGCCAGGACCACGGCGGTGAGCGGGTCGCGCGGATCGGCACCGGCCTCGGTCAGCCGGTCGGAGAGGACGTCGGCCAGCCGCGGGTCGGGACCCAGCGGGCGGGCGGCGACGGCGGACTCGTGCGCGGCCACGGCGCCCGCGATGTCGACGTGCACGTGGTACCCGCCGGACAGCAGCAGCGGCACGACGACGGCCGGCTGCCCGGAGGCGGCGAGCCCCGCGACGACGTCGACCACCGTGGGCGGCTGCACGTCGACGAACGCCGCCGTGGTCACCAGGCCCGGGCGCAGCCGGCGCGCGGCCAGGGCCAGCTCGGCGACCAGCCGGCGCCCGGTGGGGTTGCGCGTGCCGTGGGCGCACGCCACCAGGACCCGGCCCCCTCGCAGGGGCCCGCCGCGAGCGTCGATCGGCCCCCTCGCAGGGTCCCGTCGCGAGCCTGCGAGTGACGGGGGGCGAGGGGGTCCTTCTCGGGGGGCGAGGGGGTCCTTCATCACGGAGTGCGGAGGACGCCGCCGTCGACGGCGACCATGGTGCCGGTGACGTAACTGGCGGCGGGGGAGAGCAGGAAGGCCGCCACCCGGCCGAACTCGTCGGGCTCGCCGACGCGGCGCAGCGGGATGCCGCGCTCGGTGCGCGCCCGCATGGCGGCGGCGTCGCCGGAGGCGGCCTCGATCTCGGTGATCCGGTCGGTGGCGATCGTGCCGGGCATCAGCCCGACCACCCGGATCCCGCGCGGGCCGAGCTCGTCGGCCAGCGCCTTCGCGGTCATGGCCAGGCCCGGGCGCAGCGCGTTGGAGATGGCCAGGTGCCCGATCGGCTGGCGCACCGACGTCGACAGCACGAACCCGATCGCCGCGCCCGCGGACAGGTGCGGGTCCAGCGCGCGGACCAGCCGCAGCGGGCCGAGCAGCACGCTGTCGACGGCGGCCCGCCAGTCGTCCTCCGCCGTCGTGAGCACGGTGCCCGGTGCCGGGCCGCCGACCGAGACCAGCACGCCGTCGACCCGGCCGAGGGTCTCGAGCGCGCGGCCGACGAGCAGGTCGGCCGCGCCGGGGTCGGCGAGGTCGGCGGCCACCCCGGACGCGCCGTCGCCGAGCTCCTCGACGGCCGCGGAGACCGACTCGGCGGAGCGGGAGCTGACGAGGACGCGGGCCCCGTCGGCGACGAGGGCCCGGGCGGTCGCCAGGCCCAGCCCCCGGCTCGCGCCGGTGAGCAGGTACCCGCGACCGCCCAGGCCCAGGTCCACGGGAGGTCAGCCCTGCCGCAGCGAGCGGAGGACGTACTGCATGATCCCGCCGTTGCGGTAGTAGTTCGCCTCGCCGGGGGTGTCGATGCGGACGCGGGCGTCGAACTCCACAGCCTGATCGCCGCTGCCGGCCTGCACCTTCACCGTGCGCGGGGTCTCGCCGTCGTTGAGGGCGGTGATCCCGGTGATGGTGAACTCCTCGTCGCCGGTCAGGCCGAGGGACTCGCGGTTCTCGCCCTCGGGGAACTGCAGCGGCAGCACGCCCATGCCGATGAGGTTGGAGCGGTGGATCCGCTCGTAGCTCTCGGCGATGACCGCCTTGACGCCGAGCAGCGCCGTCCCCTTGGCCGCCCAGTCGCGCGACGAGCCCGAGCCGTACTCCTTGCCGGCCAGCACGACCAGCGGGACGCCGGCCTGCTGGTAGGCCTGCGACGCCTCGTAGATGCTCGTCGTCTCGCCGGTCAGGTGGTTCTTGGTGACACCGCCCTCGGTGCCGGGCACCAGCTGGTTGCGCAGCCGGATGTTGGCGAAGGTGCCGCGGATCATGACCTCGTGGTTCCCGCGGCGGGAGCCGTAGGAGTTGAAGTCACGCCGCTCCACGCCGTGCTCGCGCAGGTACTGACCGGCCGGGCTGTCGGCCTTGATCGACCCCGCGGGCGAGATGTGGTCGGTGGTCACCGAGTCGCCGAGCACCGCCAGCGTCCGGGCGCCGGTGATGTCCTGCACCGGGGCCGGCTGGTCCTGCATGCCCTCGAAGTACGGGGGCTTGCGGACGTAGGTGCTCTCGGCGTCCCACGAGAACGTGTCACCGGTGGGCGTGGGCAGGTTCTGCCACTGCTCGGTGCCGGCGAAGACGTCCTCGTAGCTGCGGCCGAACTGCTCGGCCGAGACCGCCTCGTCGATGACCCGCTGCACCTCGGCCGGCGAGGGCCAGATGTCGCGCAGGTACACGTCCTGCCCGTCCTTGCCCTTGCCCAGCGGCTCGGTGGTGATGTCGACGTCCATCGACCCGGCCAGCGCGTAGGCGATGACCAGCGGCGGGCTGGCCAGGTAGTTCATCTTGACGTCGGGGTTGATCCGGCCCTCGAAGTTCCGGTTGCCCGAGAGCACCGAGACGACGGCGAGGTCGGCCTCGTTGACCGCGGCCGACACCGGCTCCGGCAGCGGGCCGGAGTTGCCGATGCAGGTGGTGCAGCCGTAGCCGACCAGGAAGAAGCCGAGCTTCTCCAGGTACGGGGTGAGGCCGGACTTCTCGTAGTAGTCGGTGACGACCTTCGAGCCCGGCGCCAGCGTCGTCTTGACCCAGGGCTTGGTCTGCAGGCCGGCCTCGACGGCCTTCCGGGCCAGCAGCGCCGCGCCGATCATCACCTGCGGGTTGGAGGTGTTGGTGCAGGAGGTGATCGCGGCGATCACCACGTGGCCGTGGTCGACGAAGGTCTCCGTGCCGTCCTCGAGCACCACGCGGGTGGGCTTGGAGGAGCGGTCGGCCACCGGGCCGGGGACGACGTGGTGCGGCTTGCCGGCGTCGCCGTTGTCGTGCGCGAACGGGCTGGCCGGGTCCGACGCCGGGAAGGTCTCCTCGACCGACTCGTCGACGCTGGAGCCGGCGCTCGCGGCGTCGTCGTCGTCGCGGTCCATCTCCTCGACCGGCGCGTAGGTCGGCAGCGCCTCGCGGAAGGAGGCCTTGGCGTCGGTGAGCGCGACCCGGTCCTGCGGCCGCTTCGGGCCGGCGATCGAGGGGACGACGGTGGACAGGTCCAGCTCGAGGTACTCGGAGAAGGCCGGCTCGCGGGACGGGTCGTGCCAGAGGCCCTGCTCCTTGGCGTAGGCCTCGACCAGCGCCACCTGCGAGGCCGGGCGCCCGGTCAGCTCCAGGTAGGCGATGGTCTCCTCGTCGATGGGGAACATCGCCGCGGTCGAGCCGAACTCCGGGCTCATGTTGCCGATCGTGGCGCGGTTGGCCAGCGGCACCGCGGAGACACCCTCGCCGTAGAACTCGACGAACTTCCCGACGACGCCGTGCTGGCGCAGCATCTCGGTGATCGTGAGGACCAGGTCGGTGGCGGTGGAGCCCTCGGGCAGCTCGCCGGTCAGCTTGAAGCCGACCACGCGCGGGATGAGCATCGACACCGGCTGGCCGAGCATCGCGGCCTCGGCCTCGATGCCGCCCACGCCCCAGCCGAGCACGCCCAGGCCGTTGACCATCGTGGTGTGGCTGTCGGTGCCCACGCAGGTGTCGGGGTAGGCGACGACGCGGTCACCCTCCTGCCGCGGGAACACCACGCGGGCCAGGTGCTCGATGTTGACCTGGTGGACGATGCCCATGCCCGGGGGGACGACCTTGAAGTCGTCGAAGGCGCCCTGGCCCCAGCGCAGGAACTGGTAGCGCTCGCCGTTGCGCTGGTACTCGATCTCGACGTTGCGCTCGAACGAGTCCGGCGTGCCGAAGACGTCGGCGATGACCGAGTGGTCGATGACCAGCTCGGCCGGCGCCAGCGGGTTGATCTTGTTCGGGTCGCCGCCGAGCTCGGCCATGGCCTCGCGCATCGTGGCGAGGTCGACGATGCAGGGGACGCCGGTGAAGTCCTGCATGACCACCCGCGCCGGGGTGAACTGGATCTCCTGGTCGGGCTCCGCCGACGGGTCCCAGTTCGCCAGCGCCCGGATGTGGTCGGCGGTGATGTCCGCGCCGTCCTCGGTGCGCAGCAGGTTCTCGAGCAGGACCTTCAGGCTGAAGGGGAGCCGGTCCGCGCCCTCGACCGCGTCGAGCCGGTAGATGTCGTAGTCGGTGCCGTCGACGCTGAGCGTCGCCCGGGCCCCGAAGCTGTCCTTGCTGGCTGCCACTGCTTGCGCCTCACCCTCGAGAGTCCATCGGGCTTGAATGCCACCCCCCATCATCCCAGCCGCCTGCGGAGACGCACTGGTGAGGCGACCCTTCCCTCACCCGGTGACGTCGGTCTCGCCGGCGACCTACCGTGGGCGCGTGACCGGCGCCGTCCCCGACCCGCTGCCCCCCTGGCTGGCGCAGGCCCGGCGGGTCACCGTCCTGACCGGGGCCGGCGTCTCCACCGACAGCGGCATCCCCGACTACCGGGGGCCCAACGGCGTGTGGACCCGCGACCCGGACGCCGAGAAGCTCGTGACGCTGTCCTACTACGTCGCCGACCCGGAGATCCGGCGCAAGGCGTGGCGCATGCGGGCGGACGTGCGGGCGGCCACGATCGCCCCGAACGCGGGGCACCGGGCGCTGGCCGACCTGGAGCGGCAGGGCCGGCTGCGGGCGCTGCTCACCCAGAACGTCGACGGGCTGCACCAGGCCGCCGGGTCCTCGCCGCGGGCGGTGCTCGAGCTGCACGGCACCGTGCACGCCGTCGAGTGCCTGTCCTGCGGGGACCGGACGTCGATGGACGAGGCGCTGGCCCGCGTCGACGCCGGCGACCCCGACCCGGCCTGCACCGTCTGCGGCGGCATCCTCAAGTCCGCGACGGTGAGCTTCGGGCAGGCCCTCGACGAGCGGGTCCTCGACGCCGCGGCGCAGGCCGCCGCCGACTGCGACGTCTTCCTCGCCGTCGGCACCTCGCTGGTCGTGTACCCGGTGGCCGGGCTGGTCGAGCTCGCCGCCGCGCACGGCGCCCGCATCGTCATCGTCAACGCCGAGCCCACGCCCTACGACGGGGTGGCCGACCTCGTCGTCCGCGAGCCCGTCTCCGCGGCCCTGCCGCGGCTGCTGGGGACGGCGTGACCCGCGCCGAGCTGGAGGCGCGCTACCGCGAGCTGGTGCTCGGCGAGCTGCCGCGGCGGGCGCGCGCGGGGCGGTGGGTGGTGACGGACGACCACTGCTCCGGCCGGATCGTGCTCGACCACGCCGTCGGGGGCCGCTGGTACGACGCCCTCGACCGGCGGCGCTCCCCGGCGTTCGCCCAGCTGCCGGACGAGCAGCTCGCCGGCGCGGTGGCGCTGGCCGAGCGGGTGCTCGCCGAGGGCGACCCGCTGCTGCGCGAGCTGGACGCGCAGAGCCGGGCCTGGCGCGGCAGGCCGCAGAAGCGGTGACCCTGCTCGTCGTCCACCTGACGCTGACGGCGGCCTACGCGGGCTTCCAGTGGACCGTGCGGGCGCTGGTCTACCCGCAGTTCACGCAGGTGCCGGCCGCCGCGTTCCCGGCCTACGAGCGGGCGCACCAGCGTCGGGTCTCCCGGCTCGTGGGCCCGCTGTTCGCCGGGCAGGGCATCACCACGCTGTGGCTGCTCGCCGCCCGGCCCGACGGCGTCCCGCTGCTGCCGGTGCTCGTGGGCGGCGCCTGCCTCGCCGTCGTCCTCGGCGTCACCGCGCTGCTCGCCGTGCCGCTGCACCGGCGGCTGGGGGAGGGGTTCGACCCCGGCGCGTTCGGCCGGCTGCTGCGGGCGGACACCGCGCGGGCGCTGGCCGCCACCTGCGGCACGGTCGCGGCCGGGTGGCTGCTGCACGTCAGCGGCTAGCGTGACCCCGACCACGTCGAGCGGCTGACCGGCGCGCCGGCAGCCCTGGCCACCGGGAGCCCGGCATGCGCGTGCCCCTCACCACCCGCGACTTCCTCGACCGCGCCGAGCTGGTCTACGGCGACCGCGTCGGCGTCGTGGACGAACCGGACCAGCCGGCGCCGTCGGTGGGTGAGCCCACCTGGCGGGAGGTGGCCCGCCGCGGCCGCGCCCTGCAGGCCGGCCTGGACGCGCTGGGGGTGGGGGAGGGCGAGCGGATCGCGGTCGTCAGCCACAACTCCGCCCGGCTGCTCGAGGTGCTGCTCGCCGTGCCGTCGTCGGGGCGGGTGGCGGTGCCGGTCAACTTCCGGCTCAACCCCGAGGAGGTCTCCTACATCGTCGGGCACAGCGGCGCGCGGGTGCTGCTGGTCGACCCCGAGCTGGAGGCGAGCCTCAAGGGCGTCGAGGCCGAGCACCGGTTCTCCACCGGCGAGGAGTACGAGCAGCTGCTGGCGTACGACACCGAGCCGCGGCCGTGGACCGCGCCCGACGAGGACGCCACCGCCACGATCAACTACACCAGCGGGACGACGGCGCGGCCCAAGGGCGTGCAGATGACCCACCGCAACATCTGGGTCAACGCGGTCACCTTCGGCATGCACATGCAGGTGAGCGACCGCGACGTCTACATGCACACGCTGCCGATGTTCCACTGCAACGGCTGGGGCCTGCCCTACACGATGGCCGGCGTCGGGGCCCGCCAGGTGGTGCTGCGCAAGGTGGACGGCGCGGAGATCCTGCGCCGGGTCGAGCGGCACGGCGTCACGATGATGTCCGGCGCGCCGGCGGTGTGGAACGCCGTCCTCGAGGCCGCCGCCGACTGGGACGGCGAGGTCCCCGGCCGGGACCGGGTGCGGATCGTCGTCGCCGGGGCGCCGCCGCCGTCGCGGACGATCGCCCGCGTCGAGGCCGAGCTCGGCTGGGAGTTCAACCAGATCTACGGCCTCACCGAGACCGCGCCGCTGCTGACGATCAACCGGCCGCGCGCCGAGTTCGACGGCCTCGACCCCGAGGAGCGCGCGAAGCGGCTGTCGCGGGCCGGCGTGCCGGCGATCGGCACCCGCATCGCGGTCAGCGAGTCCGGGGAGGTGCTGGCGCAGGGCAACACCGTGCTCGAGGGCTACTGGGAGAACCCCGACGCCTCCGCCGAGGCGCTCGACGGCGGCTGGTTCCACACCGGCGACGGTGGCAGCCTCGACGACGGCGGCTACCTCACGATCTCCGACCGCAAGAAGGACGTGATCATCACCGGCGGCGAGAACGTCTCCTCGATCGAGGTCGAGGACGCCGTCTTCAGCCACCCCGCCGTCGCCGAGGTCGCCGTCATCGGCATCCCCGACGAGAAGTGGGGCGAGCTGGTGACCGCGCTGGTCGTGCTCGCCGAGGGCGAGACGGCGACCGAGGCGGACATCATCGCCCACTGCCGGTCCCGGCTGGCTGGCTACAAGGCGCCCAAGCGGGTCGAGTTCCGCGACGAACTGGCCCGCACCGCCACCGGCAAGATCCAGAAGTTCAAGCTGCGCGAGCCCTTCTGGTCCGCGACCGGCGGCCGCCAGGTCAACTGACGGCCTACCCCCTCGGGGGGAGATCCGCCCGCCTGCCCCTCCGGAGGTCACCCGGACCGGTCGACAACCGGTCCGGGTGGCGCCCGCACGGGCGCCCGGAGACCAGCGCCCGGCCTGCGACGCCGGCGCACCGGGAGGGGTCGGCACGTGGGTACGGGTACGCGCACGCGACATCACCGCTGGGCGGTGCGGGCGGCCGGCACGGCGGTCGCCGGGCTGGTCGTTCTCGGGCTGACGCCGGGCACCGCCTCGGCGGCGCCCAGCGACGCCGAGATCGCCGCGGCCGAGGCCGCCCGCGACGCCGCCGCCGCGCAGGTCGGCGTGCTCAGCGCCCAGCTCGCCCAGGCCGAGGCCGCCGCCGCCGAGGCGCACCAGGCCGCGCAGATCGCGCTGCAGGACTACGAGGAGACCCAGGCCGCCTACGAGGCCGCCCGCGCGGCCGCCGACGCCGCCACGGCCGCCGCCGCGCAGGCCGACGCCGACCTCGCCGAGGGCCGCGTCCAGGTCGCCCACCACGCCCGCACGGTCTACATGCAGGGCAGCACCGCGCCCGGCGCCACCGCGCTGCTGTCGGCCGCCGGTCCCGCCCAGCTGATCGAGCGCGCCGCGCTGCTCGAGGCGGCCGGCACCCACCGCGTCGACGTCGTCGGCGAGCTGACCGTGCTGCAGGCCCAGGCCGCTCAGGCCCAGGAGCAGGCGCAGACCACGTCCGTGCAGGCCGAGACGCTGCAGGAGCAGGCCGCGCAGGCGCTGGCCGGCGCGCAGGCCCAGGAGACCGCCTCCCGCGAGCAGACCGCCGCGCTGGCCGGGCAGCGCGACGCCGTCGCCGCGCAGGCCGAGGCCGCCGGGCAGCAGGTCGCGGGCATGCAGGCCGAGCAGGACCGGGCCGAGGCCGCCGCCGCTGCCGCCGCTGCGCAGGCCGCCGCGGCCGCCCGCCAGGCGGCAGCCGCCCCGGCGAGCCAGGCCGCGCCCCCGCGCAGCTCCTCCGGCGGCTCCGCGTCCTCCGCGTCCTCCGCGTCCTCGTCGTCCTCGTCGTCGTCCTCGTCGTCGGGCTCGAGCTCGAGCCGTCCCTCGACGGGCGGGTCCTCCTCGTCCTCGGGCGGGTCGTCGGCGGGCGGGTCGTCGAGCAGCAACCCGACGCCGCCGGTGACCACCACGGCCGGCGCGCCCTCCGGCTCGGCCGTGCAGACGGCCATCGACGCGGCGCTGTCGCAGCGCGGTCTGCCCTACAGCTGGGGCGGTGGCGGCGCCAACGGCCCGAGCTACGGCATCCCGCCGGACACCCGGATCTACGGCTTCGACTGCTCGGGGCTGACCGAGTACGCCTACGCCAGGGCCGGCATCCGGATCGGCGGCACCAGCCGCGACCAGTGGTGGCTCAACCGCGGCAAGACCGTCGCCCGGGCGGACCTGCGCGCCGGTGACCTGGTCTTCTGGGCCGACAGCAGCGCGTACACGGACATCTACCACGTGGCGCTCTACCTCGGCGACGGCAAGGTGGTGCAGGCGCCGCAGAGCGGGGACGTCGTCCGGGTGTCGTCGATGTGGTTCGGCAGCGACTACTTCGGAGCCGTGCGGCCGACCGCCTGAGGAAGGGCCTCCCTGCCCCCGCCGCTCGCAGGCTCGCGGCGGGACCCTGCAGGGAGGCCACAGGGAGCGGGTGAGGCGAGAGTCTGGGGCGTCGGGCAGCCACGGGGGGAGCTGCCCGACGCAGGAGTCACGCTAGCAGCAGGGGCCGCGGCGGTGCAGGGGGGAAGACCCGGCGCGCCGCGGCCTCTGTCGTCGTCCGGCGCGTCGCCCGGCGCGTCGCGCGGCGGCCGCCCGGCCGGCACCCGGCGTGCCAGCGCGGACGACGGCCGGACTCCCGGCTCCGTGTAGGACACTGGCCCGTGGGACGGGCGAGAGGCCCCGTCACCGGCCCCCGTGTCGCCCCGTGACGCGCCCGGAGGCCGCGGACCGGCACGACAGGGAGCCCTGTGACCACCGCCGCCAGCACCCCGCTCGAGAAGCCCGCCGGCGCACCGGTCCCGCCCTCGGTGGACGCCGCGCTGCTCGAGCGCGCGCTGTTCGAGATCAAGCGGGTCATCGTCGGCCAGGACCGGCTGGTCGAGCGGATGCTGGTCGCCCTGCTCGCCCGCGGCCACGTGCTGCTCGAGGGCGTGCCCGGCGTGGCGAAGACCCTCGCCGTGGAGACGCTGGCCACCGTCGTCGGCGGGAAGTTCGCCCGCCTGCAGTTCACCCCGGACCTGGTGCCCGCCGACATCCTCGGCACCCGCATCTACAAGGCCGGGCAGGACGCCTTCGACACCGAGCTCGGCCCGGTGTTCGCCAACTTCGTGCTCACCGACGAGATCAACCGCGCGCCGGCGAAGGTGCAGTCGGCGCTGCTGGAGGTCATGGCCGAGCGGCAGGTCTCCATCGGCGGCGTCACCCACCCGCTGCCCGACCCGTTCCTCGTGCTGGCCACGCAGAACCCGATCGAGTCCGAGGGCGTCTACCCGCTGCCCGAGGCCCAGCGCGACCGCTTCCTCATGAAGGTGCTCGTCGACTACCCGACGCCGGAGGAGGAGCGCGAGATCATCTACCGGATGGGCGCCAACCCGCCGGTGCCCGAGACCGTCCTCGGCCCCGAGGACCTGCGCCGCATGCAGCGCACCGCCTCGCAGGTGTTCGTGCACCACGCGCTGGTCGACTACGTCGTCCGGCTCGTCGTCGCCACCCGGCAGCCGCGCGAGCACGGCATGGACGACGTCGCCTCGTGGGTCTCCTACGGCGCGAGCCCGCGCGCCTCGCTCGGCCTGATCGCCGCCAGCCGGGCGCTGGCGCTGGTCCGCGGCCGCGACTACGTGCTGCCGCAGGACGTCCTCGACGTCACCACCGACGTGCTGCGCCACCGGCTGGTGCTGTCCTACGACGCGCTGGCCGACGGCGTGCCCGCCGACCACGTGGTCAAGCGGATCCTGCAGACGGTCCCGCTGCCCCAGGTCACCCCGCGGCAGCGGGCCGGCGGCTTCGGCCCGGCCGCGCCGGGCGGCCCGCAGGTGCCGCCGCCCGGGGCGCCGCAGTACGGCCCGCCGCCGGGCGGTCCGCAGGGCCCCTACGCGCCCGGCTTCCCGCCCGCCCCGCAGCCGCAGCCGGGCGGCCCGGTCCCCAACGGCCAGCCCCCGCACGGCGCGTCCGCGCACGGGGCGTCCCCGCACGGCCCGGCGGGCAACGGCCAGCCGCCCCAGGGTCCCGGCGGCAACGGGCACGTCCCGGGGACCCCGCAGGCGTGAGACTGCGGCGCGGCCGGGCGCGGGCCGGGGAGGACCCGGCCGCGCCCGCTGACGAGCCCGGCGCGGGCGTCCCCGCCGTCGCGACGGCCGACCCCGACGGCGACCTGCCGCACTTCGGCGAGGGCCCGGCCGACGTGCTGCTGCAGCGGCTGGAGCTCACCGTCCGCCGGCGCCTGGACGGGCTGCTGCAGGGCGACCACCTCGGCCTGGTGCCCGGCTCGGGCAGCGAGGCCGGCGACTCCCGGACCTACCACCCCGGCGACGACGTCCGGCGCATGGACTGGCCGGTGACCGCCCGCACGCAGGTGCCGCACGTCCGCGAGACGATCGCCGACCGCGAGCTGGAGACGTGGGCGGTGGTCGACCTCTCGGCCAGCCTCGACTTCGGCACCGGCAACTGCGACAAGCGGGACCTGGCGATCGCCGGGCTCGCCGCGGTCAGCCACCTCACCGTGCGCGGCGGCAACCGGCTCGGCGCCGTCGTCACCACCGGCGAGCGGGTCGACCGGTACCCGGCGCAGGCCGGGCGGCTGGCCGCCGACCGGCTGCTGCGCGCCGTCGTCGCCACCCCGCGGGCCGCGACCGGCCGCCGCGGCGACCTGGCCGCCGCGCTGGAGACGCTGCGCCGCCCGCCGCGCCGCCGCGGGCTGGTGGTCGTCGTCTCCGACTTCCTGGGCGACCTGGACTGGGAGCGCCCGCTGCGCGGTCTCGGCGCCCGGCACGAGCTGCTGGCCATCGAGGTGGTCGACCCGCGCGAGCTGGAGCTGCCCGACGTCGGCCCGCTGACCGTCGTCGACCCGGAGACCGGGCAGACGCTCGAGGTGCCCACCGGCGACCCGCGCTTCCGCGCCCGCTTCGCCGAGGCCGCGGCCGAGCAGCGGCGGGCGATCGCCGCCTCGCTGCGCCGCACCGGGGCCGGGCACCTGCAGCTGCGCACCGACCGCGACTGGGTGATGGACGTCGTCCGGTTCGTCGCCGACCGGCGGCGCGCCGGCAGCGGCGGGGCGTCCCGGTGAGCCCCCACCGCACCACGAGAGAGGCCCGCCCGTGAGTTTCCAGTCACCGCTGTGGCTGATCGCGCTCGTCCCCGTCGTCGCGCTGGCGGTGCTCTACGTCGTCCGCCAGCTGCGTCGCCGGGTGTACGCGGCGCGGTTCTCCCAGACCGGGCTGGCGCAGAGCCTGCTGCCCAAGCGGGCCGGCTGGGTGCGGCACGTGGCGTTCGGCCTGACGCTGAGCGCGCTGCTGGGGCTGGTGCTGTCGCTGGCGCAGCCGAGCACCGAGGTCCGGGTGCCGCGGGAGACCGCCACCGTCGTCCTCGCGCTGGACGTCTCGCTGTCCATGCAGGCCGAGGACATCGAGCCCAGCCGGTTCGAGGCGATGAAGGCCGCCGCCAGCGACTTCGTCGACATCCTCCCGGAGCGGATCAACCTGGGGCTGGTGTCGTTCTCCGGCACCGCCTCGACGCTGGTGGCGCCGACGACGGACCGCGAGCAGGTGCGCGGCGCGATCCAGAACCTGGAGCTGTCGGAGGCGACGGCGATCGGCGAGGCGATCTTCACCTCGCTGACCACGATCACCACGTTCCAGTCGACCCTCGACGTCGAGGACCCCGAGCAGCTGCCGCCGGCGCGGATCCTGCTGCTGTCCGACGGGTACAACACTGTCGGGCGGGAGAACACGCAGGCGATCGCGGCGGCGCAGGCGGCCGAGGTGCCGGTGTCGACGATCGCGTTCGGCACCGACTACGGCTCGATCGAGATCGGCGGCGAGGTGACGCCGGTGCCGATCGACCGCGACGCGCTGCGGCAGATCGCCGACGAGACCGGCGGGCAGTACAACGAGGCGCGCAGCCGCGCCGAGCTCGAGGCGGTCTACGACGACCTCGGCAGCCAGATCGGCTACACCACCGAGCCGCGGGACGTCTCCTACTGGTTCGTCCGCGTCGCCACGCTGCTGCTGGCCTGCGGGCTGGGCCTGGCGGCCTGGCGCCTGCAGCGCCTGTTCTGACGGACCGGGCCCGGGACCACAGAGGTCCCGGGCCCGTCGTCCGTGGTGCGGCCTCAGACGGTGAAGCCCCGCTGGCGGCGCACCAGCTTCTTCAGCATGAAGATCGTCTGCAGCACGGTGAGCAGGTAGAGGACCGGCCAGCCGATCGACAGGATCGCCGACTGCACGCCGATGCTCTGCTGGCTCCACGCGAAGATCAGGACGGCGAAGGTCGCGGCGGCGCAGATGGCCGGCATGACGTAGGCCGACCCGCGACCCCGTTCCGCAGCCGCCTGGGCGGCCCAGTTGTCCTTCTCCACCCGGGCGAAGAACTGCACCCACGCGGTGACGAAGTGACCCATGCGGACCCACATGTACAGCTCCGCCGGCGCCACCAGCACGGCGTAGAAGATGTCGACCGCGCTCTTGTCGTGCATGGACAGCGCGATGCGGAGGTTGAGCAGCGTGGCCACGGCCGGCGGGATGAGCCACACCGGGTTGAACACGAACGCGTCGATCGACAACGCCGCCGCGAGCAGGAGCAGGAACCCCATGCGTGCGGCGATGTTGAAGACCATCGAGATGTTCTCGTACCAGCGCAGCCGCAGGTTCGGGTGCAGCGGCTGGCCCTTGCTGTCCCCGCGCTGGCCCGGCCACAGCAGGTCGATGCCGCCGAAGTTCCACTTCACCTGCTGGCCGTGGAGCGCGCGCAGCGTGGTCATGGGGCCGACGAACGCGCGGGCCCGCGCGCTGATCTTGGTGCTGAAGCCGGCGTCCTTGATCTGCAGCGAGAGCTTGGAGTCCTCGACCTCCGAGTCGCGCACCCACGGTGCGGACTGGTGGTGGCGGTACATGACCGCCTCGAGCGCCCGGACGCTGAACAGGCTGCACTGACCGCCGAGCACGGCCATGTTCCGGCCGCGGACGAGGTTGTCCATGTTGAAGCCGGCGAACTGGGCCCGCTGGCCGGCGACGAGGAACCTCGCCATCGCGCCGTGCACCTCGGACTTGTCGAAGGTGTAGATCGCCGAGAGCCCACCGATGCGCGGGTCGGTGACCATCTCCTTCTCCAGCCACTCGACGCAGCGGCGGTCGAGCGTGGTGTCGCCGTCGACCCCGAGGATGTAGTCGTAGCCGCGGCTGACGTAGTAGCCGTAGTTGAGCGCGCCGACCTTCTTGTCGGGGTTCTCGCCGATGTCGTGCGAGAACACCGTCGTCCGGTAGGTCTCGCCCTTGACCACCCGGGTGTGCTCGCCGACGAACTGCTCGACGATCTCCGGGGTGTCGTCGTCGGTGTTGTTGATGACGACGTGGACGACGTCCGGCGGCCGGGTCTGCGCCAGCAGCGAGGTGAGGACGTCGGCGATCGTCGACTCCTCGTTGTAGGCCGGGATGACGCAGCTGATGGTGGCGTGCCGGAGCTGCTCCTCGGCCTGCGGGCCACCGAACTCCGCGGGCACCAGCGAACTGATGTCGGGCACCTGCTGACCACCGCGGGCCAGCAGGTTCACGCGGTCGGTCGACCGCCGGTTGCCGTGGACGACGAGCTGGGTCACGAGGGGTCCTCCTGCAGGAGCGGCAGCTTGAGGGCGTCGAGCACGGTCTGGCGGAAGTAGCGCCCGGAGCCCGGCTCCGTCTCGACCAGGAGGTCGAACTGGACCGAGACGGTCAGCGAGTCCGCCGGGACCGCCGACCCCGGGAGACTGAGCGCGGTGGTGTAGCTGAAGGGCGGCATGAGGGCGAACTCGCCGCGGTCCTCGGCGGCGAGGGCGCGGGTGGTGCCGTCGTCGGTGGTGGCCGCGAAACGGGTGACCAGCACCTCGGTGTCGCCGTCTCCGCCCTCGACGTGCGCCGAGAGCTGGATCGTCTTGTCGTCCGCAGCGGTCCACGTGGCCGCCTCGTCGGCGGTCCAGTAGTCGACGACGACGGTGCGGTCGCCGGCCGGCAGCGCGCGGGTGAGCGAGCCGGCATCGAGGTCGCCGGCCGGGCGCGTGGCCGTGGAAGACGCGGCAGCGGCGGTCCGGTCGGCGGGCTCGTCCGCCGGCGCAAGGGAGGCCTCAGTGGACGGCGTGGCCTCGGGGGACTCGGCGGCGAGGCCCGGGCTCATGCTCACGTCGGGCCACTCGCAGCCGGTCAGCCCCGTGATCAGGGCCGCGCCCAGGGCGAACGCGGCCGCGCGGGATCGGGGTGTCGGTCGGGGCACGGTTCCCCCAGCAGGAGGTGGTGGTCGCCGGGACCGGGCGCCGTTGCACACCCCCAGCAGTGGTCGTTGACGACGCTAGGAGCGGAGTTGCGGACGGACGAGGGCCTGTAACCCCGCGGGGGGAGACGTGCCACCGCCCGGAGGGGCGGACTCCTCCGGGCGGTGACCGTGCGTGTGAAGCAGGAGCGGCGGGGGCTACCTCGTCGGGTCGAGGACGAGCTTGCCGGTGGTGCGGCGGGACAGGATGTCCTGGTGCGCCTCGCGGACGGCGGTCAGCGGGTAGCGGCCGCCGCCGACCGGCCTGAGCGCGCCGTCGGCGGTGAGCTGGAGGAGGTCGGTCATGGCGTCGTCGAGCATGGCCGGGCGGCTGAAGCAGTGCGCCAGCCAGAAGCCGACGACGGCGCGGCTCGTGCCCATGAGCGCCGGCGCCTGCACCGGCTTCGGCGGGCGCCGGCCGGCCATGCCGTAGGCGACGAGCCGGCCGAAGGGCGCCAGCGCGGAGAACGAGCCGTCGAAGACGTTGCCGCCGGTCATCTCCAGCACGACGTCGACCCGCTTGCCGCCGTTGGCCTCGCGCAGCGCGGCGGTGAACGTCTTCGGGTCGTCGTCGGCCAGCGCCGGGTCGACGGTGGCGTCGGCGCCGAGCTCCTCGGCCAGCGCCCGCTTCTCCGGGGTGGAGGCGGTGGCGACGACCCGCCCGGCGCCCCAGCGCTTGGCCAGCTGGACGGCCAGCGAGCCCACCCCGCCGGCGCCGGCGATGACGACGACCGACTCGCCCGCGGCCAGGTGGGCGCTGGTGCGCAGCAGGTGCCAGGCGGTGGTGCCCTGCAGCACGAGGGCGAGGGCCTGCTCGTCGGTGACGGCGTCGGGCACCGGCCAGGTCAGCCGCGGGTTGGCGACCACCTTCTCCGCGTAGCCGCCGCCGTCGAGCAGTCCGACGACGCGCTCGCCGCCGCCCACCGGCCGGCCGACGAACTCCGCCCCGGGGACGAGCGGCAGCGTCTGCGGGGCGAGGTAGCTGTCCTCGGTCTGGTGGGTGTCGGCGTAGTTCACGCCGGCGGCACTCACCTCGTAGAGCTGCTGGCCGTCGCCGGGGACGGGGTCGGGGAGGTCGACGACGTCGAGGACCTCGGGGCCGCCGAAGCGGGTGATCTGCACGGCACGCATGCGGTGAGGCTATGGCCGGACCGGAGGTGGCGATCGGCGAGGCCCGGCTGCCTCCTCGTGTGCTGGACGGGAGTGGGGGCCGACGAGCCCGGTGGGTGTCCGGGGTGGGTCGCGGCAGCGGCGCGGGCGGGCGTGCCAGGGCAGGGACCCTCCGTGGCGTCGCGACCACGCAGGGCAGCGGACGCCGCTGACCACAGCTCGTGACCGCGGAGCGACCTGCCCGGTCCTGCACCCTCGGTGGGAGACTGGTCACACTCCGACGACAGGGGTCGAGATGGAACCCGTGAGTCTGCTGTTGGCGGCGTTGGCAGCTGGGGTCGGGGCGGGCGTGCAGGACGTCGCCGGCTCCGCGGTGCGGGACGCGTACGCGAAGCTGCGCGAGGTCCTCCGCCGGCGGTTCGCCGGGAGGCCGGCGGCCGAGGAAGCGCTGGCCGAGCACGAGAAGGACCCGGAGGCCTACGAGCCGCTGCTGCGCAGGTACGTGACCGAGACCGGCGCCGACCGCGACGCCGAGGTCCTGGAGCTGGCGGAGAGGGTGCTGGCTCTCGCCGACTCCGCGGGGACCGCCGCCGGCAAGTACCGGGTGGACGCCGCCCACGCGCAGGGCGTGCAGGTCGGTGACCGCAACCAGCAGATCAACACCTTCGGCGCCGGGTGACCGAGGACCGGACGCCGGAGGTCCCCGCCGGCGCGCCCCGGGTGGCGGCCGAGCGGGCGCAGGGCCTGCAGGCCGGCAGCTTCAACCGGCAGACCAACGTCTTCCAGATCAGCAAGGAGACGGTGGCCCGGCACGCGGTCTTCCTGCCGCCCCGCCACCGGCTGACGGGGCGCGAGCAGCTCCTGGAGCGGGTGCGGCGTGAGCTCCTGCACCTGAGCGCGGGCGAGGACGCCGGCCCGGCCGTGCTGGCGCTGCACGGCCTGGGTGGGGTGGGCAAGTCCAGCCTCGCGCTCGAGTACGCCCACCGGCACTGGCTCGCGGAGGACTACGGACTGGTGTGGTGGGTGGCGACGGCCGAACCGGCCACGGTCGCCACGCAGTGGGGGACGCTGCTGGCCGCTCAGCTCGAGGTGGACGTCGAGGGCCGGGACGCAGTAGCGGCCACCCACGCGGTGCTGGCGGCGCGCACGGACCCGTGGCTGCTCGTCCTCGACAACGCCGAGAGCCCGGACGCCGTCCGGGAGTTCCTCCCACCGGCCGGGTCCGGGCACGTGGTGGTCACCAGCCGCAACCCCGGCTGGTATCCGCACCGGGGCCTGCGGGTGCCGGACCTGGACCCGCCGGCGGCCGTGGCGTTCCTCATCGGCCGGACCGGGGACCCCGACGAGGTCAGCGCCGGCGAGCTGGCCGAGGAGCTGGGCCACCTGCCGCTGGGCCTGGAGCAGGCCGGCGCCTACATCTCGGCCTCACCGGGCGCCACGCTCGCCTCCTACCTGAGGTCCTTCCGTCGGCACCGGCCGGACCTGCTCGGGCAGGGAGACCCGACCGACTACGAGTACCCGATCGCCCGGACGTGGAGCGTCGCGTTCGAGGCGCTCGGTCCGACGGCGGTGGGGCTGTTGCGGCTGCTGGCCTGCTGCGGCCCCGACGACGTCCCTCTGACCCTGCTGCTGTCCGGCGGCACCGACGGAGCGGAACTGGCACCGGAGCCCGCCGACGTCCTCGGCGCGCTGGCCGGGGACGAGCTGGCCCTGGACAGGGCCCTGGCCGCGCTGTACCGCTACTCCCTGGTGCGGACCGGCGCCGGCTCCCGGAGCGTGCGGGGGGCGGACGCCGAGGTGCCGCGGGACGGGCGGACCGTGTCGGTGCACCGCCTGGTCCAGGCCGTGGTCAGGGACCAGATGCCGGACGAGCAGCGGACGGCGTGGGAACACGCCGCGCGCTCCCTCCTCCACCGCGTTCTGCCACCCGACCCGGAGGACCCGGCGGGCTGGCCGGCCTTCTCGGCGCTGCTGCCCCACCTGCTGGCGACGCTGCCCGACACCGACGACGACCTGCGAGGAGCCGCTCGGTTCCTCCACGTCCGCGGGGACTTCCGCAGCGCCCGACGGGTGCTGGACCGGGTGGTCCCGGGCCTGGCGGGGGCGCTGGGGTCGGAGCACCCCGACACCCTGGCGGCGCAGGTCGACCTGGCGCGGACCCTCTTCGCCCTGGGGGACCTCGACGGGGCGCGCGGGGTGCTGGACCAGGTCGCCAGGACCCGGTCGCAGGTGCTGGGCCCCACCCACCCGGCCACCCTCACCGCCCGGGCCAACCTGTCCCTCACCCTGTGGTACCTGGGCCGGTGGATCGAGGCGCGGGAGGTGCTGCAGCAGGTGATCGGCGGACTGGCGCAGGTGCTGCCCGAGCCGGGACCGGTCGGGCCGACCGAGCCAGGTGGTGGCGGGGCCGACCTGGCCGGCCTCGCCGACCTGGCCGACCTGGCCGAGGCGAGGTTGCCCCTGGAACGGGTGCTGCCGGCCCGGTTGCGCGCATCGGGGTCCGACGAGCCCCCGGTCCTCACGACGGGGGCGGTGACGGCGCTGGCGCTGGCCGATCTGAGGGGACTCGGAGAGGCGCGACGGGTGCTGGCCCGCATGGAGCAGGTGCTGGAGCGGACACTGGGACCGGAGCACCCGAGCACCCTGACGACCTCCGGGAATCTGGCCTTCGTCCTGATGGCGGCGGGTGAGCCCGCCGAGGCCCGGCGCGTCCTGGAGCGGTTGGTGGCGGCCCGGCTGCGGGTGTCGGGTCCGGAGCACCCGGCGACGCTGACCGCGCAGGGCAGTCTCGCCGGGACCCTCACCGTGCTGGGGGAACTGCCCGAGGCCCGCCGGCTCCTCGAACAGGTGGTGTCCGTCCGGGAGCGGGTGCTGGGCAGCGAGCACCCGGACACCAGGACGGCGGAGGCCAACCTGGCGCTGGTCCTGGCGCAGTCGGGGGAGTGGTACCCGGCTCGCGGGTTGCTCGAGCGGGTGGTGGACGGGCTCGGGCGGGCCCTGGGACCGGCCCACCCCGACACCCTGACCGCCCAGGGCGACCTCGCGGCCGTCCTGGCGGGGACGGGGGAGTGGGGTGCGGCGCGGGCGGTGCTCGAGCAGGTGCTCGCGGGCCTGCCGCAGGCAGTGGGCGACGGTCACCCGGTCACGGTCACCGCACGGGAGAACCTGGCCGTCGTCGCCGCTCACCAGGGGGCCTGAGCGGGCCCCCGCCCGGCCGGCCCGCCGGGTGGGGCGAGCCGGCCGGGACCTCACGTCAGCGGGCGGTCTGCGCCTCCCGGCGGGGGAGCACCCAGTCGGGCCGCACGTAGTGGCAGGTGTAGCCGTACGGGTGCTTCTGCAGGTAGTCCTGGTGCTCCTCCTCGGCCTCCCAGAAGGGGCCGGCCGGCGACACCTCCGTCACGACCTTCCCGGGCCACAGGCCCGAGGCGTCGACGTCGGCGATCGTGTCGAGAGCGACGCGCCGCTGCTCCTCGCTCGTGTAGAAGACAGCCGAGCGGTAGCTCCGGCCGACGTCGTTGCCCTGCCGGTCCACGGTCGTCGGGTCGTGGATCTGGAAGAAGAACTCCAGGAGCTCCCGGTACGTGATCACGTCGGGGTCGAAGACGATCTCGACCGCCTCGGCGTGGTCACCGTGGTTCCTGTACGTGGCGTTCGGGGTGTCGCCGCCGGAGTAGCCGACGCGGCTCGAGAGCACTCCCGGGCGCTTGCGCAGCAGGTCCTGCGCGCCCCAGAAGCAGCCGCCGGCGAGGATCGCGGTCTCGGTGGTCACGTGTGCCTCCCTCTGTGTCGAGCGTGTGGCTGAACACCGCGACCGGGGCCGGTCTTCCCACCGGCCCCGGACGGGGCGGCGGTCAGGAGCGGATGAACTCGAGCAGGTCGGCGTTGATCGTCTCGGCCTGCGTCGTCGGCATGCCGTGGGGGAAGCCGCCGTAGGTCTTCAGCGTCCCGTTCTGGAGGAGCCCGGCGGACAGCGGCCCCGAGTTCGCGTACGGGACGACCTGGTCGTCGTCGCCGTGCATCACCAGGACCGGCACCGTGATCTTCTCCAGGTCGTCGGTGAAGTCGGTCTGGGAGAAGGCGACGACGCCGTCGTAGTGGGCCTTCGCGCCGCCCATCATCCCCTGCCGCCACCAGTTCGCGATGATCGCCTCCGAGGGTTCGACGCCCGGCCGGTTGAACCCGTAGAACGGCCCCGACGGCAGGTCGCGGTAGAACCGGGACCGGTTGGTCGCGACCTGGGTCTGGATGTCGTCGAACACGCTCTTCGGCAGGCCGCCGGGGTTGGCGTCGGTCTGCACCATGAGCGGCGGCACCGCGCTGATCAGCACCGCCTTCGCGACGCGCTCCTCACCGTGCCGGCCGAGGAGGTGCGCGACCTCGCCGCCACCGGTCGAGTGGCCGACGTGCACGGCGTCGTGCAGGTCGAGGTGCGCCGTCAGCGCGGCCAGGTCGTCGGCGTAGTGGTCCATGTCGTGCCCGTCGCCGGTCTGGGTCGAGCGGCCGTGCCCCCGCCGGTCGTGCGCGATGACCCGGTAGCCCTGCGCCAGGAAGAACATCATCTGCGCGTCCCAGTCGTCGGCCGACAGCGGCCAGCCGTGGCTGAAGACGATCGGCTGACCGGTGCCCCAGTCCTTGTAGAAGATCTCGGTGCCGTCGTCGGTCGTGATCGTGCCCATGTCGTGCCTCCGTCGGTCTCGCGGGGGTGGTGGGTCCGCAGGTGGGACGGCCGCTCCGGACGTGCTCTCGGGGTGGGGGAGCCGGGGTCGACGGCCGGCGGCAGGCTGCGGTCGGGCGGTTCGGTGGACCCGGGTCGGCGGGTCCTGTCCTCGGCCTGCGCGTGCACCAGCGGGCCGACTGCACGGTGTGGTTCTCCGGCCGCCACAGCGTCGTGGGGCCGCCCGGGCGAGCGCAACCCCCGTGACGCACCGGCTCGTTCCGTTGCTCCGGACCCTCAGGAGGGGGGCGTCACGCGGCGGCCGGGACGACGACCACCTTGCCGGGCAGCCCGCCGGTGGCGGCCCGGGCGTGCACGTCGGCCAGGTCCGCCAGGGGCACCCGCTGGGCGACGTCGACCCGCAGCTCCCCGCCGTCGACCAGCGCCACCAGTTCGGCCAACTGGTCGGCGTCGTTGCGGACGAAGAGGTCGATCCCGCGCACGCCGCGCTCCTCGTCGGACGGGGCGGGCATCCACACCGTCGTGTTCACGAGGGCGCCGCCGGGACGCACCAGACCGGCCAGCGCGGCCAGCTGCGCCGGGTCGACCGGCGCGAGGTTGAGCACGAGGTCGACCGGCTCGGGGACGGCCGTGGTCACGTCGGTGGTGGTGTGGTCGACGACCTCGTCGGCGCCGTCCGCCGTGACGCGGTCCCTGCTGCGAGGTCCGGCCGTCGCGATGACGTGCGCGCCGGCGCGCCTGGCCAGCTGGACGGCGTAGCCGCCGACCGCGCCGCCGGCGCCGTTGACCAGCACGCGCTGCCCGGCCGTCAGGCCGCCGTGGTCGAACAGCGCCTGCCGCGCGGTGAGGCCGACGATGGGCAGGGCCGCGGCGTCGGGCAGCGGGATGCTCCGGGGCGCCGGCGCCAGGACCCCGGCGGGCGCGACGACGTACTCCGCGGCCGCGCCGTCGGCCCCCATCGGCAGGAACCCGACGACCCGGTCGCCGACCTGCACGCCGTCGACGCCCTCGCCGAGCGCGTCCACCGTGCCGGAGACGTCGATGCCGGGGGTGTGCGGCAGGACGACCGGGATGGGGCCCTGCATGCTGCCGGCGCGGATGGTGCCGTCGACGCCGTTGAACGACGTCGCGGCGACGCGGAGGCGCACCTCCCCGGCGCCGGGGACGGGCAGGTCCACGTCCTCGTAGCGGAGGACGTCGGGGGCGCCGAACTCGTGGAACCGGACTGCCTTCATGGCCGGACTCGCTCTCGTCTCGCGGTTGGCTTCGAATTCGAAGCACTGAGCCGACCGTAGACCTGCTTCGAATTCGCAGCAACCCCGACCGTGGCGGACCGGGGCCCGTCCTCAGGTCCCGGCCGCGCGGCGGCGGGGTGCGGCCGAGCGGGGCGGTGCCGCGCGCATGTGGTCGCGCACCGGTGCCAGCAGGCCGGCGAGGTCCGCGACCTGGGCCCGGGACAGCGGCGCGAACAGCAGGTCGCGGACGACCTCGACGTGACCCGGCAGCACCTCGGCCAGGAGTGCGCGCCCGGCGTCGGTGATGGTGACCGTGACGCCCCGCTCGTCGTCCGGGGAGGGGGCGCGCGCCACCAGGCCCGCCTTCTCCAGCAGGCCGGCCTGGTAGGTGAGGCCGCTGCGGCTGTAGACGACGCCGTCGGCCAGGTCGGTCATGCGGGCGCTCCCGGCCGGCGAGTCCCCGAGGCGGGCCAGCAGCTGGAACTGCACGTAGCTGAGGCCGCCGGCGTCCCGCAGCTGCTGCTCCACCGCGTGCCGCAGGAGGCTGGTCACCTCGATCAGGTCGAAGTAGGCGCCGAGCTGGACGGGGTCGAGCGACGGGGACGAGGCGTTCATGGCGGGAGCCTAGGTGCTTCGAATTCCGACCAGGGCGGGCTCAGGTGACCGGCAGCGCGACGAGCCGGGCGGCCAGCTCGGCGTTGCGGCGGAGGAACGGCGTCCACCCGGCCGGCGCTCGGGTCCCCGGGGCGGCGCGGGTGCAGGGCTCCTGGTCCCAGTCGCGCACCCGGCCGCCGCGGATGCGCAGCCGCACGAGCACCTCGCCCGTCCAGCCGGTGACGTCGCCGTCGGCCTGCCCCTCGGGCGCGGTGACCCGCTGCGGCGCCACCACCCACTCGACGGCCTCGATCTCCTCCTGCAACCGGGCCGCGGCCTCGTAGGCCTGCGCCGCGGCCGCGGCGTCCCGCCGGGCGCCCAGCGCCGCCAGCGCGGCCGCGACCGCGGCCGGCTCGCGGTCGAGCACGGCCGTCAGCGCGGCGGCGAGCTCCGGCAGGGAGGCGTCCCGCGCACCCCGCAGCCGCGCCAGCTCCCGCTCGCCGGCGCTCCGGCCGGGGCCGGCGTGGGCGAGCGGGTACACGCGGCTCAGCCCGGAGACGGCCGACCGCACCCGGCGCCGGCCGAGGTAGGGGCCGAAGTGCCGCACCCCTGGCGCCGGGCGGGCGTCGTGGACGACGTCGAGGCGGGGCGCGTCCGCCGACGGGTCCAGCCGGATCCGGACGGGGACCTCCAGCCCCCCGGGGATCCGGTTCCACGGTGGCAGGGACCGCTCGAGCAGGTTGCGCTCGGCCCACGCGGCCTCGTGCACCGAGTCGCAGACCAGCGCCTCGATCCGGGCGACCCGGCCCACCATCCGGCGCAGGTGGCGGCGGTCGCGCAGGTCGCCCCAGTACGAGCTCACGCGGGAGCGCAGGTGCGTGGCGCGGCCGACGTACAGCACGCGCCCGGCGCCGTCCCGGAAGCGGTACACGCCGGGCGCGGCCGGCAGCACGGCGACGGCGTCCGGGCGGGCGGGCACGCGCCCATGGTGCGCGCGCCGGCCCTCGCGAGGCGGCGGCCCGCCCCACCCGTCCCGGGCGTCACACCCGCCCCGTCGGGGACGGGGGGCGGGCCGTCCGCCACCGGGCGCCGGGCCGTTGCGCCGCTGTGGTTGGCTCGACGGTCGGGAACGACCGAGGAGGCCCCCATCCCCGCTGACCGGATCCTGGAGGCGGCGACGCGGATCGCCGACCTGCTGCTCGACGTCCAGACGACGGTGAACGCGCAGATCGACGCCACGCTCGCCGACCTGCTGCCCGGCGTCCAGCAGCAGGTGGGCGTCTCGGCGGCGGACGGCGCCGACCTGTCCGGCCTGGTGAACGCGCGGATCACCGGCCTGAGCGTCGTCGTCACCCCCGCGGCGGTGGCCACCGTCGTCCCGCTGTCGCCGGAGTCGGCCGCCACGACGCGCGCCGCGCGGACCGCGGTCACCGACGTCCTCACCGGCGCCGACGACCGCCTCGTCGTCATCGCCGGCCCCTGCTCGGTGCACGACCCCGTCGCGGCGCTGGAGTACGCCGCCTTCCTCGGCCGCATGCGGGCGCGGCACGGCGACGACCTCGAGATCCTCATGCGGACCTACACGGAGAAGCCGCGGACCGAGGTCGACTGGAAGGGCTTCGCCTACGACCCGTTCCTCGACGGGTCCAACCGGATCAGCGTCGGCCTGGTCGCCACCCGGATGCTCATGTGCCGCATCACCGGGCTGGGCGTGCCCGTCGCCGCCGAGCCGCTCAACGCGCTCACGCCGCAGTACGTCAACGGGCTGGTGACCTACAACGGCGTCGGCGCGCGCAACGTCACCGACCAGACCGCCCGCGAGCGGGTGTCGGGCTTCTCCTCGGTGGTCGGCTTCAAGAACTCGCCCGAGGGCAGCGTCGACTCCGCCATCCAGGCCGTCGTCACCGCGCGCGCCCCGCACGAGTTCCTCGGCGTCGACCACCACGGGGTGTCGGCGCAACTGTCGACCACCGGCAACGACACGGGTCACGTCATCCTGCGCGGCACCAAGGACGGCCCCAACTACTCGGCGGCGCACGTCGCCGAGGTGAGGCGGAAGCTCGCCGCGCGCGGGCTGCCGGAGGTGGTCGTCGTCGACGCCTCCCACGGCAACAGCCAGAAGGACCACCGGCGCCAGCCCGCGGTCGTGCACGACCTGGCCGAGCAGGTCGCCGGCGGGGAGCAGGCGATCCGCGGCGTGATGATCGAGAGCAACCTCGCCGAGGGCCGGCAGGACCTCGACCGCGAGCACCCCGAGCGGCTCGAGTACGGCGTGAGCGTCACCGACGCCTGCGTCGACCCGGCGACGACGGAGGCGCTGCTGGCCGAGCTGGCCGCCGCCGTCCGGTCCCGCCGCGGCACCGCCTGACCGCCCGCGGGCCGGGGGCTGGCCCTCCCCGGCCCGGGCGGGCACCATCCCTGCTCACGGCGGGGCCCGCGGTCCTGCCCGGAGGACGGAGGTGGCCGGTGACCGCAGGGACCGTCGACCGGATCGGCGTCGTCGGCGCCGGGATCGTGGGCCTGGCGGTCGCCCGCCGGCTGGCCGAGCTCCGGCCCGACCTGCACGTGACGGTGGTGGACAAGGAGGACGACGTCGCCGTCCACCAGACCGGCCACAACAGCGGCGTGGTGCACGCCGGGCTCTACTACGCGCCCGGCTCGCTCAAGGCGCGGCTGTGCACCCGCGGGCGCGGCCTGCTGCGCGAGTTCTGCGCCGAGCACGGCCTCGCCTACGCCGAGTGCGGCAAGCTCGTCGTCGCCCGCCGGGACGACGAGCTGCCCGCCCTGGACGAGATCGAGCGGCGGGCCACCGCGAACGGGGTGCCCGGCCTGCGCCGGCTGTCCGCCGAGGGGCTGCGCGAGGTGGAGCCGGAGGCGGCGGGCGTCGCGGCGCTGCACTCGCCGCACACCGCGATCGTCGACTTCCGCGCCGTCGCCCGCGCCATCGCCGGCGACCTGCGGGACAAGGGTCACGACGTGCGGCTCGGCTTCGAGGTCACCGCGGTGCTGCCGCAGGTCGGCGGGGGAGTGGTGGTGTCCTCCGGCCGCGAGGCGTTCGCCGTCGACCGGCTGGTGGTCTGCGCCGGGCTGCAGAGCGACACGGTCTCGCGGCTGGCCGGCGACGACGCGGGGCCGGCGATCGTGCCGTTCCGCGGCGAGTACTTCCGGCTGGTGCCCGAGCGCGAGCACCTGGTCCGCGGGCTGATCTACCCGGTGCCCGACCCCCGGTACCCGTTCCTCGGCGTGCACTTCACCCGCCGGGTCGGCGGCGGGGTCGACGTCGGGCCCAACGCCGTGCTGGCCCTCGCCCGCGAGGGCTACCGGCGCCGCGACGTCCGGCCCGCCGAGCTGCTGCGGACGCTCACCTGGCCGGGCATGCGCCCGCTGGCCCGGCAGCACTGGCGGATGGGCGTGGCCGAGTTCCGCGGGTCGCTGTCGCGCCGGGTGTTCCTCGCCGCGGCGCGGGAGTTCGTGCCCGCGCTGACCGACGACGACGTGGTGCGCGCCCCCGCCGGCGTCCGCGCCCAGGCCGTCGACCGGGACGGCAGCCTGGTCGACGACTTCCGGGTCCACCGGCTCGGCCCGGTGGTCACCGTCCGCAACGCGCCCTCGCCGGCGGCCACCTCCTCGCTGGCCATCGGCGAGCACGTGGCCGAGCGGGTCCTCGCCGACGACGGGGACTGACCGGTCAGTCCCGCGGCCCGCCGGCCGGCACGGGCGGGGCGGCCGGCAGCAGGAACCCGGCCGAGGCGATGGCCAGGCAGGTCGAGCAGAGCAGGGAGAGCCCGTCGTGCGGGCACGCGGACCGCCGGTTCGCCACCTCCAGCCGGTGCACCAGCCAGCGTGCCCACACGCGCTCCCACCGGGACGCCACGACGCCGCCCCTCAGCGCCCGGGGGCCACCGGCGGCGCGGGCTCGGCGACCGGGCCCACGACCGGAACCACGACCGGGCGCGGCAGCACGGGGAGCGCGACCCCGGCCGGCCGGCGCCACGGGCCGCGGAAGAACAGGACGGCGACCCCGAACAACGCCATCGTGCCGAGGGACACGACCATCCAGGTGCGCCAGTCGGCGGCGTCGACCACGCGCGGGGCTCCCAGCAGCACGACGACCGCCATGGCCTTGCTGAGGAAGGAGAACAGGCCCCACGCGGTGCCCTGCAGCCGCGGGTCGACGTCCTCGGCGTTCTCCGAGTAGTTCGCCATCCACGGCCCGTAGGCCACGCCCAGGCCGGCGCCGAGCAGCACCCCGGTCACCATCAGCGCCGTCCAGGACACCCCGGCCGGGTCGGCCATCAGCCGGATCAGCACGACGCCGCACACCAGCGCGACCAGCGTGCCGCCGAGGGAGAACGGGCGGCGCAGCTGCAGCCGGTCCGACAGCCGCCCGGCCGCGACCAGCGTGCCGAGGTTGAGCACCCAGAACAGCATCATCACCTGGGACGCCTGCGCGGTGGTCAGCGCGAAGGTGTCCACCAGCATCGTCTGGCCGTACAGCGCCAGGGTCAGGTAGGTGACCAGCCAGCAGGCGATGCCCAGGCAGTGTGCCCACACCGCGACCGAGCGCAGCAGGTCGCCGGGGCGGGCCGGGCGGGCGTCGTCGGCGACGCCGAGGGCGCGCTGCTCGCTCTGCAGGATGCTGGCCCGCAGCGTGGGGGACAGCTCCGCGATGTTGGCGGCGATGACCAGCGAGACGACGAGCGAGACGCCGCCCATGAGCCAGAACTGCGACCGCCAGCTGTCGTCGAAAGCGGCCAGCGTCGCGCCGGCGACCGCCGCGGCGAGGAAGTTGGCGCCCACCGGCCCCCAGGTCCAGAACGCGAACGCCGTCGCCCGGCCCATCCGCGGGGAGAAGTCGCGGACCAGCGGGGCGGTGCTGGCGATCGCCACGCCGTCGACGAAGGACAGCACCGTGCGGGCGACCAGCAGCTGGGTCGGCGTCTGCACCAGCGTGGTGGCCACGCACAGCAGCGAGGTGAGCAGCATGAGCGGCACCAGCAGCCGGACGCGGCCGACGGAGTCGGTGAGCCGCCCCCCGATCAGGCCCGCGACGGCGCCGGCGAGCATCGCGGTGGCCGAGATGCCGCCGTAGGCCGCCAGGCTCATCCCGAGGTCGTCGAGCAGCAGCGGCACGACCGGGGCGATCTGCGCCTCGAACGAGCAGATCAGGCTGGCCAGCACCGCCATCGCGAGGATCCGCCGGCGGCGGCGCCCGGTCGGGTACTCGTCGAGCCGGCGGACGTAGGAGCGGGGCACGGCGCCTCCTCCGGCGCGACGTCGTCGGCGCGCCCCAGGCCGGTCGGACCCCGCCGCGGACGGCGGCGGGACGTCCCGGGAGTGCTCCGTTCCGGAACGCGGGGAGACACTCGGGCAGGACCCGGAGTGTTGTCAAGGTCACACCCGCGCGCCGGTCAGCGGGGACCGAGCGGGCGCACCGTCCCCTCCTGCGCGACGGTGAGCACCAGCCGGCCGGACCGGTCGAACAGCCGGCCGGCGCACATGGTCCGCCCGCCGTCGGCCCAGGTGCTCTCCTGGTCGTAGTGGAGCCACTCGCCGGGGCGGGCCAGGCGGTGGAACCACACCGCGTGGTCCAGGCTCGCCGCCGCGACGTCGGGCGCGCCGATCACCGTCCGGTGCGGCGCCAGCGAGGTGGACAGCAGCAGCACGTCGGAGACGTAGGCCAGGACGGCCGCGCGCGCCAGCGGCCCGTCGGGCAGGTCCTCGCGCGAGCGCACCCAGAACCGCTGGCGCGGCGCCGCCGCCTCGCCGCGCGCGGCGGCCTGCCGGGGCAGCTCGCCGTCCAGGCGGAACTCCAGCGGGTGCCGGTCGGCCAGCCCGTCCAGCCACGCGCGCAGCAGCCCCTCCGCCCCGGCGCCGGCCTCGAGCGGGCCGGGCAGCTCCTCCGGCGACGGGGCGTCCAGCCGCGGGGTCTGGTGGGCGAAGCCGGGCTCGGGCCGGTGGAAGGACGCGGTGAGCTCGAGCGTCGTCCGGCCGCGCTGCTGCGCCCGCACCCGGCGGGTGGCGTAGCTGCCGCCGTCGCGCACCCGCTCCACGGAGTAGCCGGTGTGCTCGGCGGCCTCCCCGGCGCGCAGGAAGTACGCGTGCAGCGAGTGGACCGACCGGTCCTCCGGCACGGTCCGCCCGGCGGCGACCAGCGCCTGGGCGACGACCGCGCCGCCGAAGGCCCGCTCGGGGGAGGCGCGGCGCGGACCGGCCGCGAACGCGTCCGGACCCGCCGGCCGCAGGTCGAGCAGCTCGGCCAGCCCACCGGTCACGTCGCCTCCCGACCCCTTGACGGCGCGAATTGAACCACTGTTCGATTCGTGACGTGGGTCGCACTCCGGGCGCCACCGCGGCGGGCACGCGCGAGCGGCTGCTGCGCGCGGCCGCCGACGTCTTCGCCCGGCGGGGCTACGAGGGCACGCGCGTGTCCGAGGTCGCCGACGCCGCCGGGCTGAGCAACGGCGCCCTCTACGCCTACTTCGGCTCCAAGGCCGCCCTGCTCGTCGACGCGCTGCGCGTGCACGGCCGCCGGCTGCTCGCCGACCTCGTCGCCGCCGACCCCGGCCGCTCGGTCGCCGACCTGCTGCTGGCCAGCGGCCGCACGCTGCGCCGCCGCCGGGACCCCGACGGCGACCTGCTGGTCGAGGCGCTGGTCGCCGCCCGCCGCGACGACGACGCCGCCGGCCCGGTGCGCGACTACGTGCAGGAGCGCGCCGCGTGGCTGGCCGGCCTGGTGCGCCGCGGCCAGGACGACGGCGAGATCGACGCCGCGCTGTCCCCGCGCGCGGTCGCCCACCTGTGCCTGTCCCTGGCCGTCGGCACCGCGCTGGTCGGCCCCGACGTGGACCCGGTCGACGACGCGGAGTGGACGGCGCTGCTCGCCCGCCTCGTCGCCGGACTCGCACCGCAGGAACCACCCGCCCGAGGAACGGAGAGCCGCCCGTGAGGATCTCGATCGACCCGTCGCTGTGCCAGGGGCACGGCCGCTGCTACGACCTCGCGCCCGACCTGTTCGGCGCCGACGACGAGGGCTACTCGACCCTCCTCGTCCCCGGCGGGGAGGTGCCGGCCGGGCTCGAGGACGACGCGCAGCTGGCCGCCGACAACTGCCCCGAGGCCGCCGTGCTGGTGCTCGCGCAGGAGCCGGCGCGGTGACCGTCGACGACCGCCCCTTCGCCGACGCCGGCACCCTGCGCTCGGACCCGGCCCTCGGCACGTTCAGCGAGGTGCGCAGCGGCCCGGTCGAGGACTGGGCCACCGACTTCTCGCACACCGCGGAGGAGTGGGCGCAGGGCGCGATCGGCATCTGGGACGACCTGCGGCAGCGCTGCCCGATCGCGCACACCGAGCGGTTCGGCGGCGCGTGGCTGCCCACCCGCTACGAGGACGTCGCCGCCGTCGCCTACGACACCGAGCACTTCTCCTCCCGCGCGATCATCGCGGGCAACTTCCGGCCGCCGCGGGCGCTCGCCCCGGTCGGCGGCACCCCGCCGATCTCCTCGGACCCGCCGTTCCACCACGACGCGCGCAAGCTGCTGCTGCCGGCGTTCACCAAGTCCGCGGTCGGCCGGCAGGAGGAGAGCACCCGGGCCTTTTGCCACTCGCTGGTCGACGCCCTGGAGGGCCGGGACGTCGTCGACGCCGCCGCCGACTACGCCCAGCACATCCCGGTGCGGGTCATCGCCGACGTGCTCGGCTTCCCGCCCGAGGACGGCCCGCGGTTCCGGCAGTTCGTCGAGAACGCGCTGGAGGGCATCGACCTGCCGCCCGAGGAGCGCCTCGCCCGCAGCAGCCACCTGTTCGAGTACCTGCTCGCGCAGATCCAGGACCACCTCGAGCGCCCGCGCGAGGACCTCACCACCTACCTGCTCGAGGCCGAGCTGTACGGCCGCCGGCTCGAGCCCGCGCACGTCGCCGGGACGATGGCGCTGCTGCTCATCGCCGGCATCGACACCACCTGGAGCGCGATCGGCGCCTCGCTGTGGCACCTCGCCGGCCACCCCGACGACCGGCGCCGGCTGGTCGCCGAGCCGGGGCTGCGGCCCACCGCCGTCGAGGAGTTCCTCCGCGCGTACGCCCCCGTCACCATGGCGCGCCTGGTGAAGGAGGACGTGACCTGGCGCGGCGTCGAGATGAGGGCCGAGGACTGGGTGCTGCTGTCCTTCCCGGCCGCCAACCGCGACCCCGCCCAGTTCGAGCGGGCCGGCGAGGTGGTCATCGACCGGCAGGTCAACCGGCACGCCGCCTTCGGCCTGGGCATCCACCGCTGCGTCGGGTCGCACCTGGCGCGGATGGAGATGCGGGTGGCGCTCGACGTGTGGCTCGACCGGGTGCCCGAGTTCTCCCTGGCCGACCCGGCCGGGGTGCGCTGGTCCACCGGCCAGATCCGCGGCCCCCGCGCGCTGCCGCTCCGCATCGGCTGAGGCCGCGGCCGGCGGCGCCGCCGTCGGGGCTCAGACCCCGACGGCGGTGCCGCAGACGCCGCAGACCTCGAGCCGCCGGCGTCCCCACCGGGCGACCGGCACGAAGAACACGCTCAGCTGGCGGAACTGCCGCACCCGCGCCCAGCGGGTGGTGTTGCCGCACCGCGGGCAGGTGCGCACCGCCCCCGGGCCGAGGTCCTTCTGCCGCGTGCCGAACCCGAAGAGGAGGAACACCCGGCCAGCGTAGGTCGGCCCGAGGGCCCGGGCGCCGTCCGGACCGGGCCGTGGGACCGTGGAGGGATGGTCCGGGTGGGTCTGGTGCTGGGTGGCGGCGGCGTGGTGGGGCAGGCCTACCACGCGGGCGTGCTGGCGGTGCTGCAGCACGACGTCGGCTTCGACGCGCGCACCGCGGACGTCGTCGTCGGCACCTCCGCCGGGTCGATCACCGGCACCCTGCTGCGGGCCGGCGTCTCGCCGGAGGACCTCGCCGCGTGGACGGTCAAGGCGCCGCTGTCCGGCGACGACGACGTGCTGCGGACCATCGCCGCGACCCCCGTCCCCGAGCTCGCGCCGTTCCGCCCGCTCGACGTGCTCCGCCGGCCGATGCGCGTGCCCGGCCCGCACCTGGTCGCCCGCGCCCTGGCCCGCCCGTGGCGGTTCCGGCCCCTCACCGCCGGCATGACGCTGCTGGCCGCGGGCCGGCACGACATCGTGTCCCAGCTGGGAGCCCTCCGGGAGGTCGAGGGGCCGACCTGGCCCGAGCGCGACCTGTGGATCACCGCCGTGCGCCGGCGGGACGGGCGCCGCGTCGTCTTCGGCCGTCCCGGGGCGCCGCCGGCGCCGGTGCACCTGGCGGTCGCCGCCTCCTGCGCGGTGCCCGGCTACTTCGCCCCCGTGACCATCGGCCGGCACGCCTACGTCGACGGCGGCGTGCACTCCGCGACCAACGCCGCGGTGCTGCGCCGCGCCGGGGTGGACGTCGTCGTCGTGCTCGCCCCGATGAGCGGGTCGCCGGGCTGGCGCCAGGACTTCACCGCCGCCATGCGCCGGTTCTCGCAGCGGCAGCTGGACCGGGAGGTCAAGGCGCTGCGCGCGGCCGGGATCCGGACCGTCGTGTTCACCCCCGGTGCGGCCGAGCAGGAGGTCATGGGCGCGGACTTCATGTCCGGCGAGCGCGTCGACGAGGTGCTGCAGCAGTCGTTCTTCCAGGCGGGCGCGCACGCCGCGACGCCCGAGGTGGCCGCCGTGCTGCGGGAGGCGGCCGACCGCGACCGGGTGTGACCTGCGGCCAGCGACTAGGTTCGGCACCTGACAACGTCGCCGGTGGCCAGGGGGTCGAGCGTGGGCAGGTCGGTGCTGGTGACCGGCGGCAACCGGGGGATCGGGCTGGCGATCGCCCGCTCCTTCGCCGAGCAGGGCGACTCGGTGGCGGTCACCCACCGCGGCAGCGGCGCCCCCGACGGGCTGTTCGGCGTGCAGTGCGACGTCACCGACGCCGCGGCCGTCGACCGGGCGTTCGCCGAGGTCGAGGAGCAGCAGGGGCCGGTCGAGGTGCTGGTGAGCAACGCCGGCATCACCCGCGACGGGCTGCTCATGCGGATGAAGGAGGACGACTTCACCGACGTCCTCGACGCCAACCTCACCGCCGCCTACCGGGTGGCCAAGCGCGCCTCGGCGAAGATGGTGCGCGCCCGGTTCGGCCGCATGGTGTTCGTCAGCTCCGTCGTCGGGATGCTGGGCTCGGCCGGCCAGACCAACTACGCGTCGAGCAAGGCGGGCCTGGTGGGCCTGGCCCGCTCGATCGCCCGCGAGCTCGGCAGCCGCAACGTCACCGCGAACGTCGTCGCGCCCGGGTTCGTGCGCACCGACATGACCGCGGAGCTGCCGGAGAAGCGACAGCAGGAGATCCTCGGGCAGGTGCCGCTGGGCCGGTACGCCGAGGCCGACGAGATCGCCGCCGTCGTCCGCTTCCTGGCGAGCGACGCGGCCGGATACGTCACCGGGGCGGTCGTCCCGGTCGACGGCGGACTGGGGATGGGGCACTGATGAGCGGCATTCTCGAGGGCCGGAAGGTCCTCGTCACCGGCGTGCTGACCGAGGCGTCGATCGCCTTCGCCACCGCGCGGATCGCGCAGGAGCAGGGCGCCACGGTGGTGCTGTCCAACTTCGGGCGCGCGCTGTCGCTGTGCCAGCGGATCGCCAAGCGGCTGCCGCAGGAGGCGCCGGTCGTCGAGCTCGACGTCACGGACACCGAGCACCTGGCCTCGCTCGCCGACCGGCTGCGCGAGGCCGGCCTCGACACCCTCGACGGCGTCGTGCACTCCATCGGCTTCGCGCCGCAGGAGGCGATGGGGGAGGGCTTCCCCGAGGTCGCCTGGGAGCACGCCGCGACCGCGTTCCAGGTGTCGTCGTGGTCCTACGCCTCGCTCGTCCAGGCCTGCCGGCCGCTGCTGGCGAACCCGTCCTCGGTCGTCGGGCTCACCTTCGACGCCTCCGTCGCCTGGCCGGTCTACGGCTGGATGGGCGCGGCCAAGGCGGCCCTGGAGTCGGTCAGCCGCTACGTGGCCCGCGAGCTCGGCCCCGACGGCGTGCGGTCCAACATCGTCGCCGCCGGCCCGCTGCGCAGCATGGCCATGAAGTCCATCCCCGGCAGCGCCCAGTTCGAGGAGGCGTGGGAGGGCCGCGCCCCGCTGGGCTGGTCGGTCACCGACACCGAGCCCGCCGGCAAGGCCGTCGTCGCCCTGCTGTCGGACTGGTTCCCCGCCACCACCGGCGAGATCGTGCACGTCGACGGCGGGTTCCACGCCGTCGGCGTGTGACCGGTCACAGGGCCACGCCGTCGGCGCCCGACCGCATCCGAACCGCCCCGTAGCACCGAAGGACGTCCGTGCCCCGCGCCACCGTCGACATCAACCCCGGCCAGCGTCCCGACGAGGACCCCTCGCTGGCCGTCCGCAACAACGGGGGGACGCCGCCCGCGGCGGCGCCCGCCCCCGCCGGCCGCCGCGAGGCGCTGCTGGTCCTGTCCTTCGGCGGTCCCCGTGGCCACGACGACGTCATGCCGTTCCTGGAGAACGTCACCCGCGGCCGCGGCGTCCCGGGCGAGCGGCTGCTCGACGTGGCCGAGCACTACCACCACTTCGGCGGCGTCAGCCCGATCAACGAGCAGAACGAGGCGCTGGTCTCCGCGGTCCGCGAGGACCTCGCCGCGAACGGCGTCGACCTGCCGGTCTACTGGGGCAACCGCAACTGGGACCCCTACGTCGAGGACGTCTGGCAGCAGATGACCGACGACGGGATCGAGCACGTCTACGTGCTGGCGACGTCGGCCTACGCCTCCTACTCCGGGTGCCGGCAGTACCACGAGGACGTCGCCCGGGCCCGGATCGCGACCGGCGGGGGCCCGACGGCGGAGAAGCTGCCGCACTACTTCGACACCCCGGGGTTCGTGCGGGCCAACGCCGACGCCCTCGCCGCGGCGCTCGCGCGGCTGCCCGAGGAGCACCGGGCCACCGCGCGCCTGGTGGCGACGGCGCACTCGATCCCCGACGCGATGGCCGACGTCGCCGGCCCCGACGGGCACGCCTACGAGGCGGAGCTGCTGGCGGCCGCGCGCGCCGTCGTCGACGCCGTCGAGCCGGGCCGCGACTTCGACCTGGTCTGGCAGTCCCGCAGCGGCCCGCCGTCGGTGTCGTGGCTGGAACCCGACGTCAACGACCACCTGCGCGCGCTGCACGAGAACGGCGAGACGGCGGTCGTGCTGTTCCCGATCGGGTTCGTCAGCGACCACCTCGAGGTGATCTGGGACCTCGACAACGAGGCCGAGGAGACCGCCGGGGAGCTCGGGCTGGCGTTCGTCCGGGCCGCGACGGCGGGCACCCACCCGGCGTTCGTCGCGATGGTCCGCGAGCTGCTCGAGGAGCGGCGCGCGGGCGGCGAGCCGCGGCTGGGCACGAACTGCCCGGCGTCCTGCTGTTTCGTTCGTCGCCCTACCGGGCGACACCGCGACCAGGAACCGTCCCCGGCGTGAGCTGAGCCCCGTCGGTGTCCCGGTCGCGGGAGCCTCCGGCCCCCGCGACCGGTCCACCGTCCGTCCTGACCCGTTGACGGGCCCCGGCCCGCGGGTGGACCGTCGGGCCACCGGGGGCCGGACGAGGACGGTGGGCCGTGGTCGAGGTCGCTCCCGCCAACGCCGCGCAGCTGCAGGCGTGGGACGGCGCGCAGGGCGCGTACTGGGCCGCGCAGGCCGACCGCTTCGACCGGTCGGTCGCCCGCTACGACGCCGCCTTCCTCGCCGCGGCCGACCTGCGGCCGGGGGACCGGGTCCTCGACGTCGGCTGCGGCACCGGCCGGACGACGCGGGAGGCCGCGCGCCGCACCGGGTCCGCGCTCGGGGTGGACCTGTCCTCGGCGATGCTCGACGTCGCGCGGCGCCGCGCCGCCGACGAGGGGCTGACCGGCGTCCGGTTCGAGCAGGCCGACGCCCAGGTGGCGGCCTTCCCGCCGGCCGCGTTCGACGTGGCGATCAGCCGGACCGGCGCAATGTTCTTCGCCGACCCGGTGGCCGCGCTGGCCAACGTCGGGCGGGCGCTCGTGCCCGGCGGCCGGCTGGTCCTGCTCGTCTGGCAGGCGGCCGAGGCCAACGAGTGGATCACCGAGATCACGGGGGCGCTGGCCACCGGCCGCACGCTGCCGGCACCGCCGCCGGGCGCACCGGGCCCGTTCTCCCTCGCCGACCCGGCGCGGGTCCACGAGGTGCTCACCGCGTCGGGTCACCGTCAGGTGGAGGTCGAGGGTCTGGCCGAGCCGGAGTGGTGGGGGGCCGACGCCGACGAGGCGCTGACCTTCGTCCTCGGCCTCGCCGGCTGGCTGCTCGACGGGCGGGACGCGGCCGCCCGGGACCGCGCCGTGGCCGACCTGCGGCGCCGGCTCGAGGCGCACGCCGGGCCCGACGGCGTCGAGCTCGGCTCCGCGGCCTGGCTGGTCACCGCCCGCCGCGCCTAGCGCCCGACGGGCGCCCAGCGCCCGACGGGCGCCTATCGCCACACGGGCGCGATCTGCCGGGTGTAGCGGCGGCCGAACACCCGGGACAGCACGGCGGTGACCGGCGCCGGGACCGTGGCGCGCAGCGCCGCCCGGTCGCCGTCGCTGATGCCGTCGGTGAGCCAGGCGAAGAACGAGCCGGCGTCACCGGGAGAGGTGTGCCGCAGCCTCCCGGTGACCGCCCGCCACTCGGCGGTGCCCTCGTGCTCGCGCAGCAGCGGCTCGAGCACGGCCTCCTCGTGGTCGAGGTGGCCGACCACCACCTCACGGGCGCGGGTGACGGCGGCGCGGGCCACCCCGGCATCGGCGCCGGACCCGGTGCGGGCCAGCGCCGCCAGCGCGTCCCCGGTGTCCGCGAGCGCCGCCGACAGCGCCGCGTGCTCGGTCTCCATCTCCGCGAGCAGGTCCCGGCCCACGCCGGTGCCCTCGAGGAACGGCCAGACGTGGGCGTCCTCGCCCTCGTGGTGGTGGGTGAGCTCGCGGCGGAGGTTGGCGAACGCCCGCTCGAGCTGCCGCGCCCGCTCCCGGTCGCCGTCGCGCCAGGGGTCCAGGGCTGCGGCCAGCCGGGCCAGGTCGCGGCGCACGGCGTTGTGGATCAGGCCGTTCATGGTCGGCACCGTCATGGCGGCGGACCGTAGCGGCGGCGGCCCGCCCGGGGTGCCGCTACGGGCGCGGGACCGCGTTGTACGCGGCGACGGTCGCCTCGCGGACGGCGGTGGCCAGCGGGCGCAGCGCCTCGTCGCGGGCGGCGGCCTGGCCGTGGGTGACCGCGCCGCCGGGGGTGTCGGTGAGCGCCAGGTCCAGCACCCGCGCCAGCCGCTGCGCCCGCGCGAGCACCGAGGACGCCAGCGGGTCGGTGTCCGGCGGCAGCTCGGGGGCGCGGGCGCTGCCCAGGCCGGCCAGCAGCGCCGGCACCTCGGGGTTCCAGCGGGCCAGGTCCAGGGCGGCGAGGGTCCGGGCGGCGTCGCCGACGGCGAGGTCCAGCGCCCCCGACACCGCGCGCAGCGAGCCCTCGACCGGCGGCGGCGCGGGCGGGACGCCGGTCAGGTCGACCGCCGTCCACGCGGTGACCTCCGGCCCGAGGTCCTCCGGCACCAGCGCGACAGCGTCGCCGACCGCGACCTGCCCCGCCTCCAGCGCCAGCGCGGCCAGGCCCGGCGCGGACGGCACGCCCCGGACGTCGCCGGGCACCGGCAGCACCAGCCACAGCCGCCGCTCGCCCAGGCCGCGCAGCGCGGTCAGCGCCCAGCCGAGGGGGACGGCGCCGGAGGTGCCGGGCAGGCCGGTGACGCGGTGGGCGCGGTCGTCGGTCAGCGCGTCGAGCGCGTCGTCGTAGGAGGCGCGGCCGGACAGCCACGCGGTCGCCCAGACGGCGAACCGCCCGGCGGGGAGGTCGTGGAGCACCCAGCGAGGCTACGTCGGCCGCGATGCGGGGGCCCGGAGACGGCGGGTGGTCTGGGAGACTGGGGACGTGGCTGCGTGGGTGCTCTGGCTGGTCGCCTCGGGCCTGTTCGTCGCGGGCGAGGTGGCCAGCCTCGACCTGGTCCTGCTGATGTTCGCCGGCGGCGCGCTGGGCGGGGCCGTGGTGGCGCTGGCGGGCGGGTCGCTCGCCTTCCAGATCGTGGCGTTCATCGCCGTCTCGGTGTTCCTGCTGGCGAGCGTGCGGCCCGCGGCGAAGGCGCACCTGGAGAGCCGGACGCCCCGGCACGTCGACGGCGTGCAGGCCCTCGTCGGCCGCACCGCCACGGTGACCCGCGAGGTCGGTCGGTCCAGTGGCCGCATCCGGGTGGGCGCCGACGAGTGGACCGCCCGCACCGACTACGGCGACGGCACCTTCCCCGTCGGCGCCACGGTGCGGATCATGCAGGTCGACGGGGCGACCGCGGTGGTCGGCGAGGCGCTCGAGCTCTGAGCCCCGCGCGCCGGGGCCGTGACCCCGGGTGCCACCCGGGGGATGATCACAGCGGGACCCGACCCGAGGAGCGCCGCCGTGACCCCTGCCCTGATCGCGCTGATCGTCGTCGCCCTGCTGGTGGTGCTCGTCGTCGCGAAGAGCGTGACGATCGTCCCGCAGGCCCAGGCCAAGGTGGTGGAGCGGCTCGGTCGTTACAGCCGCACGCTCTCCCCGGGCCTGTCGCTGCTCGTGCCCTTCGTCGACCGGGTGCGCGCGACGGTCGACCTGCGCGAGCAGGTGGTCTCGTTCCCGCCCCAGCCGGTGATCACCGCCGACAACCTGCAGGTCGGCATCGACACCGTCGTCTACTTCCAGGTCACCGACCCGCGGCTGGCGGTGTACGGCATCGCCAACTACATCACCGGCATGGAGCAGCTGACCACGACGACGCTGCGCAACGTCGTCGGCGGGTTGAACCTCGAGCAGTCCCTGACCGGCCGTGACGGCATCAACAGCCAGCTGCGCGAGGTGCTCGACGGCACCACCGGCCCGTGGGGGCTGCGGGTGGCGCGGGTGGAGATCAAGGCGATCGACCCGCCGCCGTCGATCCGCGACTCCATGGAGAAGCAGCTGCGCGCCGACCGCGACAAGCGGGCGATCATCCTGCAGGCCGAGGGCGCCCGGCAGTCGGCGATCACCACCGCCGAGGGCCAGAAGGCCGCCGCGATCCTGTCGGCCGAGGGGAAGAAGCAGTCCGCGATCCTCGAGGCGGAGGCGGAGCGGCAGAGCCGGATCCTGCGGGCCGAGGGCGAGCGGGCGGCGCTGTACCTGCAGGCGCAGGGGCAGGCCAAGTCGATCGAGACGGTGTTCCGGGCGATCCACGAGGGCCGGCCCGACCAGGGCGTGCTGGCCTACCAGTACCTGCAGACGCTGCCGCGGATCGCGCAGGGCGACGCGAACAAGATGTGGATCGTCCCCAGCGAGTTCAGCCGCGCGCTGGAGGGCCTGGCGAAGCTCGGCGGCGCCGACGGCGACGGCCGGTCGTTCCTCGACGTCCCGCCGCCCGCCGACGGGGCCCCCGCCGGCGCCGGCCTGGACACCAGCGGCTGGTTCGAGTCGCAGCTGCCGCCGGCCGCGGAGCAGCCCGAGGCGAAGATCGAGCTGCACAGCATCGCCGACGCCGGACCGGCCCTGCCGGCCCCCGAGCTGCCGCCCACGACGTCGCTGGCGCGGGCGGCGGAGGAGGACGTCGCCCACGGGGGGACCCCCGACGGCGGGCGGCCGCAGGGCTGACCCGGGCGACCGGGACGGCCCCCCGCGGGGGGCCCTCCCTCAGTCCTTGAGCAGGCCCTCGCGGAGCTTGGCCAGGGTCTGGCTCAGCAGCCGGGACACGTGCATCTGGGAGATGCCGATGTCGGCGGCGATCTGCGACTGGGTCATGTTCCCGAAGAACCGCAGGATGAGGATGCGGCGCTCGCGGGCCGGGATGGTGGCCAGGAGCGGCTGCAGCGACTCGCGGTACTCCACGCCCTCCAGCGCCGCGTCCTCCTCGCCGAGGGTGGCCGCGAGTGTGGGGGAGTCGTCCTCGCCGGAGAGCCGCTCGTCGAGCGAGCTGCTGCGGTAGGCGTTGGCCACCGCCAGGCCCTCGAGGACCTCCTCGCGCGGGATGCCCAGGTGCTCGGCCAGCTCCGACGGCGTGGGGGCGCGGCCGTTCTTCTGCGCCAGCTCGCCGACGGCGGAGTTCAGCGACAGGTGGAGCTCCTGCAGCCGCCGCGGCACCCGCACCGACCAGCCCTGGTCGCGGAAGTGCCGCTTGATCTCCCCGGTGATGGTGGGGACGGCGAAGGAGAGGAACTCCACCCCGCGGGTCGGGTCGAACCGATCGATCGCCGCGATCAGGCCCAGCGTGCCGACCTGCAGCAGGTCGTCGAACGGCTCGCCGCGGTTGCTGAACCGGCGGGCGAAGTGCCGGACGAGGGGCAGGTGCTCCTCGACCAGGATCTCGCGCAGCCGCTCCCGCCGAGGGTCGTCCTTCTCCAGGGTGGCCAGCTCGGCGAACAGCGGCGCGGTCCGCTCGGCCCGCCGCCGGTTGTCCGAGACCGGCGCGCTGTCGCCCTCGCGGGCGCCGGCGGTCCGCCCGGTGCCCGACCGGGCGCCGTCCTCGGTGTCGCTGTCCTCGGCGTCCTCGCCGTCCTCGGTGTCGGTGTCCTCGGTGTCGGTGTCCTCGGCCTCGACGTCCTCGGCCCGGCCGGCCGGGTCCGGGGCGGTCACCGGCGGATCGTCGTGCAGGGCGTCCTCCTCGGCGGAGGCCCGGGGACCGGCGGTCGCCGGCGTCACGGGGCCACCGAGTCGTCGCTGCCCGCGGAGCCGACCAGCTGCGCCGGCCGCTGCCCGGGCAGGTACTTGTCCATGGAGATGACCGCCACCGCGCCCTCGCCGCCGTCACCGGCCGGCACCTCCCGCTGGGAGGCCGGCCGGCCCTCGACGTTGTCCGCCAGGGTCTGCAGCACCGCCCAGCCGAAGCCGTCGCGGGGGACGTCGGTCCCCTCGGCGGTGGGCACCCACGCGTCGATGTGCAGCCCGGCCCGGGTGGTCTCGAAGACGACCGTCAGCGGCGCGTCGCCGAGCGCGATCGCCGCGAGCGTCGCGCAGGCCTCGTCCACCGCCAGCCGCAGGTCCTCGACCGAGTCCAGGTCGTAGTCCATGCGGATGGCCAGGTCACCGGCCATCGCCCGCACCGCGGGCAGCTGGGTCGGCGTGGTCGGCACGCGCAGCTCCAGCCGTTCCGCGCGCCGCCCGTCCTGGGCGAGGGCACCCCTCGAGTCCGCCATGCGTCGTCCGCTCCTCATCAGTACGTCCGGCCGCGGCCGGTCTGCTCCGCAGGTGTCCGGGGCCGCGGCGCCCGGTCCCATCCTGCCCCGCACGCGGCTCCGCGGTGTGCGCGGGGCGGGGGCGGGAGGCGACCGGGCCGTGTCCCAGCGGAACGGACTACCCGTCGCCGGCGCGTCGGCAAACACCGTGTGTCGACGGCGTCGCGCGCGGTTGCCGGGGCACCGGCCCTGTGGTCTGTTGGTCCCCGGATGAACGCCAGCCAGGGCAGTCTGCCGCCGGGGCCCCGTCCCGCCGAGGACGAGGGCCCTGCCGCGCTGGTGGCCGCGCTGGAGGACGCGCCGTCGGCCCTGTGGTTCGTGGCCGGGCCCGGCCCGCGGACGCTGTGGGCCAACGCCCGGGCCCGCGCGCTGGGGCCCACCCCGCACGACCTGCCCGTCGTCGGCGACCGGCCGGTGGCCGACGTCGTCGCCGACGTCCTGCGCACCGGCCGGCCGGTGACCCTCTCCGGCGTCCTGGCCGGCGACGGCCCGGAGGTCACCGTGGCCGTGCAGCCCCTGGCCGCCGGCGCGGAGCCCGGCGCGGTCCTGGTCCTCGAGAGCGGCGGCGAGGAGGAGGGCCCGGCCCCCGCCGACGTCGTGGGGGAGGCGCAGCACTCGCTGCTGCCGCCCTCCCTGCCGCTGCTCCCCGACGTGCGGCTGTCGGGCAGCTACCACCCGGCCAGCTCCGACCGCGCCGCCGGCGGCGACTGGTACGACGCCGTGTCCCTGGGCCACGGCCGGCTGGCGCTGGTCATCGGCGACGCCGTCGGCTCCGGGGTGCCGGCCGCCGCCGCGATGAGCCGGCTGCGCGGGGCGATGCGCTCCAGCGCGCTGCGCGACCCCGCCCCAGCCGCGGTGCTCGCCGCCCTCGACGACTTCGCCGGCCAGATGGACGACGTCCAGGGCGCCTCGGTGTTCTACGCCGTCCTGGACGCGGCCACCGGCGCGCTGACCTACGCCGCCGCCGGGCACCCGCCGCCGCTGCTGGTGGAGGCCGACGGGCGCACGACCCGCCTGCCGGTCGACGCCCGGCCGCCGCTGGGGACGGTGCGTGGCGCGGCCACCCCGGTGGCCTCGGCCCGGCTGGAGCGGGGTGCCACCCTGGTCCTCTACTCCGACGGCGCGGTGGCCGCCGCCGGTCCGCCGCCTGCCGCGGGCCTGGACCGGCTCGCCGCGGTCGCCCGGGCGGCGCTGGCCGACCCCGAGGCCCTCGACGGCGACGCGGCGGCCGGGCTGGCCGCCACCATCGCCGCCGGGGTGCTCACCGGCGGCGGCCGCCCCGACGACGTCGCCGTGCTCGTGGCGCACCGCCGCGCGCGGTCGGTGGAGGCGCTGCGGCTGGACCTGCTGGCGGTGCCCGCGTCGCTGCCCGCCGTGCGCCGGCGGCTGAGCGCGTGGCTCACCGCGCTGGGCATGGGCGAGCAGGACCGGGTGGGCGTCGTGGTCGCGGTGGGGGAGGCCTGCGCCAACGCCGCCGAGCACGCCTACCGCGACACCGACCCCGGGCCGATGCAGGTCACCGCGGCGGTCGACGTCGACGGCGTGCTCACCGTGACCGTGCACGACGAGGGCACCTGGCGCCCGCCGGACCGCGACCCCGGCGACCGCGGCCGGGGGCTGCTGATCATGCGCCAGCTGGTCGACGGGATGGTCGTGCGCGGCGAGCACGGCACGACGGTCACCCTGCGCACGCGGCTGCGGCAGACGCCGGACGAGGAGCCCGAGCACCCGGCGGGCGGCAGCGGCGCGACCGTCGTCGTCGACCGGGAGGGCGCCGACCCGGTGGTGCGGGCGGCCGGCGACGTCGACCTGGTGAGCGCCGAGCAGCTGCGCATCCGGCTGCTCGAGGCCAGCCACGGCGGCACCGTCCGGGTCGAGCTGGACCTCACCGCGGTCACGCTGTTCAGCAGCGCGGCGGTGCGGGTGGTGCTCGCCGTCGCCGCGATCGCCGAGGCCGAGGGGTGGCGGCTGGTGGTGCACGCGCCCGACGGCGGCGTCACCCGGCACATCCTCGAGGTGAGCGGACTGCAGCGGCTGGTCGAGCTGCGCTGACCCCCGCCGGGCGACGGTCCGTTTACGGGACCGGCGTGGTGCGCATCCACTGCGCGTGAGACTCCGGCGCAGCGACGTGCACGGGCGCGGCTGGACCCGTCGCCGGGCCGGTCGCGGCTTCTCCTACCGCGACGAGGACGGGCAGCTGATCCGGGACGCGGAGCGACTGGACCGGATCCGGTCGATCGCGATCCCCCCGGCCTGGAAGGACGTGTGGATCTGCCCGTGGCCCAACGGGCACATCCAGGCCACCGGGCTCGACGCGGCCGGCCGCCGCCAGTACCGCTACCACGACGCCTGGCGGGCGCGGCGGGACGCGGAGAAGCACGAGCGGGTGCTGGCCATCGCCTCCGAGCTGCCCGAGGTCCGCGACCGGGTGGCCGAGGCGCTGCGCACCCGCGGGCCCAACCGGGAGCGGGTGCTCGCCTGCGCGCTGCGGCTGCTGGACCTCGGGACCTTCCGCATCGGCAGCGAGGAGTACGCGGAGGAGAACGGCACCTACGGCCTGGCCACGCTGCGCCGCGAGCACGTGACCGTGCGCGGGGAGCGGACGTTCTTCCGGTACACCGCGAAGGGCGGCATCGAGCGGGAGGTGGAGATCACCGACCGGCCGACGGCGACCGTCGTCCGGCACCTGCTCGAGCGGCCCGACGACGCCGGCGAGGAACTGCTGGCCTACCGGCTCGACGACGGCACCTGGCACGACGTGACCAGCGACGAGATCAACGCCTACCTCAAGGAGGTCAGCGGCGCGGAGATCACCGCCAAGGACTTCCGGACCTGGAACGCCACGGTGATGATGGCCGCCGCCCTGGCCGAGCAGCCGCCGCCGAAGAGCCGGACGGCGCGGAACCGGACGATCCGCGAGGCCTACGTGCGGGTCTCCGAGCAGCTCGGCAACACCCCGGCGGTGTGCAAGGCCAGCTACGTCGACCCGCGGGTGGTCGACCGCTACGAGAACGGGGAGACGGTGGCCGACGCGCTGGCCGACCTGGCCCGCGCCGACGACGACCGCGAGGCGCAGAAGGTCCTCGAGCAGGCGGTCTGCCGCCTCCTGTCCGCATAGCTGCCCCGGAAAGCCGACGAGGCCCCGCCGGAGCGGGGCCTCGTCGCAGGTGGTGCGGAGGGGTCAGCGGGCGCTGCTGTCCACGATGGTGAACAGGTCGATCAGGCCGGTGACCTCCAGCGGGCGGGTGACCGCCCGGGTGGTGGCGACCAGGCGCAGCTCGACGTCCCGGGACTTCGCCGACTTCTGGGTCTCGACCAGCACGGCCAGACCGGCGGAACCCAGGAACTGGACCCCCGACAGGTCGATGACCAGCTCGCGGGGCTGCTGCTCGAGCTGGGTGTCCAGCGAGGAGCGCAGCACCGGGGCGGTGAAGGTGTCGACCTCGCCGACGACCGTCACCGTGACCGCGCCGTCCTCACCGGTGGAGGTCGAGAGCGTGATCACGTCGTCGAAGGGTGCCTCCGTGCCCTCGGTGGACACGTCGTGCTGCCCCCCGGCGGGCAGGTCGGATGCGGTCACGGACGCAGCTCCTCTCAGTGGCCACGCCGAGCGGTGCGGCCACCGGTCAATCTACCGCCGTATGCCGCGGAGGTGTCGTCGCCCCCGGGCGGTCCGGCGTCGCAGTGGACACGCCGGAGGCGATCGGCCGGCCGGCGTGCGCGGCTGCCTGCTCAACCGCATTTACAACGTAGACAACCGAGTCGCCGTACGCCAACCAGCCCGGGGGGGGGGGGGGGGGGGGGGGGGGGGGCGGGGGGGGGGGGGGGGGGGGGGGGGGGGGGGGGGGGGGGGGTGGTGGGCGGGGTGGTGGGGGCCGGCGGGGCCGGCGTGGTCGGGGTCGGGGGGGTGGGGGGG
>NZ_JBJGZH010000023.1:0-78403 GCF_054050415.1 Geodermatophilus sp. SYSU D01180 | reverse complement strand
CCCCCCCCCCCCCCCCCCCCCCCCCCCCCCCCCCCCCCCCCCCCCCCCCCCCCCCCCCCCCCCCCCCCCCCCCCCCCCCCCCCCCCCCCCCCCCCCGCTCCGGGGTCGGGTCTCAGGCGCCGCCGGAGCCGGAACCGGCGCCGAAGTCCTCGGGCGAGATCTGGTCGAGGAACTCGCGGAACTTCTCGACCTCGTCCTCCTGCTCGTCGGGGATCTCGATCCCCACCTCGTCGAGCAGCTCCTCGGCGCCGTAGATGGGCGCGCCGGTGCGCACGGCCAGGGCGACGGCGTCCGACGGGCGGGCGCTGACCACCCGGTCGTCGCCGAAGTCCAGCTCGGCGATGTAGATGCCGTCGCGCATCTCGGTGATGTTGACCGCCTCGAGGGTGGCGCCGAGGGTGCGCACGACCTCGCGGAGCAGGTCGTGGGTCATCGGCCGCGCCGGCCGCACGCCCTGCTGCTCGAACGCGATGGCGGCGGCCTCGACCGCGCCGATCCAGATCGGCAGGTACCGCTCCCCCTGCGTCTCCTTCAGCAGCAGGATCGGCTGGTTGCCGGGCAGCTCGACCCGGACCCCGACGACTCTGAGTTCCTGCACGGTGTTGCTCCTCAGCTGCGGCGGTACGGGGAGGCGCCGGTGGGCGGACGGCCGGTCCGGCGGCTGGGTCCACCGTACGCCGGACTCACGGGCGCAACAGGTCGCGCAGTCGCGCCTCCAGCAGCGCCCGGTGCAGCTGCGCCGACAGCGCCGCGAGCTCCGCCAGCTGCTCGGTGGCGCGGGCCCGCGCGTCCTCCGAGCGGGAGCGCAGCACCGGCGCGAGCAGCTGCTCGACCAGCGCCGCCTCCCGCTCCGCGCCGGTGCGGAACACCCGCAGGTGGCGCGGCTCGATGCCGTGCCGGGCCAGCCCGGCGGCCGCCCGCGCGACCGGCAGGTCGCCGGCCGGGTGCCGCCCGTCGGCGTCGGGGACGAGCAGACCGAACTGGACGTAGTCGCCCAGCTGGGCCGGCGTCAGCCCGGCCGCCGCGGCGAACGCGGCGGCCGGCATCGGCCCGGACGCCGCAGGCGCGTCCCCGTCCGGCCGGAGCTCGTCCGGCACGGCCGGGGCGGCCGGGTCCGGCACCGGCTCCCCCCGGTCGAGCGCGTCCAGGTGCTCCTTGATGACCCGCAGCGGGAGGTAGTGGTCCCGCTGCGCGGTGAGCACGTAGCGCAGCCGGTCGACGTCGGCCCGGGAGAACTTCCGGTACCCCGACGGCGTCCGCTCCGGGGAGACCAGGCCCTCGGCCTCGAGGAACCTGATCTTGCTGATGGTCACGTCGGGGAAGTCGTCCCGCAGGGCGCCCAGCACCGCCCCGATGGTCAGGCGGGGGGTGCGGGCGTCGGGCGCGCCGTCCCCGGACGCGCCGGCGGGCGCTCCGGGCACCGGGTCAGCGGGCGGCGGGCTCGCCGGTGCGCGGGCCGGTCAGGTAGACGAGGCGGAACTTGCCGATCTGCACCTCGTCACCGCCGGACAGGGTCGCGACGTCGACCGGCTCGCGGTTGACGTAGGTGCCGTTGAGGCTGCCGACGTCGTGCACCGAGAAGCCGCCGCCCTCGCGGTGGAACTCCACGTGCCGGCGGCTGACGGTCACGTCGTCGAGGAAGATGTCGCTGTCGGGGTGCCGGCCGGCGGTGGTGACGTCCTGGTCGAGCAGGAACCGGCTGCCGGCGTTCGGGCCGCGCTTGACCACGAGCAGCGCGGACCCGGCGGGCAGGGACTCGACCGCGCCGGCGTGCGCGTCGGCCGAGGGCTCGGCGGCCTCCGGGACGTCGCCGGTGTCCTCGCCGCCGACCTTGGGGATGACGCTCGTCGACTCCCCGACGCGCTCCTGGGAGAGGGCGGCGCCGCACTGCGCGCAGAAGCGACTGCCCTCGGGGTTGTCGTGGCCACAACGAGTGCAGTGCACGTCTGTCTCCTCCGGTGCAGGGGGCACCGCCGCGGGCATGGGGTCCTGCCGCGGGCGGCCGGCTGACGACGGCACCGGACGGTGTCGTCGCGGGTCGGCCGCCGTGCGGGGCACGGCGGGCCGTTGGTCATGGAACCAGCGGTGGTCCCGGGGGTCAACCGGACGCCGGGGGCGGTGTCACAGCTGTCCCACGGGGCCGTCGAGGGCCCGTTCCCAGGGGCAGCATAGTGATCGTCCCCGGCCGCCCGGGCGGCCCGGGGGGTGGTCAGGACGCGTCGACCAGCGCCTGGTAGGCGGCCGCGTCGAGCAGGCCGGCGGTGGGGTCGCCGCCGTCGCCGGCCACGGTGATCTCGACCAGCCAGCCGGTGCCGTAGGGGTCGGCGTTGATGGTCTCCGGGGCGTCGCCGAGGGCCTCGTTGACCGCCGAGACGGTCCCGGCCACCGGCGAGTAGACGTCGGACACCGACTTGGTCGACTCGACCTCGCCGATCGGGTTGCCGGGGCCGACCTCCTCCCCCACCTCGGGCAGTTGCACGAACACGATGTCGCCGAGGGCGTCCTGCGCGTGGTCGGTGATGCCGACCCGGACGACCGTGCCCGCCTCCCCGCTGCCCTGCACGAGCGCCCACTCGTGCTGGTCGGTGTAGCGGCGGTCGTCGGGCGTGCTCATGCGGTGTCGTCTCCAGGTCGGTCGTGGCCCTCCTGCAGGGGCCCGCGCCGAGCGGCAGCGAGGCGTGGGGGGCAGGAGGGTCCTTAGTCGGTGTCGGGCTGAGCGTATTGAGGCTCGTCGAGCGGCCGCAACGCGTCCACCACGACCCGGTCGCGCTGCTCGATGTCCACGCTGCCGCCCTGCCGGCCGACCCGGTCGACGACGCCGCCGGGGATGCTCATCGCCGTCTGCAGGTCCTGCGGGGAGCCGATGACGACGACCTCGTAGGGGGCGCTCACCGCCCGCCCGTCGACCTGCAGCGCGCCCGGCACGCCGGTGACGGCGGTGGAGACGCCGACCCGCACACCGTCGATCTGCATGGTCTCCGCCCCGGCGCCGCGCAGCTCCTGGATGGCGTCGAGGAGGTCGGCCACCCGCACCTGGGCCTCGGGGTCGCGGATGGTCATGACCAGGCCCGGCCCCTCGGCGGCGACGGTGCCGTTGAGGACGGCCAGGGCGTCGGCGCGCTCGTCGGCGTCCTCCAGGGCGGCGGCCGCGCGGCTGTCGGTGTCGGACAGGTCGCGCAGCGCGCTGCGCTGGTCGGCGATCTGGGCGCGCAACCGCTCCTCCTCGAGGTCGAGGTCGTCGAGGATCGCGACGAGCTCCTCCTCGCGGGCGCCTTCGAGCGCCTGGCCGGTGTCGGTGCTGCGCACCTGCACGGCGATCGCGAAGCCGAGCAGCAGGGTGAGGACGCCGATCAGCAGGCCGGCGACCACCCGCTGCCGGCGGCGCCGCGGGGCGGCCGGGGCCCGCTCCGAGGGAGGGGCGTCCTCCCCGGCGGGCGGCTCCGCAGCCGGCTCGGGCGCGTCGTCGGCATGCCCGGGCGCGACGTCGTCGTCGGCATGCCCGGGGACGTCCTCGGCGGGCTCGGGGGCGTCGTCAGCCGGCCTGGGGACGTCCTCGGCCGGCTCGGGGGCGTCGTCGGCCGGGGCGGTCCCGGCGGCCCGGGCCTCGTCGGGGCCGGCGTCGGTGACCTCCGGCCCGGCGTCGTCCGGGCCGGGCGGCCGCGGGTCGTCCCCGGCGGGACGCGGGGTGCCGCTCATGCCCGGAACAGGTGCCGGCGGATGGCCGCGGCGTTGCCGAAGATGCGGATGCCGAGGACGACGACGACCGCCGTGGACAGCTGCGCGCCGACGCCGAGCTGGTCGCCGAGGAAGACGATCAGCCCGGCGACGACGACGTTCGACACGAACGAGATGACGAACACCTTGGCGTCGAAGATCCCGTCGAGGCGGGCGCGGGCGCCGCCGAACACCGCGTCGAGCGCGGCGACCACCGCGATCGGCAGGTAGGGCTGCAGCCACAGCGGGACGGTGGGGTCGAGGACGAGGCCGAGCGCGATGCCGACGGCCAGGCCGATGACGGGGATCACCGCTCAGTCCCCCGTGCCGCCGGCGGCGGCCTCGGCCGGGGTGCCGGCGAAGGGCACGGCGGAACGCAGCTCGGGGACTCCCCCGGCGGGAACGGACAGCTCGTCCTCCTGGGCGAACTCGAAACGCAGGCCGTAGGTCTCCGAGATGACCGCCAGGGCGTTGACCTCGGCACTGGCCAGGAACCGGGCCCGGAGCCCGTCCGGGTCCCCGATGGCGCTGACGCGGTAGGGGTTGGTGACCGGGCGGAAGTCCACGAGGACCGCCTCCCCGGCGAAGCGGATCGCGGTGGTCGGGCCCAGCCGCTGGCCGTTGATCGACACCGCCTCGGCGCCGGCGGACCACAGGGCGTTGACCACCAGCTGCAGGTCGCCGTCGCGGACGTCGCCGCTGCCGTCGTCGTCGGTGCCGCCGACCGGGTCGGCGTCGGCGTCGGGCTCGGCGTCGGCCAGGGTGACCAGCAGGCCGGGCCCGGTGACCGCGTCGAGGCCGGCGGCGAGCTCGGCCGCGTCGAGGGCGTCGATGGCCCGCTGGCCGACGGTGCTGGCGGCCAGCGCGTCGTCGCGGGCGTCGGCGACCCGGCCACGCAGGTCCTCCAGCTCGGCGGCGAGGTCGTCGGTGCGGGCGGACTGGACGCCGATCTCCTCGACCAGCCGCGCGCGGACCTCGTCCTGCCCGGCCGCCCCGACGGCGGCCTGGTGGTAGGTCACGGAGAACAGCAGCCCGGCCAGCGCCATGGTCACCGCGACCGCCAGCGCCCCCCGCCGGCGGCGGGCCGGCGGCGCGTCCCCGGCGCGGGCCCCGGCGGCGCGGGCCTCGGCGGCGCGGGCGTAGGCGGGGTCGAGGGTCTCGGCGAGCACCTGGTCCAGCAGCGAGGCGCCCATGGAGCGCATCCCGCCGCGGGCCGGCGGGGCCGGCCGGGGAGTCGGTCGGGTCGCGGTCACGGCGCCGGGCGGGCCGGCGCGCCCACCCCGGACGGGGCCGTTCCCCGGGCCCGCGCCCGCTCGGTGCGCACGATCCCGGCCACCTGGACGACGTAGAGCACGCCGGCCAGCACGTAGAGCACACCGCCCCAGATGGTGAACGCGTAGGCGAACGGCTGGACCCAGGCCAGCCAGGCGCCGGTGGCGTCGTCGGCCAGCAGCAGCAGCGGGAACGCGTAGAGCAGGTTGAACGTGGCCGCCTTGCCCAGGTAGTGCACCTGCAGCGGCTCGTAGCGGAAGTGGCGCAGGACCAGCAGCATCAGGCCGAGCACCACCTCGCGGCCGACGAGCACCGCGACCACCCACAGCGGGACGACGTCGCGGAGCACGAACGCGATCAGCGTGGCGATGATGTACAGCCGGTCGGCGGCCGGGTCCAGCAGCGCGCCGAGGCGGCTGGACTGGCCGAGCACCCGGGCGAGCTTGCCGTCGGCCCAGTCGGTGACGCCGGAGACCATGAGCACCACCACGGCCCAGCCGTCCTCGTGCGGGCCCAGCAGCAGCCAGAGGAACAGCGGCACGCCCAGCAGCCGCAGCACCGACAGTGCGTTGGGGACGGTCCACACCCGGTCGGGCAGCTCGTTGCGGTCGGTCACCCGGCCCACACCCGCGTCCGGCCCCACGACCGCGCCCGCCATCGACCCCGGTTCCGGGGACGCCGGGACGGCCGACGGCCCCTGCGACGACGTCACTGCTCCTCCACCCCGCTGCACACCGTGCCCGAGGCTAGTCGACGGACCCCGCCGTTCCCCGCCACGCGCAGGCTCGTGGCGGGGTCCTGCAGCGGGGGCGCTACGCCGGGACGAGCAGCGAGGCGGGGGCCGGCTCGTGGCCCAGCGGGCGCCGGCTGAAGGAGCCGGTGCCGTGGCTGACCGAGCGCAGCGCCCCGGCGTAGCCGAGCAGCTCCATCTCGGGCACCTCGGCGCGGACGGTGGTGCGGTCCCGGTCGGGGTCGGCGTCGCTGCCGGTCACCCGGGCGCGCCGGGAGGACAGGTCGCTCATGACCGCGCCCACGTGCTCCCCGGGCACGACCACCTCGACCTCGCACCACGGCTCGAGCACCTTGGTGCCCGCGGCGGCCGCGAGCTCGCGGACCGCCAGCGCCCCGGCGGACTGGAAGGCCGCGTCGGAGGAGTCGACCGAGTGCGCCTTGCCGTCGACGAGGACGAACGCGACGTCGACCAGCGGCCGGTCGTCGTGCACCCCCTTGGCCGCCTGCGCGCGGATGCCCTTCTCGACGCTGCCGTGGTACTGGCCGGGCACCGCCCCGCCGACCACCCGCTGCTCGAAGGTGATGCCCGACCCCGGGGGCCCGGGCGTGGCCTCGACCACGACGACGGCGTACTGCCCGTGCCCGCCGGACTGCTTGACCAGCCGCCCGGTGGCCTTCGCCGGCGCGGCGAGGGTCTCGACCATCGGCACCCGCACCGGGACGGTGGTCACCGCGACGCCGTGCCGGGTGCGCAGCCGCTCGAGCAGCACCTCGCCGTGCGCCTCCCCCACGCACCACAGCAGCAGCTGCCCGGTGTCGCGGGAGCGCTCGACGCGCACCGTCGGGTCCTCGGCGGCCAGCCGGGCCAGCGCGGGCCCGAGCCGGTCCTCGTCGCCGCGGGAGGCGGCCTCGACCGCGACCGGGTGCTGCGGCACCGGCAGGTCCCAGGGCGGCACCAGCCGCGGGGCGCCGGGCGCGGACAGGGTGTCGCCGGTCTCGGCGGTGCTCAGCCGGGCGACGGCGCAGACGTCGCCGGCCGGGCAGGCGGCGACCGGGCGCAGCGCGGACCCGAGCGGGGAGGACACCGCGCCGATGCGCTCGTCGGCGTCGTGGTCGGGGTGGCCGCGGTCGGCGCCGCCGTGCCCGGAGACGTGCACCGGGGTGTCGGGGGTGAGGGTGCCGGAGAACACGCGCAGCAGGGAGACCCGGCCGAGGTAGGGGTCGGTCGTCGTCTTGACCACCTCGGCGACCAGCGGGCCGTCGGGGTCGCAGGCCAGCGCGGGGGCCCTGGCGCCGTCGGGGCGGGTGACCGGCGGGCAGCCGTGCTCGGCGGGGCTGGGGAAGCCGTGCACGATCAGGTAGAGCAGCGCGTCGAGGCCGATGCCCTGCAGCGGGGCGGCGCACAGCACCGGGTGGAAGTGGCCCCGGGCGACCGCGGTGCCCAGGTCGGCCATCAGGTCGCCCTGGACCAGCTCGTCGCCGGCGAGGTAGCGCTCCATGAGCGCCTCGTCCTCGCTCTCGCCGATGATCCCCTCGATCAGCTCGCCGCGGAGCCGCTCGGCGTCGGGGGCCTGCGCGCCGGGCTCGAGCAGGTTGACCATGCCGCGCACGGTGCCGTCGGGCGCCCGGTCGACGAGGTGGACCGGGTACACCCCCTCCCCGAGCGCCGTCTGGCACAGCCGCACGGTCTCCTCGACGTCGGCCCGGGCGCGGTCGAGCTGGGTGACGACGACGGCGCGCGGCATGCCGACCGCGGCGCACTCCTCCCACAGCTGCACGGTGGTCGCGTCGACGCCGCCGACCGCGGAGACGACGAACAGCGCGGCGTCGGCGGCGCGCAGCCCGGCGCGCAGCTCGCCGACGAAGTCGGGGCTGCCGGGGGTGTCGAGCAGGGTGATCCGGGTGCCGTCGTGCTCGACGGTGGCCACGCCGAGGGTCACCGAGCGCTGCTGGCGGACCTCGACGTCGTCGCTGTCGAGGCAGGTGGTGCCGTCCTCGACCCGGCCGGCGCGCACGAGCGCGCCGGTGGCCACGAGCAGTGCCTCGGCGAGGGTCGTCTTGCCGGCGCCGGCGTGGCCGACGAGGGCCACGTTGCGCACCCGGGCCGCCTCCCGTGGCTCCGGCGCCGGGACGACGTCCTTACCCACGGCGGCCGCCGGGCCGGTCGCTGTCCTGGACGGGGATGCGCACGGGGACCTCCCGGGCTCGCGGGATGTGGTGTGCACCACACCCTGCCCCGGGACGCGCGGGCCGGGCAAGCCCCTGCCGGGACTCAGTCCGCGGCGGTCCCGGCGGTGCTCGCGGCGGCCGAGCCGACGGTGACCCGGACGGTGCTGCCGGCCCACCCGGCGGGGGTCACGTCGCCGACGGCGGCGGTCACGTCGTCGCGGGTGCCCGCCGCCAGCGCGGCCATGACCAGCCGGGCGGCGGCGGCCGCGGGGCGCCGCTCGGCGGCCAGCACCCGCTGCAGGGTGGCGGCCGGGACGACGCCGGACAGCCCGTCGGAGCACAGCAGCAGCCGGTCGCCGGGCTCGGCGCGGACGGCGAGCAGGTCGGCCCGGCCGGGGTCGGCCGAGCCGCCCAGGGCGCGCAGCAGCACCGAGCGCATCGGGGAGGCGGCGGCCTCCTCGGGGGTCATGTCGCCGGAGTCGACCAGCGCCTGCACCAGGGAGTGGTCGGTGGTGAGGCGGGTGAGGACGCCGGCGCGCAGCACGTGGGCGCGGCTGTCGCCGACGTGCGCGACGACGACCCGGCCGTCGCGGGTGAGCACGGCCGCGGTGCAGGTGGTGGCCATGCCGGCCAGCGCGGGGTCGGCCGCGGCGGCCGCGCGCACGGCGGCGTCGGCGGCGGCGAGCGCGTCGCCGAGCCCGGCGTCGGGCGCGGCCTCGGTGCCGTCGGCGCGGGCCGCGGCCGCGCGCGCGACGACCTCCTCCACGGCCAGGCGGGCCGCGGTGGCCCCGCCCCGCCCGCCGCCCACGCCGTCGGCGACCACCAGCAGCGCGGGACCGGCGGACCCGGCGTCCTGGTCGGCGCCGCGCGGGCCGGCCAGGGAGACCGCGGCGGGGTCGAGGACCAGCCGGTCGCGGCCGGCCGGGTCCGGCGGCGGGACCGGGCGTCCGCCGGGCGCCTCGGCCGCGGGGAACCGCGGCAGCGGCACGGACGGGGCGGTCACGGGCGACAGCATGGACTGCCGTGCGCGGTTCCGGAGGGTGACGGCACGCGCCGCCCGGCGGGGACCCGGCGCCCTCGACGTCACCGTGTGGTGCCCGTCCTCACCCCGCAGCGCGAGGTCGGGCACCGCGCGGTGGGGCGGGCCGGGAGACTGGGGCGGTGACGAGCGCGACGGGCGGGCACGCGGCCGGGCGGGACCAGGAGAGCAGCCGGGCGCACGCGGGTGCCGCGGGAGGCCGCCGACGGGCCGCCGCCGTGGGTGGCCGCGTGCGGGACGCCGGTCGCCGTCGTCCAGGGGGCGTGGAACGGCCGGCGCGGGCTGGGCTCGGACGACGTGTGCCCGGAGTGCCGGCGCCTGGTCCCCGCCTGAGAGTCCCGGCTCACGGTCGGCGCTGAGCCGGGACGCGGCACGAGCAGGCCGGCTGGTCATGCGCGGACACCGCCGGCCGGCTCGAGCGCGTCGTCGTCCGCGGGCTCGGCGACGGCGGCGCCGGGCAGCCGCACGGTGAACACCGTCCGCCCGGGCCGGCTCGCCACGCCGACGGTCCCGCCGTGCCCGGCCACCACGGCCGCGACGATCGCCAGCCCGAGGCCGGTGCTGCCGTTCGCCCGCGAGCGCGCCGAGTCCCCGCGGGCGAACCGCTCGAACACCCCGGCCTGCAGGTCGGCGGGCACGCCCGGGCCGTCGTCGGCGACCTCGAGCACCGCGGTGCCGTCCTCGGCGCGCAGCCGGGTGGTCGCCGTCGTCCCGGCCGGGGTGTGGGTGCGGACGTTGGCCAGCAGGTTGGCCAGCACCTGGTGCAGCCGGGCAGCGTCGCCGGGGACGAGCACCGCCGCGCCGGGCAGGTCCACCCGCCAGCGGTGCGCGGGGCCGGCGGCGTGCGCGTCGCTGACGGCGTCCATGACCAGCCCGGTGAGGTCCACCGTGCCGACGGCGAGCTCGCGGCCGGCGTCGAGGCGGGCGAGCAGCAGCAGGTCGTCGACCAGGCCGGACATGCGCACCGCCTCGGCCTCCACCCGGCGCAGCGAGGCGTCGGCGTCCTCGGGCAGCCCGCCGCGGCGGCGCACCAGCTCGGTGTAGCCGCGGATGGAGGTGACCGGGGTGCGCAGCTCGTGGCTGGCGTCGGCGACGAACCGGCGCAGCCGGGTCTCCGACGCCTGCCGCGCGGCGATGCCGGACTCCACCGAGTCCAGCAGCCGGTTGAGCGCCGCGCCCACCCGGCCGACCTCGGTGCGCGGGTCGGTGTCGGCGGCCGGCACCCGGTCGGGCAGCCGCACCTCGCCGCTGGACAGCGGCAGCGCGGCGACCCGCCCGGCGGTGGCCGCGACGCGGTGCAGCGGGCGCAGCGTGCGGCCGACCACCACCGACCCGGCGACGCCGGCGGCGAGCAGTCCCAGCAGCCCGGCGACCACCTCGACGGCGACCAGCCGGACCAGCGCGGCCTCGGCCGAGGCCAGCGGCAGGCCGGTGACCAGCACCTCGCCGTCGCCGGCGGGCGCGGCCACCACCCGGTAGTCCCCCAGCGGGCCGAGGTCGACGGTGCGCGCGGCCCCGTCGGCGGGGACGCCGGCCAGCGCGGCGGCCTCCCCGGCGCTCAGCGCCTCGCCGTCGCCCGCGGTCCCGATGACGGCGGCCTCGGTGACCGTGCCGTCCACGACGCGCGCGCCGAGCGTGCCGTCGCCCTGGCCGGGGACGAGCAGGAAGTCCGGCCCCTCCCCGAGGTCGGCGGAGCCCGGGCCGCCGTCGTCGGCGTGCGCCGAGCGGGTCACGGCGGCGGCCAGCCGGTCGTCGACCTGGCCGAGCAGCTCGCCGCGGACCGCGGCGGTCGCCGCCACCCCCACCACGACGAGCACGAGGGCCAGCGGGACGAGGAAGACCCACAGCAGCCGTGCCCGCAGCGAGCGGGGCCGGGCCCGGCCGGGGAGGGCGTGCGTCGTCACGGCGACCACGGTCCGCGCCGGAGCTGCGCGTTCCCTGGACGCGGGGCGGGAGTCGGCTGGGTCCTCCGCGCCACGCCGCGCCGCCCGCCGCCGCGCCTGTCAGAGTCGTCGGTGATGACGACGGGGACCACCGACCTGACCCCTCCCGCGGCACCGGCGGGCCTGACCGCGGCCGAGGCGCGGGCGCGGCACCGGCGCGGTGAGGGCAACGTCGCGGTCAGCGCGTCCTCGCGCAGCTACGCGGTCATCCTGCGCACCAACGTCTTCTCCTTCTTCAACGTCATCCTGTTCACCATCGGCGCGGCGCTGCTGGCGCTGGGCCGGTACAGCGACGCGTTCACCAGCGTCGGCCTCGGGCTGGTCAACGCGGCGATCAGCGCGGTGCAGGAGATCCGCGCCAAGCGCAAGCTCGACCGGCTGCAGCTGCTCGCGCGCGGCACGGTGACGGTGGTCCGCGACGGCGCCGACACCGAGGTGCCGCCGCAGGAGGTCGTGCTCGGCGACGTGCTGCGGCTGCGCCCGGGCGGGCAGGTCGTCGTCGACGGGCCGGTGCTCGCCGGGCGGCTGGAGGTGGACGAGTCGCTGCTGACCGGCGAGTCCGAGGCGCTGCCGAAGGAGCCCGGCGACGACCTGCTGTCGGGCTCCTTCGTCGCCGGCGGCGGGGGCGTGCAGCTGGCCCGCGAGGTCGGCGCCGCCTCCTACGCCGGGCGGCTGACCGCCGAGGCGCGCCGGGCCTCCACCGACCGGACGCCGCTGCAGCGGCGGATCGACTTCGTCGTCCGGCTGGTCATGCTGCTGGTGCTGCTGATGAGCGTGACGATCCTGGCCCAGGCCGCGCTCGAGGGCTTCACGCTGGTGCGGACCGTGCAGACCACCGCGGTGCTGTCCGGGCTGGTGCCCTACGGGCTGTTCTTCCTCGTCGCGGTCGCCTACACCGTCGGCGCGGCGAAGAGCGCCGGGCGCGGCGCGCTGGTGCAGCAGGTGAACGCGGTGGAGTCGGTGAGCAACGTCGACGTCGTGTGCACCGACAAGACCGGCACGCTCACCACCGGCCGGCTGTCGCTGGCGGAGGTGCGGCCGGCCGGGCCGCTGCCGGCCGCCGAGGTGGAGCGGCTGCTGGGGTCGATGGCCCGCAGCGCCGCCGGCAACCTGACGACGGCGGCGCTCGCGCAGGCGCTGCCCGGTGAACCGGTGCCCGTCGCCGAGGAGGTGCCGTTCTCCTCCGCGCTGCGGTGGAGCGCGCTGCGCACCGCCGACGCCGTGCTGGTGCTCGGCGCCCCCGACACGCTGGCGCCGCGGCTGTCCGGCGAGCCGCTGGGCGCCCCCGTGCGCGAGCTGACCGGGCGCGGGCTGCGGGTGCTGGTCCTCGCCCGCGCCGACCGGGACGCACCGCTGCGCGACGGCGCCGGCCGCGCGCGGCTGCCCGACCTGGAGCCGCTGGCCGTCGTCGCGCTGGCCGACGAGCTGCGCCCCGGCGTCGTGGACACCCTCGCCCGGCTCACCGCGGACGGCATCGCGGTCAAGGTGGTCTCCGGCGACGACCCGGCCACGGTGGCGGCGCTGGCGCGGCAGGCCGGCCTGGAGCCCGGCGAGCCGGTGGCCGGCCCGGCGCTGGCGGGGCTCCCGGAGGCGCAGCTCGGCGACGTCGTGGCGCGGACGACGGTGTTCGGGCGGATCGCCCCGGAGCAGAAGGAGCAGCTGGTCGACGCGCTGCGCCGGGCCGGCGGCTACGTGGCGATGGTCGGCGACGGCGTCAACGACGCCCGCGCGCTCAAGCGGGCGCACGTCGGCGTGGCGATGGCCGGCGGCAGCGCGGTCACCCGCGACGTCGCCGACATCGTGCTGACCGGCGACTCGCTGGCCGCGCTGCTGCCGGCCGCGCACGAGGGCCGCCGGATCATCACCGGGATCAGCACCTCGATGCAGGTGTTCCTGGCCCGCGTCGGCACGCAGGGGCTGGTCATCCTGGCCGTCACCATGCTCGGGCTGGGCTTCCCCTACTCCCCCGCCAACGTGGGGCTGACCCTGCTGACCGTCGGCGTCCCGACGCTGTTCCTCACCGCCTGGGCCCGCCCGTCCCCGCCCGACCCGCACCTGCTGACCACGCTGTGGCGGTTCGTCGTGCCGGCGATGCTGGTGACCGCGGCGGCCGGGGTCGCCGTCTACGCCCGGCACTACACCGACCTGCTGCAGGGGTTCACCGACGACGCCGTCCCCTCGTTCGTCGTCGAGGACTTCGAGGCCTACACCGGCGTGTCCTCCGACGACGTGGGCTTCGCCGAGGCGGCGGCCACGATCGGCGCGCAGACGGCGCTGTCGACGTTCGTCTCCTACGCCGCGTTCCTGCTCGTCCTGTTCCTCAAGCCGCCCAACCGGTGGTTCGCCGCCTGGACCCGCCCCGACGGCGACCGCCGCCCGGCGCTGCTGGTCCTCGCGCTGGTGGTGGTGTTCTCCGCCGGGCTGTTCTGGCCGGCGTTCACGACGTACTTCGGGCTCACCGAGGCCGCCGACCCGGTGTTCGAGACCGTGCTGCCCGCGCTGGTGCTGTGGTTCGCGGCGCTCACCGCGGCCTACCGGTTCCGGCTGCTCGAGCGGGCGCTGGGCCTGACCGGGGTGGTCAGCCCGCTGCAGCCGCCGGGGTCACGGGACCCAGGAGCTCGGCGAGGGTGAGCGCGGCGGCGCGCGGCCGGTCGACGACGAGGACCTCGCCGGGCGCCGGGCCCGCTGCGCGGTAGCGGTCCCAGCGGCCGGCGTGCCGGCGCATCCGGCCCTCGGGGATGCGGCGGCCGCGGATGCGCTGGCCCTCGGCCGCGTCGTCGGCGGAGACGTCGAGCAGCACCAGGCGGACCGCGCGCCCGGCCCGGCGGGCCGCCCGCAGCACCACGGGGCGCCACCAGCGGCTGGTCCACGGGTCGGTGAGGACGACGACGGGCGCCGGGCCGGCGAGCACCCGGAGGACGCGCAGCCGGTGGGCGGTGTGCACCACGGGGCGCGCCAGCCGGTAGGGCACCCGGGAGCCGGTGCGCCAGCGGGCCGCGACGTCCTCGGAATCGACCGCGGCGACGCCCGGGACGCCGTCGCCGAGCACGCGCCGCACCAGCGTGGTCTTTCCGCTGCCGGGCAGGCCGCCGACGACGACCAGCGTGCGCGCCGGCGCCGGGGGGCGGTCGTCGGGCCGTGTCGGCAGTGTGGTGGTCACGGGTCTCCTCCTCCGGGCGCCGGCCGTCGCGGGGCGTGCACTCCGGCGGAGCGGCGGACGGTACCGGCGCGGCGCCCCGCGGAGCCGTCCCGCGTGCGCGGGACCGGGGGTGCAGCGCGGCGCCGTCCTCCTCAACGGAGGACGGCGCCGCGGGGTGCCGGGGACGGTCAGTCGCCCTCGCCGTCCGCGCCGTCGCCGTCCGGGCCGCCGCCCTGCGGGCCGCCGCGGCCGCCGCGGGGGCCGTCGAGGTCGACGTCGGTGCTCTCCACCAGGTCGGTCACGCGGCTCTCCAGGTCGGCCGCGCGCTCGTCGGCCTCCTCCTGGGTGAGCCGGCCGTCGGCGACGGCGTCGTCGAGCCGGTCCTGCCCGGCCTGCACGAGCGCGGCGACGAGGTCGTCGACCGCCACGCCCTGCTCCTCCGCGACCGAGGCGAGACCGGCGCCGTCGGCCTCGAGCGCGGTGCGCAGGTCGTCCTCGGACAGGCCGAGCGCCCCGGCGGCCACCGACAGGTCCAGGCCGCGGCCGGAGCCGCCGTGGCCGCGGTCGCCCAGGCCCGCCTCGCCCAGCGTGGTGGCGACCTCGTCGGCCTGCTCGGCGGTGATCGACCCGTCGTCGACCAGGCCGGTGAGGGCGTCGCGGATGCGGTCCACGGCCGAGGTGGTGGTGGTCGTGTCGTCGTCGGCCATGGCCGGGGCGGCGAGGGCGAGGCCGCCGACGGCCAGGACGCCTGCCGTGGTGGCGAGCACGATCTTCTTGCGCACGGGGTTCTCCTCGTTCGGGTGGCCGGCACGTCCGGCCGTCCTCCCGACCGTGCGGGCCGTTCCTGTGGCGGACCTGTCAGGCGGCCGTGGCGGGACTGTGGACCTCTCCGCGGCGGGCCTGCGCCGGCCGCGGCGTGTGCAGCAGCACCGCCGCGGCGTTGGCCAGCACCACGACGCCGATGCCGGCCCACTCGTGCAGCTCCAGCACCTGCCCGAGCAGCACCGCGCCGGCCAGCGCCGCCCACACCGGGTGCGCGCTGCACAGGACGCCGAAGGCGCGCGGGGGGACCAGGCGCAGCGCGACCACGTCGGCGGCGTAGGGCACCGCGGAGGCGAGCACCCCGGCCGCGACGGCGCACGCCAGCGGCGCGCCGGTGAGCCGCTCCTGCACGACGAGGACGACGACGACCGGGGTGACGGCCAGCGCGCACAGGGCGGTCGCGAGCGCGGGCGCCTGCAGCCCCGGCAGCCGGGCGCCGGCCACCCGGTTGAGCAGGATGTAGGACGCCCAGCAGCCCGCGGCGGCGAGGCCCAGGCCGATCCCCGCCCAGTCGCTGGAGCCGCCGGGCAGCACGAGCAGCCACACGCCGCCGGCCGCGGCGGCCGCGACCAGCAGGTCCCGCCGCGACCGCGACCCGGCCAGGGCGACGGCCAGGGGCCCGAGGAACTCCAGGGTGACCGCGAGGCCCAGCCCGATCCGCTCGATCGCCGAGTACAGCGCCAGGTTCATCCCGCCGAGGACGGCGGCCAGGAGCAGCACCGGCCACCACTGCGGCCAGGTCAGGCGGTGCACGGCCGGGCGGGCCAGCGGCAGCAGCACCGCGGCGGCCACCCACTGCCGCACCGCGACCACCCCGGCGGGGCCGACGGCCGGGAAGGCCTGCGCCCCGAGGGCGGCACCGGTCTGGTTGCTGGCGGAGCTGACCAGCAGGGTGGCGAGGCCGCGGGCGGTCCCCGACCGGGCGGGCGCGGGCGGAGCGGAGGGGACGGGCACCCGACCCATCCTGGGCACGCCGGGCGCGCGGGGGAAATGCCGATCCCGCACCCGGCGATACGGTCGGCGTATGGATCCGGAGGTGCGGCAGCTGCGGGCGCTGCTGGCCGTCGTCGACACCGGGACCTTCACCGCCGCCGCGGCCGCGCTGCACACCACGCAGGCCTCGGTGTCGCGGACCGTCGCCGCCCTGGAGCGGACCCTGGGCACCCGGGTCCTGCACCGCACCACCCGCGCGGTCACGCTCACGCCGGCCGGCACGCGGGTGGTCGCGCACGCCCGCCGCGTCGTCACGGAGGTCGCCGCGCTGCGGCGCGCCGCCGAGCAGGGCCGCGGGGAGCTGCGCGTCGGCTACGCCTGGGCGGCGCTGGGCCGGCACACCGCCGCGGTGCAGCGCGAGTGGGCCCGGACCGCGCCGGGCGCGTCGCTGGTGTTCGTGCACTCCAACACCCCGACCGCCGGGCTGGCCGAGGGGCTGGCCGACGTGGCCGTGCTGCGCCGCCCGCCGGCCGACCCGCGGCTGCGGACGGCGCTGGTGGGCACCGAGCGGCGCTACGCCGCCCTGGCCGCCGACGACCCGCTGGCCCGCCGCCGCAGCCTGCGGCTGGCCGACCTGACCGGCCGCGTGCTGGCCTCCGACGGCGCGACCGGCACGACGACGGCGCGGCTGTGGACCGCCCCGCACGCGCCGGCGGAGATCCGCGACATCCGCGGGGTGGACGCGTGGCTCACCGCCATCGCCGCCGGGCAGGTCGCCGGCGTGACCGCCGAGGGCACCGCGCGGCACCACCCGCGGCCCGGCGTCGCCTACCGGCTGCTGCGCGACGCGCCGCCGGTCGAGGTCCGGCTGGCCTGGTGGGCCGACGGCCTGCCGCCGGGGCTCGCCGACCTCGTCGAGGTGGTCCGCGCGCGCCTGTCCGGCGCTCCGGCTCCCGGCTGACCTGCGCAGAGACGACACACGGATGTCCCCCGCGCGACTCCTGTCTGGTCCAGGCTGGGCCCGTGCGCGCCGTCCGCCCGTCGCCCGGGCGCCCGCGCCGGGGTCCGCTGGAGCGGCTGGTCCTCGGCGCGCTCGCGGTCGTGCTCGCGTCGGTGCTGGTGGTGACCGCGGCGGGCGTGCTGGCGGTGGCGCTCTGGGCCCGGGACGCCGACGGGGACGGACCCGGCACCGTGCGGGCCGCCGTCGCGCCGCGGGACGCGCCCGCCGCCGCGGTCCGCGGCATGGGCGCCGCCGGGGAGGCCGCCGTCCGCGTCCCGCCGCCGGTCGCCGTCGACGACGGGGGGGTGCTGGCCGCGGTCGACGCCGCCGCCGGGGCGGCGGACGGCACGGTCGCGGTGGCGGTGCTCGACGCGTTCGGCCGGCCGCTGGTCTCCGGTCCCGCCGCCGGGGACGTCCGGCTGTCGGCGTCGCTGGTCAAGCTGCTCGTCGTCGGCCGGCTGCTGGCCCTGGACGCGGCGGGCGCGCTCGACCTCGGCGAGGGCGACCTGGCGCTGATGGAGTGGGCGATCGTGACCTCCGACGACGGCGCGATGAGCACCCTGTGGGACCGCTACGACGGCGCCGCCCTGGTCACCGCGACCGCCACCGACGCCGGCCTGACCGCCACCGCCCCGCCGCGGACCGCCGGCCAGTGGGGCGAGGCGACGCTCAGCGCGGCCGACGTCGCCGCCCTGCTCGCCGGGCTGGCCGACACGCTCGGCGAGGGGCCGGCCGCCACGCTGCTCGGCTGGATGCGGGCCACCGCGCCGAGGGGGGCCGACGGGTTCGACCAGGCGTTCGGCCTGCTGGCGGGCGGCACCGGCGTGGCGGCCAAGCAGGGCTGGATGTGCTGCATCGACGGCCGGCGGCAGCTGCACTCGGCCGGCGTGCTGCCCTCGGGCACCGTCGTCGTCCTGCTCGGCGACTTCCCCGCCGGGACGTCGTGGGGGCGCGCCCGCGCCGCCCTCGACTCCGCCGCCGCGGCGGTGCGCGCCACGCTCGGCTGAGACACCCAGGGAGTACACAGGCGGGGCCCAGGCCCTCCGGAGGGTGCGGGGGCAGCGTGCCGTCATGGACCGCGACACCGCGCCCTGGCTGTTCGACCCCGCAGCGACCCGCGCCCTCGTGCTGGCCCGGCGTTCCCCCGGCGACGGGCCGGTCGGCGACGTCGTCTCCGACGTGGTCTGGGGCGAGGTGGTGCGCCTGCTGCGCTGGGCGGCCGCCGGGGAGTCCGGGCCCCCGGAGCTGCGGCGGGGCACCTGGTGGCGGCTGGCCGCCGAGAGCGCGGCCCTCCTGCGCCGGCTTCCGGCGCTGAGCGCGGAGATCGACCAGCCCTGGTCGCTCGTCCCGCCGGCCCCCGCCGAGCCCGGTGTCGACCCGGCCGGGCGGATCGGCCGGGGAGCCCACCGGCTCACCGAGCTGCTCCGCTCCGGCGAGCCCGTCCCCCTGCGCGTGCTGGCCGCCGAGGTCGACGCGCTCGGCGAGGCGGCCGTCCAGGCGATCGCCGCGACGTCGTTCCCGCCCTAGACAGACGTCCTATCGCGATATATCGTTACTGTCATCCGATACGTCAGGAGGCAGTCATGACCCACGACCCACGCTTCGAGGGGTGGCGGCCCGGGGGCCGCGGCTCCGGACACGGCCACGGCCACGGACACCACGCGCACGGCCACCGGTCGCACGGGTTCGGCCCGGGCGGGCCCGGCGCCGGGGGCGCCGGCCCCTTCGGCTTCGGCTTCGGCGGCCCGGGCGGCCCCGGCGCCCGGCCCGGTCCCGGCTTCGGCCCGGGGTTCGGTCCCGGCTTCGGCCCCGGCTTCGGGCCGGGCTTCGAGCCGGCCGCGGGATGGCGGCGCCGCGGCGGCCGCGGGCGCGCCCCGCGCGGCGACGTCCGCGCCGCCGTCCTGCTGCTGCTGGCCGAGCAGCCCATGCACGGCTACCAGCTCATGCAGGCGATCGCCGAGCGCAGCGGCGGCCGCTGGACGCCCAGCCCCGGGGCGATCTACCCGACCCTCAGCCAGCTCGAGGACGAGGGCCTGGTGACGGTGACCGCCGACGCCGGCCGCAAGCTCGCGACGCTCACCGACGCCGGCCGCAGCGCCGTCGAGGAGCTGCGCGGCACCGGGAACGACCCGTTCGGCGGCGGCCCCGAGGGCGCCCCCGCCGCCGACCTGCGCGGCCTGCTCGAGCAGCTGCACGGCGCGGTCCGCCAGGTGGCGCGCACCGGCACCGAGGCGCAGCTCACCGCCGCGGCCGGCGTCCTCGCCGAGGCCCGCCGGGCGCTGTACCTCCTGCTCGCCGACGGGCCCGACGGCACCCCGGGCGCCGGCGCGCCGGAGACCCCGCAGGGCTGACCCGCACGCGCGCCGAGGCCCCTGCCGCACCCCGCGGCGGGGGCCTCGGCGCGTCCGGGGCGGGGCACCCCTCCCCCACCGCACCCGGCCGGGGCATCGCTACGTGCACGAGGCGCGGCCGGGGCCCGCCTCGGCGCGCGGTGTGCGCACTCCCCGCCCGACCACGGCGGAAGTTGGGGATAACGGTCGTCCGGCGGCGGGGCCGCTGCGGCCGGGCACGCCCGCACCCGGCCAGGGGGGCCGTCCCGTGAGGGACGACCCCCGGGGTCAGGTCCCGGCCGGCTCGGGGATGACGGCGCAGGTGCCGGCCGGGTAGAAGACGCCGGTGTGCCCGTCGGCGTCCCACTGGACGACGTACGGCGGCGCCCCGCCCTGCCCGCGGACCTCGAGCACCCGTCCGGTGCGGTCCGGCTCCCCCTGGTGGGTCGAGCGGACGACGATCCTGTCCCCCACGCGCGCTTCCACGGCGACCTCCCGGCGGTGGCTGGCCCTGTTCGCTGCTCGTCCTGGCGGGCCCAGCCTCCCGCTGCCGCCGGGGCGGGACAAGGCCCTCAGGCCGCCCCGTCGAGCACCGCGCGCAGCCGGGCCGCGAACGCCTCGGGCTCCCCGGTCTGGCCGTACTCGCCGCCGAGGAAGCCGGCGTGCCCGCTGGGGAAGACCACCGGCTCGGTCCCCAGTGCCGCGGCCACGCCCAGGCCGCCGCGGTGCGCGAGCTCCCCCTCGGAATCCACGCCGACGGCGACCACGACCCGGGTGGGCGCGGCCCGCAGCGCCGCGACGTCGTGCTCGTGGTGGGTGCACGAGATCAGGTTCTGCCCGAGCAGGACGTCGTCGCGCGAGCCGTCGTCCCCGGTGGGCAGGCCGAACAGGGCGGGGTCGGGCGCGGGGCCCGCGAGCTCGGGCGTCACCGGGCCGCGGTGGGCGACCAGCCGGATGAACGCCGCCATCCCGGCGCCGAAGCCGGACCGCCGGTAGGCCTCCCCCACGGCGCGGGTGGCGGCCGAGGCCTCCGCGGCGTCGGGGAGGTGGGGCACCGACGGCGGCTCGTGGGCGACGAGCGTGCGCACCTGCTCCGGGTGGCGGGCGACGAGGGTGAGCGCGTTCACCGCCCCGCCGCTGCTGGCGAAGACGTCGACCGGGCCGCCGCCGACCGCGGCGACGACGCGGGACAGGTCGTCGGCGTGCTCCTCGGGCGTGCTCGTGGCGGCGCCGTCGGTGCGCCGGCTGCGCTCGGAGCCGCGCGGGTCGTAGGTGACCACCGTCCGGTCGGCGAAGTACCCGGCCAGCGTGCCGAACCCGGCCGCGCCCATCGGCGAGCCGACCAGCAGCAGCACCGGCGCGCCGGCCGGGCCGGGACGGACGTCGTAGGTGAGGACGGCGCCGGGCACCTCGAGGGTGCGGGTCTCGAGCGCGGGGGCGGTGCTGGTCATCTCGGGCCTCCCGGACGGGGTGGGGACGACGGGTAGACCCCAGCTGGGGGCCGGAGTCATCGGTGCGCCGCGCCGCACGATGCGTACGGGTGTCCGCATGGATGTGTACGCTCGTCCGCATGACCTCGCCGCCCGACCCGGACGACGGCCGGACCATGCGCGAGCGGATGCTCGCCGGCGACCTCTACGTCGCCGACGACCCCGAGCTCGCCGAGGAGAACGCCGCCGCCCTGGACCTGGTGGCCGCGTACAACGCCACCTCGGTCCGCCAGCGCCCGCTGCGCCGCGAGCTGCTCGGGCGGCTGCTCGGCGCGGTCGGCGAGGACACCGAGATCCGCCCGCCGCTGTACGTCGACTACGGCAGCCGGATCCGCATCGGCGCCCGCTGCTTCGCCAACTTCGGCCTGGTCGCCCTCGACGTCGCGGCCATCACCATCGGCGACGACGTGCAGATCGGGCCGAACGTCCAGCTGCTCACCCCCACCCACCCGGTCGAGCCCGGCCCGCGGCGGGACAAGTGGGAGGCCGCGGAGCCGATCACCCTCGGCGACAACGTGTGGCTCGGCGGCGGGGTGGTCGTGCTCCCGGGCGTCACGATCGGCGCGGACACCGTCGTCGGCGCCGGGTCGGTGGTGACGCGGGACCTGCCGGCCGGCGTGGTCGCCGTCGGCAACCCGGCCCGGGTGGTCCGCGAGCTGGACCGGGGGTGACCGCCCCGACGCGGCGCCCGCGGCGGCACGACCCCGGCCGCCGCGACCGGCTGGTGGCCACGGCGCTGGACGTCATCGCCGACGCCGGCGTCACCGGCGCCACGCACCGGGCCATCGCCCGCGCCGCCGACGTGCCGCTGGGGTCGATGACCTACCACTTCGCGAGCCTGGACGAGCTGCACGCCGCGGCGTTCACCCGGCACGTCGAGGAGGTGGCCGCCCGCCTCGACGCCCGCATGCGCGCCGCGCCCGACCGGGCCGCGGCCCTGGACGCGCTGGTCGAGCACCTCACCGGCGACCTGCTCGGCCCCGGCCGCGACCTGGTGCTGGCCGTCGAGCTCTACGTCGCCGCCGCCCGCCGGCCATCGCTGCGCGCGGTCACCCAGGACTGGATGCAGCGCAGCCGGGCCAGCCTGGAGCGCCACTTCGACCCGGTCACCGCCCGCGAGCTCGACGCGCTGGTCGAGGGGCTGGTGCTGCACAGCGCCCTGTCCACCGACCCGATGGACCGCGCCCAGATCCGGGCCGCCATCCTCCGCTTCGCCGCCTGACCCCTCCCGCCCCGACTCCCTGACAGGACGCCCGTGTCGGACACCCTCCCGGTCACCACCCCGCCCCGGCTGCGCGCCGCCCGCGCCGCCGTCGCCGCCTGCTTCTTCGTCAACGCGGTGCTCTACGCCGACCTGGTGCCGCGGCTGCCGGAGGTCAAGGACCGGCTGGGCGTCTCCAACGCCGAGCTCGGCGCGGCGCTGGCCGCCCTGCCGCTCGGCGCGCTGGCGTCCGCGCTGGCGTCGGCCGCGCTCATGCGCCGGTTCGGGTCCGCGCGGGTGGCCTCCTGGGGCCTGGTGGCGCTGGCCGCCGCCGTCTGGGGCGCCGCCGTCGCGCCGTCGTGGTGGCTGTTCGCCGGGGCGCTGTTCGTCGCCGGCGCGCTGGACGCCGTCGTCGACGTCGCGCAGAACGCGCACGGGCTGCGGGTGCAGCGGGCCTACGACCGGTCGATCCTCAACGCCTTCCACGGCCTCTGGAGCATCGGCGCGGTGGCGGGCGGGCTGCTGGGCTCCGCCGCGGCGGGCCTGGGCGTCCCGCTCGGGTGGCACCTGGGCGTGGTCGCGGCCGTCTTCGCCGTCGTCGCGCTGGTGGCGCACCGGTCGATGCTGCCGGGACCGGACCGGGAGGAGGTGCCCGACGACGCCGCGCCGGCCGGCGGGCGGGGGACGGTGCGGGCGGTCGCGCTGCCGCTGGCCGCGCTCGGCGTGCTCGCCGCGTGCGGGGCGTTCGTGGAGGACGCGGGCTCCTCGTGGAGCGCGCTGTGGCTGCGCACCGAGGTCGGGACGGGCGCGGCGGCCGCGGGGCTGGGGTTCGTCGCGCTGTCGCTGGCGATGACCGTCGGCCGGCTGACCGGCGACCGCGTCGTCGACCGGTTCGGGCAGCGCCGGGTGGCCCGCGTCGGCGGGGCGATGGTCGCCGCGGGTACGGGCCTGGCGCTGGCGGTGCCGTCGCTGACGACGACGCTGGTCGGGTTCGCGCTGGCCGGGCTCGGTGTCGCCACCCTGGTGCCGGCCGTCTACGCGGCGGCCGACGACCTGCCCGGGCTGCGGCACGGCGTGGGGCTGACGCTGGTGAACTGGCTGCTGCGGATCGGTTTCCTGGTGTCCCCGCCGCTGGTGGGCGCGCTCGCCGACGCGACCAGCCTGCGGGTCGGGCTGCTGACCGTCGTCGTCGCCGGTGTCGCCACCGTCGTGTGCGGCCGGGTGCTGAAGGCGTCGGTGGGCCGCGCCACCTGAGGGCCCGGCATCCGGTGGTGCACGACCGGCTGTCCCGGAGCCGGGCCAGGGAGCGGTGCTCGGAACCTGGCCCGGTGCCCGGCGGAGGAGTCCCCCTCTACTCGGCCGCGGCAGAGCGTGTGCCCACCCAGGGTGCACGCCCCGTGCACGGTCCGCATCCCGGGGTGTCGGTACCCCGGGTCAGGATCGGCCGGTGACCGCCTTCTTCCTCCCCCGCGCCACCGACGACGACCAGGCCGAGCGGCTCTACGAGGCCCTCGCCGAGTTCGCCGGCTGCGAGCCCGCGCCGCCGGGCGCGCGGGTGCGCTCGGTCGCCTTCGACCAGGACGGCGCCCGGTGGGTGGCCGAGGTGGGCCGCGAGCTGCGCGGGCGGCGGACGACGCGGCTGCTGCGGCGCGGCGAGCTGCTCGAGCACACCGAGGAGCTCACCGACCCCGCCCGCGTGCTCGCCGTCTACCCGGGGACGCCGTACCACGTGGTCACCGACGCGCAGCCGATCACCGGCACGGCCTCGGGGTGGGCCAACCCGTTCGAGGTCACGCCGGGTGAGGTGGTGCTGTTCGACCCCCGCTGAGCCGGGGCGGCGCCGCTCCGCCGCGCCCACGACAAGATGTCGCTATGTCCTGACAAAGCCTTGACGCCGCGAGGTGTCCCGGCGCACAGTCGGGTCCCACGGGGCACGACGCACAGGACGGAGCGGACCGTGGACGACACCCCCGACGCAGCGGCACCGGACGTCGTGGTGATGGGGCGCAGCGGCGTCGACGTCTACCCCCTGCAGACCGGGGTGGGCCTCGAGGACGTCGAGACCTTCGGCAAGTACCTGGGCGGCAGCGCGGCCAACGTCGCCGTCGCCGCGGCCCGCCTGGGCCACACCCCGGCGCTGGTCACCGGCGTCGGGGACGACCCCTTCGGCCGCTTCGTCCGCCGGGCGCTGCGCGAGCTGGGGGTGGACGACCGGTTCGTCGTGGTCGACCCCGACCACCCGACGCCGGTCACCTTCTGCGAGGTCTTCCCGCCCGACGACTTCCCGCTGTACTTCTACCGCCGCCCCACCGCGCCGGACCTGCAGCTGCGTCCCGGGGACCTGGACCTCGACGCGGTCCGCGGCGCGCCGCTGTTCTGGGCCACGGTCACCGGGCTGTCCGAGGAGCCGAGCCGCTCGGCGCACCACGCCGCCTGGGAGGCCCGGGGCCGCCGCCGGCACACCGTCCTCGACCTCGACTACCGGCCGGTGTTCTGGTCCTCCCGGGAGGAGGCCGCCGGTCAGGTCCGCGCCGCCCTCCCCTCCGTCACGGTCGCCGTCGGCAACCGGGAGGAGTGTGAGGTCGCCGTCGGCGAGACCGACCCCGACCGCGCCGCCGACGCCCTCCTGGACGCCGGGGTCGAGCTCGCCGTGGTCAAGCAGGGCCCGCGGGGCGTGCTGGGCGCGACCCGCACCGAGCGGGTCGTCGTCCCGCCCACCCCGGTCGACGTCGTCAACGGCCTCGGCGCCGGGGACGCCTTCGGCGGCTCCCTGGTGCACGGGCTGCTCACCGGCCTGCCGCTGGAGGAACTGCTGCGCAACGCCAACGCCGCCGGCGCGATCGTCGCCTCGCGGCTGGAGTGCTCCACCGCGATGCCGACGGCGGCCGAGGTCGCCGCGCACGTCGCCGCCCACCGCGCGCCCCGACTGGAGGACACCCGTGTCTGACACCACCCTCGACCTCGCCGGCGTCGGGACGGCCGCACCGCTGTGCACCACCTACGCCGAGGTCACCGAGCTGCGCAGCCGCTCCCCGCAGGCGATCGCGCAGGCCCTGGCGTCCCGCCGCCGGCGGCCCGCGTTCCTGCCCGACGACGGCCGGCTGCTGCTCATCGCCGCCGACCACCCCGCCCGCGGCGCGCTGTCGGCGCAGGGCCGGCCCACCGCGATGCACAGCCGCACCGGGATGCTCGACCGGCTGCGCGCCGCGCTCGCCCGCCCCGGCGTCGACGGGCTGCTGGCCACCGCCGACGTCGCCGAGGACCTGCTGCTGCTCGGCGCGCTCGAGGACAAGGTCGTCGTCGCGTCGATGAACCGCGGCGGCCTGGCCGGCTCGGTGTTCGAGATGGACGACCGGATGACCGGCTACGACGTGCAGGGCGTCGTCGACGCACGGTTCGACGCGGCCAAGATGCTCAACCGCTTCGACCTCGACGACCCCGGCACGGTCGCGTCGATGGAGGCCGCCGGCCGGGCGGTCACCGCGCTGGCCCGCGCCGGGCTGGTGGCGGTGCTCGAGCCGTTCCTGTCCGGGCGCGTCGAGGGCCGGGTGGTCAACGACCTGTCCCCCGACGCGGTGGTCAAGAGCGTGCACATCGCCCAGGGACTGGGCGCCACCTCCGCCTACACCTGGCTCAAGCTGCCGGTGGTCGCGGAGATGGAGCGGGTCATGGACGCCACCACGCTCCCGACCCTGCTGCTGGGCGGCGACCCCTCCCGCCGGCCCGAGGAGACCTACGCCCAGTGGCGCGACGCGCTCGCGCTGCCCTCGGTGCACGGGCTGGTCGTGGGCCGCACGCTGCTCTACCCACCCGACGACGACGTCGAGGCCGCGGTGGACACCGCCGCCGCGCTCGTCCACGGGGGGAGCCGGCCGTGACCGTCACCTCCCCGCGAACCACCCCCGACACCCGCGCCCTGCACCTGCCCGCCGGGACGGCCGCCGCCGGCCCCTACGCGCTCGAGGTCACCCCCGGGTCGGCCGGCTGGGGCCACGCCGGCCTGCGCGTGCTCGAGCTGCCCGCCGGCGGCCGGCACGTGCTGGACACCGGCCCCGACGAGGTCGTCGTCGTGCCGCTGGAGGGCGGGCTGACCGTCGCCTGCGACGGCGAGGTGCTCGCCCTCACCGGCCGCAGCTGCGTCTTCGCCGGGCCGACCGACTTCGCCTACCTGCCGCTCGGGGCCACCGCCGAGCTGTCCAGCCGCAACGGCGGGCGGTTCGCGCTGTGCACCGCCCGCGCCCGCCGCCGGCTGCCCGTCCGGTACGGGCCGGCCGCCGGCGTGCCGGTCGAGCTGCGCGGCGCCGGACGGGCCAGCCGGCAGGTGCACAACTTCGCCACCGCCGGGGTCTTCGAGGCCGACTCGGTGATCGCCTGCGAGGTGCTCACCCCGGGCGGCAACTGGTCGAGCTGGCCGCCGCACAAGCACGACGAGACCTCCGCCGAGGAGAGCGAGCTCGAGGAGGTCTACTACTTCGAGGTCGCCTCCGGCCCGCAGGGCCAGCCGGGCCTGGCCTACCACCGGGTCTACGGCACCCCCGAGCGGCCGGTCGACGTGCTCGCCGAGGTCCGCGACCGCGACGTCGTCCTGGTGCCGCACGGCTGGCACGGGCCCTCGATCGCCGCCCCCGGCCACGACCTCTACTACCTCAACGTCATGGCCGGCCCCGGCCCCGAGCGGGCGTGGCGGATCGTCGACGACCCCGCGCACGCCTGGGTCCGCGGCACGTGGGCCGCCGAGGACGTCGACCCCCGGCTGCCGCTGCCCACCCCCCGCCCCGAGTCGAAGGGAGCGTCCCCGTCGTGAGCCAGACCCCGCCGCAGGCCCGTCCCGGGACCGCCCGGCTGACCGTCGCCCAGGCGGTCGTGCGGTTCCTCGCCCAGCAGTACACCGAGCGCGACGGGCAGCGGCAGCGGCTGTTCGCCGGCTGCCTGGGCATCTTCGGCCACGGCAACGTCGCCGGCCTCGGCCAGGCGCTGCTGCAGGCCGAGGTCGACTCGCCCGGTGCCCTGCCCTACGTCCTCGGCCGCAACGAGCAGGCGATGGTGCACACCGCGGTCGCCTACGCCCGGGCGAGGGACCGGCTGCAGACCTGGGCGGTCTCCCCCAGCGTGGGCCCGGGCTCGACCAACATGCTCACCGGCGCCGCGCTGGCGACGATCAACCGGCTGCCGGTGCTGCTGCTGCCGGCGGACACGTTCGCCACCCGCGCGGCCGGCCCGCTGCTGCAGGAGCTCGAGCGCCCCGACAGCGGCGACGTCACGGTCAACGACGCGTTCCGCCCGGTGTCGCGGTACTTCGACCGCATCTGGCGGCCCGAGCAGCTGCCCGGCGCGCTGCTCGGCGCGATGCGGGTGCTCACCGACCCGGCCGAGACCGGCGCGGTCACCCTCTGCTTCCCGCAGGACGTGCAGGCCGAGGCCTTCGACTGGCCGGTGGAGCTGTTCGCCCCGCGCACCTGGCACGTGGGCCGGCCGGTGCCCGAGCGCGCCGCGCTGGAGCGCGCGGCCGAGGTGGTCCGCTCCGCCCGGCGGCCGCTGGTCGTCGCCGGCGGCGGGGTGATCTACTCGCACGCCACCGCGGCGCTGGACGCGTTCGCCACCACCACCGGCATCCCGGTCGCGCAGACCCAGGCGGGCAAGGGCGCGCTGCCCTTCGACCACCCGCAGTCGGTGGGCGCCATCGGCTCCACCGGCACCACCGCGGCCAACGCGCTGGCCCGCGAGGCCGACGTCGTCATCGGCATCGGCACCCGGTACCAGGACTTCACCACCGCCTCGCGCACCGCGTTCGCCGACCCCGGCGTGCGCTTCGTCAACGTCAACGTCGCCGCGATGGACGCCGCCAAGCACGCCGGCGTGACGGTGCAGGCCGACGCCCGCGAGGCGATCACCGCGCTGGGCGCGGCGCTGGCCGGCTGGTCGGTCGACGACGCGTACCGGGCCCGCACCGCCGAGCTCGCCGCGGTGTGGGAGGCGACGGTCGAGGCGGCCTACCACCCGGCGGTCCCCAGCGCGGGCGCGGGCGGCCGGCTCACCCAGAACGAGGTCATCGGCGTCGTCAACGAGGTGTCCGCGCCGCGGGACGTCGTCGTCTGCGCCGCCGGCTCCATGCCCGGGGACCTGCACAAGATGTGGCGGGTCCGCGACCCCAAGGGCTACCACGTCGAGTACGGCTACTCGTGCATGGGCTACGAGATCCCCGGCGGCATCGGCATCCGGATGGCCGCCCCCGACCGCGACGTCTTCGTCATGGTCGGCGACGGGTCCTACCTGATGATGCCGACCGAGCTGGTCACCGCCGTCCAGGAGGGCGTCAAGATCGTCGTCGTCCTGGTGCAGAACCACGGCTTCGCCTCGATCGGCGCGCTGTCGGAGCAGCTGGGGTCCCAGCGGTTCGGCACCCGGTACCGCTACCGGTCGGAGTCCGGCCGGCTCGACGGCGGGGTGCTGCCGGTCGACCTGGCGGCCAACGCCGCCAGCCTCGGCGTCGACGTCCTCTCCGCCCAGGACGGCCCGAGCCTGGAGGCCGCGCTCCGGAAGGCCAAGGCGAGCGACCGCACCACCGTCGTGCACGTCGAGACCGACCCGCTGGTCGACGCGCCCTCCAGCGAGTCGTGGTGGGACGTCCCGGTCAGCGAGGTCTCCACGCTCGAGAGCACGAGGGCCGCCCGCGCCGTCTACGACGGGTGGAAGGCGCGCCAGCACCCCCACCTGACCCCCGCCCAGCCCTGAGGACCGAGGAGACCCGATGACACAGCAGCACGGCCGCGCGCGGATCCGGGTCGGGTCGGCCCCCGACTCCTGGGGCGTCTGGTTCCCCGACGACCCCGACCAGGTGCCCTGGCAGCAGTTCCTCGACGAGGTCAGCGCCTGCGGTTACGAGTGGATCGAGCTCGGCCCGTACGGCTACCTGCCCACCGACCCCGCCCGGCTCGCCGACGAGCTCGGCTCGCGGGGGCTGAAGGTCACCGCCGGCACCGTCTTCGAGCACCTGCACCGGCCCGGCTCGTGGGACGCCGTGTGGTCGCAGGTCAGCGACGTCGCCGCGCTGACGAAGGCGATGGGCGGCACGCACGTCGTCGTCATCCCGGACACCTTCCGCGACCAGAAGACCGGCGCCGACGTCGAGTCCCGCCACCTCACCGCCGAGCAGTGGACGGCGAAGACGACCGGCGTGACCCGGCTGGGCCGCGCGGTGCAGGAGGAGTACGGGCTGTCGATCGCCTTCCACCCGCACGCGGAGACCCACGTCGGGTGGCAGGAGGACATCGAGCGGTTCCTCGCCGACACCGACGAGCGGTACGTGCCGCTGTGCCTGGACACCGGGCACGTCAGCTACTACCGCGGCGACAACCTCGCGCTGATCCGGGAGTACCCGGAGCGGATCGGCTACCTGCACCTCAAGCAGGTCGACCCGCGGGTCGTCGACGAGGTGCTGGAGGAGGACGTCACCTGGCCGGACGCGGTCAGGATGAACGCGTTCGTGGAACCCCCCGACGGGGAGCCCGCCTACCCGCCGCTGTTCGAGGCGATCGAGGAGCTCGGCCTCGACGTGTTCGCGATCGTCGAGCACGACCTCTACCCCTGCCCGCCCGACGTGCCCCTGCCGATCGCGCAGCGCACCCACCGCTACATCGCCTCCTGCGGCTTCCCCTCGCTGCAGCTCGGCACCCCGGAGGCCGCCGCTCCCCGATCGGAGGCCCGGGCGTGACCACCGCCGAGACCCGCGCCGGGGCGCTCCCGGCGCTCGCCGACGTCCCCGCGCGCGACCTGCGGGTCGCCGTCCTCGGCGTCGGGATGATGGGCGCCGACCACGTCGCCCGGCTGCACAGCCGCACCTCCGGCGCGCAGGTCGCCGCGGTCAGCGACGCGTTCGCCGAGAAGGCCGAGCAGGTGGCCGGCACCGTGCCCGGCTGCCGGGTGGTCGGCGACCCGCTGGCCGCGATCGCCGACGACGACGTCGACGCCGTGCTGGTCGCCACGCCGGGTCAGTTCCACGAGGAGCAGGTGCTCGCCTGCATCGAGCACGGCAAGCCGGTGCTGTGCGAGAAGCCGCTCACCATGGACGCCGCGACCTCGCTGGCCCTCGTCCGGGCCGAGGACGCCCACACCGCCCGCACCGGCCGCCGGCTGGTGCAGGTCGGGTTCATGCGCCGCTTCGACCCCGAGTACGCCGAGCTCGAGGCGCTGGTCCGCTCGGGGGCGCTCGGCGAGCCGCTGGTCGTGCACTGCGCGCACCGCAACGCGGCCGTCCCGCCGCACTTCACCAGCGAGATGATGGTCAACGACTCGGTGGTGCACGAGGTCGACGTCGCCCGCTTCCTGCTCGCCGAGGAGATCGCCGCGGTCACCGTGCTGCGGCCGCGGGCCACCCGGCACGCGGTGACCGGCCAGTCCGACCCGCTGCTGGTGCTGCTGGAGACCACCGGCGGCCGGGTGGTCGACGTCGAGGTCTTCGTCAGCACCGGCGTCGGCTACGAGGTGCGCACCGAGGTGGTCGGCGAGGACGGCAGCGCGATGATCGGCCTGGACCCCGGCCTGGTCCGGCAGTCCGGCGGGCCGTCCGGGGGGCTGCGGTCCACCGGCATCGCGCCGGACTTCCGGCAGCGGTTCGGCCGGGCCTACGACATCGAGCTGCAGCGGTGGGTGGACGCCGCCCGCCGCGGCGAGGTCGACGGCCCCGGCGCGTGGGACGGCTACGCCGCCCAGGCGGTGTGCGCCGCTGGTGTGGAGGCGCTGCGCACGGGGCGGCGCACCGAGGTCCGGCTGGAGGCGCGATGAGGATCGCCCTGGACCCGCAGATGCTGCGGACCACCCCGCTGCTGGAGCTGCCCGACGTCGTGGCCGCGATGGGCTACGAGTGGATCGAGCTGTCCCCGCGCGAGGACTTCGTCCCGTTCTTCAAGCACCCGCGCGTGGACCTCGCCACCGTGCGCGCGTTCCGGTCGCGGCTGGCCGACGCCGGCGTCGGCGTGACCTCGGTGCTGCCGGTCATGCGCTGGTCCGGGCCGGGCGAGGCCGAGCGGCAGGCCGCCGTCCGGTACTGGAGGCGGGCGATCGAGATCACCGTCGAGCTCGGCGTGGACACCGTGAACTCCGAGTTCAACGGCCGCCCCGAGGCGCCGGAGCTGGCCGAGGCGATGTTCTGGCGGTCCATGGAGGAGCTGCTGCCGGTCCTCGAGCGCGAGGGCGTGCAGCTGGCCCTCGAGCCGCACCCCGACGACTTCATCGAGCTCGGCCACCCGGCGGTCGACATGGTGCGCGGCATCGACGCCCCCGGCGTGTCCTTCCTCTACTGCACGCCGCACACTTTCCACCAGGGCGACGACGCCCCCGGGATCATCGCGCACGCCGGCGACCTGCTCACCCACGTGCACGTCGCCGACTCGCTGGACCACCGCGCCTCCGACGGGCTGCGCTACATCACCAACCCGCCGGGCAACACCACCCGCGTCCACCAGCACGCCGAGATCGGCCGCGGTGACGTCGACTTCGACGAGGCCTTCGCCGCCCTGGCCGGGATCGGCTTCGACGGCGTCCTCACCACCTGCGTCTTCGGGTGGGACGACCAGGCCCGCGAGTCCGGCACGCGGATGCTCGCCGCCATCCGCGAGCTGGTCACCAAGCACTTCCCCGACGGCACCCTTCCCTGAGAGGCAGCCATGCCCACGTCCATCCCGCACTGGATCGACGGCGCCCGCCGCGACGGCACCAGCGGCCGCACCGGCGAGGTGACCGACTCCGCGACCGGCGAGGTGACCGGCGCCGTCGCCCTCGCCTCCGCCGAGGAGGTCGAGGCGGCCGTCGCCGCCGCCGCGGCCGCCTTCCCGCGCTGGCGGGACACCTCCCTGGCCAAGCGCACCGCGGTCCTCTTCCGCTTCCGGGAGCTGCTCAACGCCCGCAAGCCGGAGCTGGCCGCGATCATCACCGCCGAGCACGGCAAGGTGCTCGACGACGCCCTCGGCGAGGTCTCCCGCGGCCAGGAGGTCGTCGAGTACGCCTGCGGCGTGCCCTCGCTGGTCCGCGGCGGGTTCACCGAGAACGCCTCCACCAACGTCGACGTGCACTCCGTCCGCCAGCCGCTGGGGCCGGTGGCGGTCATCAGCCCGTTCAACTTCCCGGCGATGGTCCCGATGTGGTTCTTCCCCATCGCGATCGCCACCGGCAACACCGTCGTCCTCAAGCCCAGCGAGCAGGACCCCTCCGCGGCCATCTGGATGGCCGAGCTGTGGAAGGAGGCCGGGCTGCCCGACGGCGTGTTCAACGTGCTGCAGGGCGACAAGGTCGCCGTCGACGGGCTGCTCGAGCACCCGGGGATCAAGGCGGTGTCCTTCGTCGGCTCGACGCCGATCGCCCGCTACGTGTACGAGACCGGCACCCGCAACGGCAAGCGCGTGCAGGCCCTCGGCGGCGCGAAGAACCACATGGTCGTGCTGCCCGACGCCGACCTGGACCTCGCCGCCGACCAGGCCGTGAACTCCGGCTTCGGGTCGGCCGGGGAGCGGTGCATGGCGATCAGCGCGGTCCTCGCCGTCGGCGGGATCGGCGACGACCTGGTCGCCCGGATCGCCGAGCGCACCCGGACGCTGCGCACCGGGGACGGCCGCAAGGGCTGCGACATGGGCCCGCTGATCAGCAGGAGGCACCGCGACCGCGTCGAGTCCTACGTGGCGGCCGGGGAGGAGGAGGGCGCGAAGGTCGTCGTCGACGGCCGGAAGGTGCAGCCCGACGGCGGGGAGGACGGCTTCTGGCTCGGCCCGACGCTGGTCGACCACGTCGAGCCGCACATGAGCGTCTACACCGACGAGATCTTCGGCCCGGTGCTGTCGGTGCTGCGGGTGGACAGCTACGAGCACGCCGTGGAGCTGATCAACCGCAACGAGTACGGCAACGGCACGGCGATCTTCACCAACGACGGCGGCGCCGCGCGGCGGTTCCAGCACGAGGTGGAGGTCGGGATGATCGGCATCAACGTGCCGATCCCGGTCCCGATGGCCTACTACTCCTTCGGCGGCTGGAAGAACAGCCTGTTCGGCGACTCCCACGCCCACGGCGCCGAGGGCGTGCACTTCTTCACCCGCGGCAAGGTGATCACCTCCCGCTGGCTGGACCCGAGCCACGGCGGCCTGAACCTGGGCTTCCCCCAGAACGCCTGAGGGGGACCCCCCGTCAGTGGTGGGAGGCCCGCCGGCCGAGGGTGTCCACGGGGGCGGCGCCGGGGCGGGTCCACTGCGGCACGGGGCGGCTGGTCGGCCCCCAGGCGGCGTTCCCGTCGGCGTCCGAGCGCCAGTACCAGCAGATCGGCGCGCCGTGCCCGCCGACCGGGGAGCCGACCTGCGGGGCCGGCGGCCAGCCCTCGGGGACGTCCTCCCACGCCTCGCGGCGGCCGTAGGGCGTCATGTCGAGCAGGCCGAGGGTCCCGTCGGCCGGCTCGTTGCCCCGCCCGGTCGTGGAGTAGGTGAGGAACACGCGGTCGCCGTCGCGCAGGTAGCAGGTCAGGTGCCCCTCCTCCGTGGCGATCCGCTCCTCGACGCCCCGCACCGACCACCAGGGCTGGGTGTAGCCCATGAACTCGACGAAGGGCGCCACCTCGTCCCAGGCGCCGGAGGTGAGGACGGCGGAGGAGACGCCGCGGGCGGAGAGGTAGACGGTGTCGCGCAGGTGCCAGAGGTTGAAGGTGCAGCCCTCGCACTGCCCCTGGTGCGGCGCGCCGTCGTACCACATGGAGTGGTAGACGAGGAGCTCGTCGCGGCCCTGGAACAGGTCCCGGAACGGGACCGCGCCGCCCGCCCCGACGACCTCGGCCGCCCCGTCGACCTCCACCATCGGCAGCCGGCGGCGGGCCGCGGCGATGGCGTCGCCCTCGCGGGTGTGCGCCTTCTCGCGGACCAGCAGCTCGTCCCGGGCGGCCTGCCAGGTGGCCCGGTCGACGACGGGCGGGCGGCCGGTCGGCGCGGGGGCCGGGCGGTCCGGGGTGGTCGTCATGGCGTCCTCCGGGGATCTCGTCACCGACGGTTCCCAGGGAGGACCCGCGCCCCGGCCGGAACTCATCGCGGCCGGGGTCCCCGCTCCCCGCGGGCGAGGGCCACCGCGGCGGCGAGGTCGCCGCGCCAGGGGTCGCCGTGGCCGGGGACGAGCAGGTCGGCCGGCAGCGCGGCGAGGGCGCCGAGGGCGTCCCGGGCGCGGTCCGGGGAGGCGGCGAAGAAGCCGGGCAGCAGCTGCGGCCCACGCACCCGTGACGTCGGGTGGCCGGTGACCAGCGCGTCGCCGGTCGCCACCACCCCGTGCCGGGGGAACAGGTAGGCGGTGTGCCCGGAGGTGTGGCCGGGCGTGGGCACGGGGACCGGCCCGCCGGGCAGGTCCAGCGGGCCGCCGTCCGGGCGGTCGCCGGGCAGCGGCTGCGCCGCGGCGACGACGGGGTGCGCGGTCGCCCCGGCCCGCACGATCGACAGCGCCCACCGGGCGACCCGCGGCCGCCAGGCCCGGACGGCGACGTCGAGCGGCGTGGCCTGCTCGCGGCGCTCCCCGCGGGCGTTCGGCAGCTCGTCGGGGTGCACGAGGACGGGGGTGCCCGGCGCGAGGGCGGACAGCCCGCCGACGTGGTCGACGTGCGCGTGCGTGACCAGGACGGCGCGCACGTCCTCCGGGCGCGAGCCCAGGGCGCGGACGGCGTCGGCGAGGCCCGCGGCGTCGCCCGGGTACCCGGCGTCGACCAGGGTCAGGTCGTGGCCGTCGCGGACCAGCACCCGGTTCACCGCGGTGCCCGGCACGCAGAAGACGTCCTCGGTGACCTCGTGCACCGGCGCTCCCTCCCTCCCCCGGACGGTAGCGCCGCGGGGGTTGCCCGGCCGCCCGGCGGGGTGTCGACTGGCCGGGCCGTCGGAGGGAGCGGGCCGGTGGGACGTCGACCCCGGAGCGGGCTGCAGGAGGAGCTGCTGCGGCTGCTGCGCCCTCCGGACCCGCGGCGGGGGCAGCTGCTCAGCGAGCGGGTGGCGCCCGCGCTGGCCGCGGTGGCCGACCGGATGTCGGGCCGGCCGGCGGACGAGGTGGCCGCCGCGCTGGAGGCCGCGGTGCGCGAGGCCGGCGGCACGCCGGACCGGGCGGCGCTGCGGGAGCTCGCGGCGGAGGTCGAGGCCGGGGACAACCCGTTCGCCTGAGGGCCCCGACGGTGGGACGCTCGACCGCAGGAGGGGTGCTCCCCCGGTTCCTCCGCCCCGGCCGAGGTGAGGCCCGATGTCCGACGCGGCGATCCGCCGGCTGCGCGCGGCCGGCGTGGGGGCCTGCCTGCTGCTGGCCGGCTGCGCCGGCGACCCGGGGGCCTCTCCCGCCCCGGCGGCGGCCCCGGCGACGCGCGCCCCCGACTGGCGGGACACCACCTACACGGTGACCTGCGACGGGGTCGTCCCGGACGGGTTCGCGGCGCCCCTGCGCGACGGCGCGGCGCGGGTGGCCGCCGAGGCGGGTCCCTACGACTGGTTCGACGTCTCCCTCGCGGCCGCGGTGGGCGGGGACGTCGACGGCGACGGCCGGCCGGACACCGTCGTCCTGCTGCGGTGCTCCCCGCAGCCGTCGAACGGGATCGTCGAGGAGGTGCACGTCCTCGACGCCGACGGCCGCCCGCTCGCCGTGCTGCCGAGCCCGCGCACGCTGCCGCGGGCCGACGTCCTGCCGCCCGTCTACGACCCGGACGGCCTCTCGGTCGAGGACGGCCGGGTCGTCGCGGTCATGCGGGTGTACGAGCCGGGCGACACCCACGCCGGCGGGCCGTCGGGGCGGATGACCGTCCGCTGGCAGTGGGACGGCGGGGAGCTCGAGCGGCTCCCCTAGACCCGCCGGTCAGGCGGAGGCGAACAGGGCCCGGTGCGCCTGGCGGCCCAGGATCTCGGCGGCGAGGCTCTCGCCGGAGCCGCGGCCCTCGAGCAGGGCGGCGAGCTCGTCGCGGTCGGCGGTGGTGGCGTAGTCGGCCAGCTCGCGCTCGAGGGCGCGGCGGGACCGCTGCCACACCGAGCCGTGGCGGGTGGGGGTGAGGAGGGAGGTCATGGCGGTTCTCCGTGCTGCGTCTGCGTCGTCTTCTCTCTGTACCGACTCCATCGTCCTCCCCGCGCGGCGCGGCGGAGCGGGATCCGGCCTGTGAGTGTGCGCACCGTGACCGGGCACACCAGCCGGGCTCAGCGGCCGACGAGCGTCGTCTCGAAGTCGTAGCGGGACGCCCGGTAGACGTGCCGGCCGAGCTCCACCGCGCCACCCTCGTCGTCGAACGCCGTCCGCTCCATGGTCAGCAGCGCCGCCCGCGGCGGCTCCTCCAGCAGCCGGGCCTCGTCGGCCCGGGCCAGGCGCGCGCCGATCCGCTGGTGGGCCACCCGCAGGTGCACCCCCTGCGCGCGCAGGTACTGGTAGAGCCCCCGCTCGGTGAGGTCCTCCACCGACGGGTCGAACCGGCCGGGCAGGTGGTTGGTCATCAGCGCCAGCGGCTCGCCGTGCGAGCGGCGCAGCCGGCGGACCACCACGATCTCCTCCCCCGGCGCGAGGTCGAGCTCCCCGGCGACGTCGGCCGGCGCCGGCAGCCGCTCCAGGGACAGCACCTCGGTCGTCGGCGCCTCGCCGGCGCGGGACAGGTCGTCGTAGAGGCTGGTGAGCTCCACCGACCGGCGGACGTGCGGCTGGATCACCTGGGTGCCCACGCCGCGCTTGCGGACCAGCAGCCCCTTGTCGACCAGCTCCTGCACTGCGCGGCGGACCGTCGGCCGGGACAGCCCGTAGCGCTGGGCCAGCAGCAGCTCGTTCTCCAGCCGCGAGCCCGGTGGCAGCGAGCCGCCGGTGATCGCCCCCTCGATGGCCTGCGCCAGCTGGAAGTACAGGGGCGTGGGACTCGAGCGGTCGATGTCGAAGGTGAGCACCTCTGCCTCCCGGGAAGCGAGTTCTGCGGGTCGGTCCGAGGACCCGCCTCCCGCGTCCTCGATGATCGCACCCGGTCCCGCACGTCCTGTCGTCCCCTCATCGGGGGAGCCGGACATCAGGACGTCCGGACAAAACCCGTCAGCCGTAGGCGGCGCAGAACGCCTCCAGCGCGTCGTCCGGGTCGCCGGAGGCCCAGCCCTCCAGTGCGACCACCCCGTCGTAGCCCAGCCGGTCCAGCGCGGCGGCGACCGCCTCGTGCCGGATCTCCCCCGTGCCCGGCTCGCACCGGCCCGGGACGTCGGCCACCTGCACCTCGCCGACCAGCGGCAGCGCCCGCTCCACCAGCGCCACGAGGTTCCCCTCGCCGATCTGCGCGTGGTAGAGGTCGAGGTTGAGCCGCAGGTGCGGGCTGCCCACCGCCTCGACCAGCGCGATGGTGTCCGCGGCCCGGGCGAACGGGGTGCCGGGATGGTCCACGGCGGTGTTGAGGTTCTCCAGCGTGAACACCCGCCCGGCCCGCTCCCCGAGCCCGGCCAGCCGGGTGAGGGTGCGGGCGGCGGTCAGCCACATCGCCGGGGTGACGACGGCGGCGGGGACGACGGGCAGCCCGCGGGCGTCCAGCCCGGTGCCGTGCACGTTCAGCCGCGGGCAGTCCAGCCGCTCGGCGGCGGCCAGCGACCGCCCGGCGGTGCGCAGCAGCTCGGCCGCGCCGTCGTCGTCGGCGAGGGTGCCGGTGACGTACCCGGTCATCGAGGAGAACGTGGCGCCGGTGGCGGCGAGCGCGTCGAGGTCCTTCGCCGTCCAGTCCCAGATCTCGACCTCGAGGCCGGCGGCGGCGATCCGCCGCACCCGCTCGGGGAAGGGCAGGTCGAGGAAGAGCATCTCCGCCGACGCCGCCAGCCGGTACCGGCTCACTTCTCCACCTCGTCGGTCCGCACCGGCCGGCCCGCGCGGACCGACTCCGCCGCGGCCAGCGCGATCGCCAGCGCCGCGCGGGCGTCCTCGCCGGTGACCGGGGGCGGCGTGCGGCCGCGGACGGCGTCGACGAACGCCGCGAGCTCGGCGGTGTAGGCGTCGCCGAACAGCTCCTGGTCGCTGCGGACGGTCTCGGCGACCCGGCCGCCGGCGCCGGAGAACACCATGCCGGTGCGGCGGCCGTCGCCCATGGTGGCCATCCCGCCGGAGCCGAGCACCTCGCCGCGGACGTCGTAGCCGTAGGCCGCCTCGAAGCAGGCCTCGGCGACGCCGATGGCGCCGTCGTCGAAGCGGACGACGACGACCGCGGTGTCCAGCAGCCCCCGGTGGCGCCAGGCGGGCTCGACCAGCGCGTCGGCGACGCCGTGCACCTCCACCGCCTCCGCGCCCGGGTGCAGGAACCGCAGCGTGTCGAAGTCGTGGATGAGCGTCTCCAGGAAGACGGTGTCCGGCCGCACCCGGGCCGGGACGAAGCCGCCCGGGTCGCGGGTGAGCGAGCGCAGCAGCCGCGGCGTGCCGAGCGTGCCGTCGTCCAGCAGCGCCCGGGCGGCGGCCCAGTCCGCGGCGAAGCGGCGGTTGAAGCCCACCTGCAGCACCACGCCGGCGGCGCGGGCGGCGTCGATGGCGCGGTCGGCGTCGGCCAGCGTGACCGCCATCGGCTTCTCGCAGAACACGTGCCGGCCGGCGGCCGCGGCGGCCACCACCAGGTCCGCGTGCGCGCGGGCCGGCGCGGCGACGACGACGGCGTCGACGTCCGGGTCGTCCCACACCTGCGCCGCGTCGGTGTACGCCCGCCCCGCGCCGAGCACCCCGGTCAGGTACTCGGCCGCGCCCTGCGCCGGGTCGGCCACCGCCACCAGCCGCGCGGACGGCAGGCGGCGGGCCAGGGTCTGCGCGTGGAAGGCGCCCATCCGCCCCGATCCCAGGAGGGCGACGCCCAGCGGGCCGGCGGTCACAGGTCCAGCACCAGACGCGGGCCCGCGGCGCGGGAGACGCAGATCATCATGCAGTCACCGGCCTGCCGCTCGTCCTCGCTGAGCACCGAGTCGCGGTGGTCGGGGGTGCCCGCCAGCACCGCCGTCTCGCAGGTGCCGCAGGTGCCCTCCGCGCAGGAGGACAGCACCCCGACCCCGGCCGCCTCCACCACCGACAGGATCGAGCGGTCCACCGGCACCGGCAGGGTCAGCTCGCTGCGCTGCAGCACCACCTCGAACGGCTCGTTGCGCACCGGCCCCGCCTGCGGCCGCGGGGCGAAGCGCTCCACGCGCAGCGACCGCGGGGGCCAGCCGGCGACCGCACGCTCGACCGCGGCCAGCAGCGGCTCGGGGCCGCAGCAGTAGACGAGGGTGTCCGGCTGCGGGGTGCCCAGCAGCGCCGGCAGGTCGAGCAGGCCCGTCTCGTCCTGCGGGCGGACCGACACCCGGTCGCCGTGGGCGGCCAGCTCGTCGAGGAACGCCATCGAGGCGCGGCGCCGGCCGCCGTAGACCAGCCGCCAGTCGGCGCCGGCCGCCTCGGCCGCCCGGATCATCGGCAGGACCGGCGTGATGCCGATGCCGCCGGCGATGAACAGGTACCGCGGCGAGGGCGCGAGCGGGAAGTTGTTGCGCGGGCCGCGCACCCGCACCGGGTCGCCCTCGCGCAGCGTGTCGTGCACGTACCGGGAGCTGCCGCGCCCGTCGGGGTCGCGCAGCACGCCGAGCCGGTACGCGGAGTGGTCGGCGGGGTCGCCACACAGCGAGTACTGCCGGGTGGGCGCCCCGTCGAGCACCAGGTCGACGTGCGCGCCCGGCTCCCAGGCCGGCAGCGGGGCGCCGTCGGCCGCGCGCAGCACCAGCTCCACCACGCCGTCGGCCACCGCGCGCTTGGCCGCGACCCGCGCCGGCGCCTCGAACTCGGTCGTGGCGAGCGTGACGCTGGTGGTGCGGTGCCGGACCTCCTCCACGTGCGGGCGGTGGCGGGTGCCCCCGCCGAAGCTGACCGGCAGGTTCTTCCAGACGTACATGTTCGGCGAGCTCGGGTAGAAGGCCGGCGGGCCGGCGAGGGTGTAGTCGCCGAGCACCGGCAGCGCCTCCTCCAGCGCGATACGCGCCTCGAGCCGGGCCAGCGGGGCGCCCAGGCAGCCGTGCACGCCCTCACCGAAGCCGAGGTGGCGGCCGCGGGGCCGGGTGAGGTCGAAGGTGTCGGGGTCGGGGAACTGCCGCTCGTCGCGGTTGGCCGCGCCCGTGACCAGCACCACCCGGCCGCCGGCCGGGATCGTCACGCCGTGCAGCGTCACCTCGCGGGAGGTGGTGCGGGCGGTGAGCTGCAGCGGGGTGATCAGCCGCATGGCCTCCTCGACCGCGGCCGGGATCAGCGAGGGGTCGGCCTGCAGCAGCGCCCGCTGGTCCGGGTTCTCGGCCAGGAGCTTGAACAGCGTCCCGGTCAGCCCGGCGGTGGACTCCACGCCGCCGAGGAACAGGATCATCATCAGGCCGCTGACCTCGGACTCCGTCGTCACCCGCTCGGGGACGAAGGGCACCCCGTCGACGTCGGCCTGGACGAACCGGGTGACCAGGTCGTCGCGGGCGGCGCGGCGCCGGTCGTCGAGCAGGTCGATGAAGAACTGCTGGACGCCGGCGGTGGCCGCCCGCGCCACCGGGGTCAGGTGGGGCGTGCCGGGCACCCGGTCCTTGAGCTCGTGCGTCCAGTGCTCCAGCTGCTCGCGCCGCGCCTGCTCCAGCGGGTCGGGGTCGTGCCGGCCCGGCAGGCCCATGAGGTGGAAGAACACGTCGAAGGGCATCGGCCAGGCCAGCTCCTGGGCGATGTCGACCGTGCCCCGCCCGCCGGTGCCGCGGTCCCGCCAGGAGCCGACCAGCCCGCGGACGACGGCGCGGATGCCGTCCTCCCGCTCGGCGATCCGGCGGGGCACGAAGTACGGCTGCACCACCGAGCGGACCTGGTCGTGCCGGGGGTTGTCCATGCTCCCGATCGACCCCGGCGGCGCCTGCTCGAGGCGGCTGTCGTCGATGTCCATGCCCTCGAAGCTGCGGAAGGTGTCCGCGTCCAGGGCCGCGGCGCGGACGTCCTCGAAGCGGGTGAGCACGTACCAGCCCCAGCGCTCGCTGTGCCACACCGGCGCCTCGTCGCGCATCCGGCGGTACAGGCCGAAGGGGTCGGACGTGTAGAAGTCCGGCCGGAACGGGTCGTAGTCGATCGCGGTGGCGGTGCGGGTGGCGGTGGTCGTCACGGCGGGCTCCCTGCGGGGTGCGGGCGGTGCCGTCGCCGGTTCCGCCGGGCCGCCGCGGGCGTGCGGCGTCGCCCCGGCGCCCGGCGGGCCCGGTGGTGGGGGGAGGCGGGCACGGCCGGGCCGCCCCCCGCGCGGGACCGCGCGGGGGACCCGGGTGCCGTCAGCGCTTGAGCTCGTGCGAGAGCTCGGCGAGCTCCTGGCCACCGGCCATCTCGCCGGTGAGCTCCTCGAGCGTGACCTCGGAGCGCTTCTTGTCCAGCACCCGCCGGCCCAGCTTCAGGATCACGAAGTGGTCCCCGACCATGAAGGCGTGGTGCGGGTTGTGGGTGATGAACACGACCCCGAGGCCGGCGTCGCGGGCCGCGGCCGTGTACTTGAGCACCACGCCGGACTGCTTGACGCCGAGCGCGGCGGTCGGCTCGTCGAGGATGAGCACGCGCGCGCCGAAGTACACCGCCCGGGCGATGGCCACGCACTGGCGCTGCCCGCCCGACAGTGTGCCGATCGGCTGGTTGATGTCCTTGACGACGATGCCCATCTTCTGCAGCTCGGTGTCGGCGATCTCCCGCATGGCCTTGATGTCCAGCGGCGCCATCGGGTACTTCCCCTTGCGGATCTCCGAGCCGAGGAAGAAGTTGCGCCAGACCTCCATGAGGCCGACCACGGCGAGGTCCTGGTAGACGGTCGCGATGCCGGCGTCGAGCGCCTCCCGCGGCGAGCTGAAGTGCCGCTCCTGGCCGTCGACCCGCAGCGTGCCCTCGGTGTGCGGGTGCAGCCCCGAGATGATCTTGATGAGCGTCGACTTGCCGGCGCCGTTGTCCCCGAGGACGCAGGCCACCTCTCCGGCGTTGACGGTCAGGTCGATGCCCTCGAGGGCCCGGATGGCGCCGTAGGACTTGCCGACGTCGTGCATCTCGACCAGCGGCGTGCCGGCCTTCAGGTCGGGCGCGGCGTGTTCGCTGATGGTGTCGGTCATCGTCGTCACTTCCTGCGCTCGGCGTAGTTCTTGACGTAGAGGTTGACCATCACGGCGAGCAGGAGCATCACGCCGAGGAAGGTCCGGAACCAGTTCGGGTCCCAGCCGGCGAAGACGATCCCCTGCGTCGTCATGCCGAAGATGAAGGCGCCCAGCGCCGACCCCACCGCCGAGCCGTAGCCGCCGGTGAGCAGGGCCCCGCCGACGACCGCGGCGATGATGTAGATGAACTCGTTGCCGATGCCGAGGCCGGACTGGACCGAGCTGAAGTTGAACAGCAGGTGCATCCCGAGGAACCAGGCCAGGAACGAGACGCCCATGAACAGGCCGATCTTGACCTTGCGCACCGGGACGCCGACCGCGCGGGCGCTGGCCGGGTTGCCGCCCGAGGCGGTGATCCAGTTGCCGGTGCGGGTCCGCAGCAGCAGCCAGGTGCCCACGGCCACGAACAGCAGCCACCACAGCACCGTGATCTTCACCGTCATGAAGCCGAGGTCGACGTCGGCGGCGAAGACCGCCTTGGCGGCGTCGAAGCCGTCGATGTCGCTCACGTTGGGCGTCGCCACGGTGCCCGTGACGATCTTGGTGACGCCGAGGTTGACGCCCTGGAGGATGAAGAAGGTGCTCAGCGTGATGAGGAAGCTGGGTATCCCCGTCCGCACCACCAGGTAGCCGTTGACGAACCCGATGATGAGCGCGACGGCGAGGCTGAAGACGACGCCCACCCACATGTTCAGGCTGTACTGGTAGGAGAGCATCGCCGCGGCGAGCGCGGCCGTGGTCACCGTGACGCCGGACGACAGGTCGAACTCGCCGCCGATCATCAGCAGCGCGACCCCCACCGCGACGATGCCGATGGTCGAGCTGGCGTACAGGACGGTGGCGAAGGCGGGCAGCGTCCGGAAGGACGGGGCCACCGCGTAGAAGAAGACGAAGATCGCGATCGCGGCGGCCAGGGCGCCGACCTCGGGGCGCGCCAGCAGGCGGGAGAGCAGCGACCGCTGGGGGCGCGACTGGACGGCGGCCGACGGCGGCGCCGCCGACGGGGGTGTCGCCACGGATGAGCTCATGTCTGCACTCCAGGAGGGAGGCGGGGGGAGCCGGGCGGCCCCGGCTCCCCCCGAGCGGGGCTTACCGGGTGTTGTTGTTCGCGTACTCGACGATCGGGCCGATGTTCTCCTCGTCGACGATCGACGGACCGGTGAGGACGGGGCCGCCGCCACCGATGTCGTTGCCGTTGGTGATGTTCAGCCACAGCGCGGTGACGGCCATGTAGCCCTGCACGTAGGGCTGCTGGTCGACCGAGAAGGCGATGTCCCCGTTCTGGATCGCCGCGGCGACGTCGGCGTTGAGGTCGAAGGTGACGATCTCGGCCGGGCTGCCGGTGTCGCTCTTGGCCTGCTGCGCCGCCAGGGCGACCGGGGCGCCCAGCGTGACGACGTGCGTGATCGCGGGGTCCTGCTGCAGCTTCGCCCCGATCGTCTGCTGCACGGCGGGCAGGTCGGCGCCGGGGACGTTGATGTTCTCGGTGTTGGGGAAGGTCTTGGCGACGCCGGCGCACCGGGTCTCGAGGGCGATCTGCCCCTGCTCCTGGATGACGCAGAGGGCCTTGCCGCCACCGTCCTCGGCGATGCGGGTGCCGACGGTCTGGCCGGCGAGGTCCTCGTTGGACCCGAAGTACATCGGGACGCCGTAGTTCTGGTAGTCGTTGATCCCGGAGTTGAAGGCCACGAGGGGGATGCCGGCGTCCATGGCCGACTGTGCCGCCGGCCCGACGGCGTCGGGGAAGGCGAGGGTGACGGCGATGCCGTCGACGCCCTGGTCCACGGCGTTCTGGACGAGCGTGGCCTCGTCGCTGGAGTCCGGGTCGTTGGAGTAGTTGAGCGTGAGGCCGTGCGCGTCCGCGGCGGCCTCCGCGCCGGCGCGGATCTTGTCCCAGAAGGTGTCCCCCGGCGTCTCGTGCGTGATCATCGCGATGGTGTAGTCGCCCTGGTCGGCACCGCCGCCCTCGTTCTGGGCACCCCCCTCGCTGCTGCACGCGCTCGCGACCACCACCGTCGCGCTCACCGCCACCGCCAGCTGCAGCGACCTGCGGGTCCACCTCATGGGCGTCTCCTCGTCGGGATGGCCACCCTCCTGGCGGCCGTCGGCCGGTCCAGACGCCGGACCTCCCCCATCGCTACGACGACGTCCTTATGTCTGGACATAGTGACATGTGGAATGTGACATGGGGCACCGGAGGCGTCAAGGGTCCGGCGTGCCCCCGACCGGGACCGGCCGGTCCGCGCCGACGGCCACCCGCTCTCCCCGGGCGGCGGACTCCGCGATCGCGTCGAGGACGACCGCCGCCCGCACCGCGTCGGCCAGGGTCGCGCCGTGCGGCTCGCCGGTCGCCGCGGCCAGCAGCGCGTCGCGGGCCTCGACGACCTTGAGGTCGTCGAAGCCCATCGGGTTGCCGGGCCCGGGCTGGAAGGCCGCGTACTCCCCCGCCCCGGGACCGACCAGCACGGTGGCGACGGGCAGGTCCTGCGCGAGCGGGCCGCGGCTGACCTGCAGCTCGCCCATCCGGCGGAAGTCCCACGCCAGGCGCCCCGCGCTGCCGTGCACCTCGAAGCCGTAGGCGTTCTGCTCCCCCGCCGCCACCCGGCTGGCCTCCAGCGCCACCCGGGCGCCGGAGGACAGCCGCAGCAGCGCGGCGACGTGGTCGTCGTTCTCCACCGGCCCCGGGACGCCGCCGGCCGCCAGCCCGTGCCCCGACGTCGGCCCGGCCGGGCGGGGGCGCTGCGGCACGAACACCGCCGTGTCGGCGAGCACGGACTCGACCTCGTCGCCGAGCAGGTGGCGGACCAGGTCGACGGCGTGCGAGCCGAGGTCGGCGAGGACCCCGCTGCCGCCGCGGGCCCGCTCGTACCGCCAGGTCAGCGCCCCCTCCGGGGCGGCGGCGTAGTCGCTGAGGAAGGCCACGCGGGCGTGGGTCACCCGGCCGATCTCGCCGGCGGCGACCATCTCCCGCGCCAGGGCCACCGCGGGCACGTTCCGGTAGCTGAGGCCGACGACGCCCTGCACGCCCGCCGCCGCGGCCGCGCCGGCCACCGCGCGCGCGTCGTCGGCGGTCAGGCCCACCGGCTTCTCGATCCACAGGTGCCGCCCGGACCCCGCGACCGCGGCACCGATCTCCCGGTGCAGCCAGTTGGGCGCGGTGACCGACACGAGCTCCACGCGCGGGTCGGCCAGCACCGCCCGCCAGTCCGTCGTCGCCGTCGCGAAGCCGTACCGGGCGGCGGCGGCCTCGGCGCGGCCGGGGACGTCGTCGGCGACCGCGACCAGCCGCGGGACGACGGGCAGGCCGGGGAAGTGGTGCCCGACCCGGACGTGCGCGCGGGCGTGCACGGTGCCCATCCAGCCGAAGCCGACGACCGCGACCCCGACCGGACGCCCGGTCCCCGGCCCGTTCCCGCCCACGGCACGCCCCCTCGGCCCCGTGAGTGGGAGCGAGCGTAGGCCCGGAGCGGCCCGCCGGGACCCCTCCGCGCCGCCGGGTCAGGAGGCGCCGGGTCCGGAGCGGAAGAACAGCCGGACCGTGGTGCCGGCCGGCCCGGTGCGGACGGCGGCGTCGTCGGCGAGGCTCCACGCCAGCCACATCCCGCGCGCGCCGCCGGCGGGGTCGGGCGGCACGTAGCCGAGCGTCTCGTCGGCCAGGCCGGGCCCGCCGTCGGCCACCTCGACGACGAACGCGTCCCCGTCGGTCCAGGTCGCCAGCTCCGCGAAGGGCGCGGCGCGCAGCGCGTTGACCAGCAGCTCGTGGGCGGCGAGGACGACGTCGCCCAGCTGCGCGCGCCGGCCGGCCGGCAGCAGCACGCTCAGCGCGCGGCGGCCCTGCGCCGGTGACGTCACCGGGACGACGGCCGCGGCCGCCGGGCGCCGGGTCCAGGCCGGCTGCACCGCGCGGAGGAAGCCGGCCGGGTCCTCGTACGCCGGCTGGGGCGCCGGGGCGGCGCCGTCCCAGGTGATCGGGTGGGTGCGCTCGACGGCCGCGAGGACGTCGGCGGGCAGCCGCTGGGCGTCGTGCAGGCACAGGCTGTAGTACGGCATCGTGTCGTAGCAGCGGTTGGCCACCGCCTCGAAGCGGCTCCACTCCCGCCCGTCCTCGCGGGCCAGCCACACCGGCTCGGCGGCCAGCCGCCAGCTCGGCGCCTCGGCGCGGAGGGCGCGCAGGTCGCGGTCGTAGGCCTGCAGCGTGCCGTGGCCGCCGCGCCACCAGGTCTCGGCGGCGGCGAACACCGCCAGCCGGCCGAGGTCGGTCCCCAGCTGGCCGGCGAGCAGGCTGCGCACCCGCTCCCCGGCGACCACGAGCACCGGCTCGTCGCGGCGGAAGCCCTCGAGGACGAAGGGCACCAGCCGCTCGACCAGCTCGGCGTCGGAGGAGAACACGAACCCCTCGTGGGCGAGGCGGGTGCCGTCCCAGTCGCCCGTCGGGCGCAGCCAGGTCACGGCTGCTCCGGAGCCGTGCCGGACGGCTCCAGGCCGAACAGCTCCAGGCAGTGGCGCGCGTTCCGGCGCGCCCCCACCGGCCGCAGGTCGATCCCGCGGGCGGCCAGCTCCCGCGCCGCGCCGGCCAGGGCCCGGGCGCCCGCGACGTCGAGGAAGTCGAGGTCCGCGAGGTCGAGGACCAGCTCGCCCGGGGTGTCGCCGGCGACGTCGACCAGCGCGGTGGCCACGTGCGCGGCCTCGGTGAGGTCCACCTCGCCGTGCAGCGACAGCCGGGGCCCGCGGCCGGAGAGGTGCGCCAGCGGCAGCCGGTCGCCGAGGTGCTGCAGCGGGTGGAGGACGGCGACCGGTCCGAGGGCCTCCAGGCCCACCGACGCGTCGTAGAGGCACAGCGCGGTCATCGGGACCGCACCCATGAGCTCGTCGGCGAGCTGCTCGTAGGCGTGCAGCAGGCGGCGGCCGGGGCGCCCGCCGCGGACCAGCTCGGTGACGTCCGCGGCCACCCGCAGGCCGGTGCGCCCCGCGGCGAGCGCCGCCCGCGTCGCGGCGCGGTAGTGCTCCACCTGCCGGGCCGGGGTGAGGCCGCCCGCGGCCGTGTAGCTGTCGCCGGTGGTCTGCAGGCCGAGCCGGCCGTCGGCGAGCAGCTCGTCCCGGTGCGGCAGCCCCGACACCGCGGCGAGCAGGTCGGACCGCGAGGGGCCGACCACGACCAGCTGCTCGTCGCGCCGGCGGCCCTCCTCGAGGAAGGGCACGACCGCCGCGGCCAGGTCGGCTCCGTTGCCGAAGGACCAGCAGGCGTGGTCCCCCGGCCGGAGTCCGGTCGGGGTGTCCAGACCCTGCGGGGCGGTCACGTCCACGACGCTACCCACCCGGGTCGCCGATGTCAGGACCCGGACGGATCCGTCCCGCGGGCGCCCGGGCTCATGGTGTGGCCACCGGGGGCTCCTCCCGTCCCGGGAGCCGGACGGGGACCACCGGCCGGGGCGTCGTCCAGTCCCGCTGCGGCTGCCGGTACGCGCCCGGCCGGTCCTGCGGCCGCCGGGCGGCCCGGGTGAGCAGCCGCGCCCCGCCGGCGGTGAGCAGCACGCCGACGACCAGGGCCGCCCACCCGATGCCGCCCAGCACGGGCGCCTCCGCGCCGATCCGGGCCTCGACGTCCACCCCCGGCGAGCCGTCGGCGTTCATCACCACGAACACCCGGTCGCCGTCGGCCGGGTCCCAGGTCACCGCCTGGGTGCCGGTGCCGGAGGCCTGCGCGGTCCACAGGTCCTGCCCGGTGGGGGGCTCCGCCGGGGTGCCCCCGGGCACCGGGTCGCCGCCGGTCACGGGTCCGTCGAACCCCAGCCCGTCGACGACGGTCCGGGCGACGCCGTCGAGGTACCGCTCGGCGTCGTCCGCGGGGGCGACCCCCACGAAGACGTCGGCGGCGCCGGTCGGGGTCACCTCGAGGCGGGCCTCGCCCAGGGCCTCCGGCAGCGGCAGCCAGTCCGGCGCGGCGGCCAGGTCGACGTGGTCGCTCACCAGGGCGGCGCCGTCGGAGCGGAACTCCTCCCACGGCGAGACGACGAAGCCGTCGGACCGCTCGTGGGCGTGCGCCCAGACGACGGTCCCGCCCCCGGCGGCCAGGGCGAGGCCGGGGACTAGGAGGAGGGCGCCGGCGAGGCCGGTGCCGAGGCGCCGGGCCCGGGTCGTCCTCCGGACGGGAGCGTGCCGGTCCTGCGGGGCCGGCCGTCGGGGTGCGCGCTGGGTGTCCATGACGTCCCTCGTTCGCTGTCGGCGGGTCCTGCTGTGTGCGGGACGAGCGTCGGCCCGGTGCCGGGGTGCGCACGAGCCCCGCGCGGGGGCGGTCCGGGTCCCGCGCGGGTGGTCCTCCCGGCGGCGCGCCTCCCTCGCGGGAGGGACCCGCACGACTCGCGCGGGTCTCCCGCCCGGACGCCCGCCGGCGGGACGATGGGAGGTGTCGTCGTCGACCGCCGCGCCCCGGTCCGGGGCGCACGTCCGCCCGGCGTGGGCCGGCACCCGCCTGGACGCGGTGCTCGCCGGCTGCGTGGCCGCCGTCGCGGTCGGCCTCGTCCTCGCCGTGCCGGTCGGGCCGCCGTACCAGCCGCCGGACGCGCTCACGCTGGCCGCCGCGGCCGGCGGCCCGCTGGCGCTGCTGTGGCGCCAGACGGCGCCGCTGGTGTGCATGGCCGGGACCGCCCTGGCCATCGTGGCGACGGCGGCGGCCGGCTCGCCGATCGACGTCCTGGCCTGGCCGGCGTGGTTCGCCCTGTTCAGCTGCTTCGCCGTCGGCGGCACCCGGCTCCGCGTGGCCGCCACCGTCGTCGCGGTGCTGGGCGTCGCGGGCTACGTGGCCCTCGACCGCGGCGATCCCCTGGACGCGCTGCCCTCGATCGCCCTGAGCTTCCTCGTCGCCACCGTGGCGGGGGTCCTCAGCAGCCGGATGACCCGTGCGGTGGCCGCCGGGGCGTCGCGGGCCGCGGAGAGCCGCCGCCGGGCCCTGGTGGCCGAGCGCCTGCTCGCCGAGGAACGCGGCCGGCTGGCCCGCGAGCTGCACGACTCGCTGGGACACACGGTCAACGTGATGGTGCTGCAGGCGGGGGTCGGGCGCCGGGTGTTCGCCGCCAACCCGGCCTACGCGCAGGAGGCGCTGGCGTCCATCGAGACGGCCGGGCGGTCGGCCCTCGACGAGCTCGGCCGGCTGCTGCGGGTGCTCGGGCCCGACGGCGGCGGGACCCCGGAGCCGTCCGCGCCGACGCCCGCCGACCTCGCGGCGATGGCCGAGCGGGTCCGGGCGACCGGCCGCGAGGTGGAGCTGCGCACCGACGGCGCCGGGCTGCCCGCGGGGACCGCCCGGGCGGTGTACCGCATCGTGCAGGAGGCGCTGACCAACGCCGTCCGTCACACGCCGGGTGGCCGGATCCGGGTGGAGGTGCGGCGCAGCGGCCCGCGGGTCCTGGTCGAGGTGCTCAACGAGTGCGAGCCGGCGGCCGCCCCGGTCCCGGGGCACGGGCTGGTCAACATGCGGGAGCGGGCGCGGCTCGAGGGTGGCGAGCTCGAGGCCGGGCCGGTGGACGGCGGCTTCCGGGTGCGCGCGGTGCTGCCCGTCGGCGCGGAGGTGCCCTCGTGATCCGGGTGCTGCTCGCCGACGACGACGTCCTCGTGCGCAGCGGGCTGCGGGCGCTGCTCGACGCCGAGGAGGACCTCACCGTCGTCGGCGAGGCGGCCGACGGCCGGGAGGCGGTCGAGCGGGCCCGCACGCTGCACCCGGACGTGGTGCTCATGGACGTCCGGATGCCGCGGCTGGACGGCGTCGCGGCGACCCGGGAGATCACCTCGTGGCCGCGGCGGCCCCGGGTGCTCGTCCTGACCACGTTCGACCTCGACGAGGTGGTCGACGACGCCCTGGGTGCCGGTGCCGACGGCTTCCTCCTCAAGCGGGCGACGCCGGAGCAGCTCGTCGAGGGCATCCGCACGGTCGCCACGGGTGACGCCCTCGTCGCGCCGGCCGTCACCCGGCGGCTGCTCGCCGCGTACGCCGGCCGGCGCGCACCCGACCGGGAGCGGCTGCGGCTGGCCGCGCAGCTGACCGGGCGGGAGGCCGAGGTGCTGCGCGCCATGGCCGACGGGCTGTCCAACGCCGAGATCGCGCGCCGGGTGTGGCTCTCGCCGGAGACGGTCAAGACGCACGTGAAGGCGATCCTGGCCAAGCTCGGGGTCCGCGACCGCACCCAGGCGGTCGTGTGGGCCTACCGGACGGGGTTCGTCGACCCGTCGGCGGCCGGAACCGGGCCCGAGGGGACCTGACCCGCACGCCTCAGGCGGGCGTGGCCAGCCGGACGGCGTCGACGGCGGCCAGCGCGCCGAGCTCGTCGGCGACCATCCAGACGTCGGCGATGCGGCCGCCGTCGAGGGTGAGGACGTCGACCACCCGCAGCCGCACGTCCCGGCCGGTGGGCGGGAGCGGGCCGGCCGCGGTCTGCAGCGGCCCCACCTGCCGCCCGCCCATCCGGAAGGCGACCACGACCCGGTCGCCGTCCTCGACCACGGCGACGACCTGCCGCTCCACCCGCTCGAAGGTGCGCTGCACCGCCCGGGCGCGATCGACCAGGTCGGCGGCGGTCAGCGGCCGGCCGTTGACCGTGACGGGGTCGGTGTAGACCGCGCGGAACGCGTCCTCCGCGGCGGGTCCCGCGGGCAGCGGCTCGCTCCACAGCCGCAGCAGCCGGTCGACGTCGAAGGCCATCGGCCGGTCACCGCCGGGAGCGCAGGATCATCCCGATCAGCACGCCGATCAGCAGCACGATCGTGAGGATCAGCCACAGCGGCGACGAGACGTCGACGGTGAACAGGTCGACGGTGACCCGGTCGCGGTTCTGCACGATGAACGCGACCGTCACGACGGCGAGGACCAGCGCGAGGACCTGCCCCGTCCGGCTCCGCCGCCGCGTGGGCCGGGACGGCGGGGCCGCGGCCGGGGTCCTGGCCGGGGTCCTGGCGGGTGTCGTCTTGGCCATGGGGTCTCCTCCGCCGGTCGGGAGTGGCACGGACGAGGCCGGACGCGCCACCGTCGCGTCGCGGCGGCGCGCGCCGCCTCACCCCGGACGGACGAGGCGCGGCCGGCGGCGGGCGGCGTCCGACCGTCCCGCCGGGATGACCCCGGGGACCCGGCCCGGCGCGCACCCTGGACGCCCGCCGCAGATCGGGGGTCCCCGGTGAGCCGAGTCGACGAGCGGGGCCCGGCCGCCCCCGAGGAGGCGGGGGCCCGCCCCGGCCCGCCGCGCCCGGCCCCGCCGCGCCCGGGCCCGGGCCCGGTGCTCGAGTTCGTCGCCGTCGTCGTCCTGTCGATCACGACCCTGCTCACCGCCTGGTCGGCCTTCCAGGCCAGCCAGTGGGGCGGGGAGACGTCGATCGCGTTCAGCCGGGCCTCGGCCGACCGGATCGAGGCCGCCCGCGCGGCCGCCCTGGCCAACGCCCGGCTGACCAACCAGATCGGGCTGTGGACCGAGTGGGTGGTCGCCGAGGGCTCCGGGGAGCCGGAGCTGGCGGAGTTCCTCGTCGCCCGCTTCCCCGAGCCGCTGGCGACCGCCCACGGGGACTGGCTGGCGGCCGGCGGGTCCGCCGCGGGCGCCCCGGCCTCCCCGTTCGAGATGCCCTCCTACGTCCTGCCCGAGCACCAGGCGGCGGCCGCGCTCGACGCGCAGGCGTCGGAGGCCTTCGACACCGCGCTCACCGACGACCAGCGCGGCGACGACTACACGGTCCTCACGGTGCTGTTCGCCGCGGTGCTGTTCTTCGCGGCCATGTCGGCGCGGGTGCGCGCCGCCCGTTCCCAGTGGGTGCTGCTCGGGACCGCCGTGGCGCTCGGCCTGGTCGGCGTCGGGCTGCTCGCCGCCTTCCCCAGGCTGCTGTGACCGCCGCCGGTCAGGTCCGGACGACGAGGGTGTGCGCGGCCATGTCCCCGAGCCGCTGCCGGCGGGGGTTGGACAGGGCGACGACGAAGGCCACCAGGTAGCCGAGGAGGCCGTCGACCACCCGCAGCACGGTGCGGACGGCCGCGGCGGCGTAGCCCGGCGGCGTGGCGCCGGTCCGCTCGTCGACGACCCGGATCCCGGTCACCATCTTGCCCAGCGTCTGGCCGAGCGCCCCCTCCATGAGGGCGAAGTAGGCGAGGGCCGCCACCGCGTACAGCGCGGTCGCCCACGGCGGGGCGTCGGACACCCACTCCCACGGGCCGACCTGCTCGATGGAGTCGGTGCCCGCGGCCAGCAGGGTGAAGGCGGTGCCGACGACCACGCTGTCGATCAGCGTGGCCACGACGCGCCGGCCGGTGACGTGGACGTCGGTGGTCGCGGCGTACGGGGGGTGGAGCGCCGTCATGGCTGCCTCCTGCGGGGTGCGGGACGCGGACCGCCCCAGCCTCGCGGGGCGGCCCGGCCCGTCCCCACGCCCGGACGGCCCGGGCGCGCGGGGTCCTTCGGCCCCGGTCAGTCCCGCACGCGCAGCAGGACCTTGCCGGCGGCGCGGCGCTCGTCGAGCTCGGTGACCGCGGCCGCGGCGTCGGCGAGGTCGTGCACCGTGCCGAGCACCGGCTGCAGGCGGCCCTGCTCGAGCAGCGGCAGCAGGTCGACCCACTGCTCGCGCACGAAGCCGGGGTCGCCCGTCCAGAACGCGCCCCAGCCGACGCCGACCACCGAGACGTTGTTGAGCAGCAGCCGGTTGACCTTGACGGTGGGGATCTCGCCGCCGGTGAAGCCGAGCACCAGCAGCCGGCCCTCGCGGCCGAGGCTGCGCAGCGAGTCGGTGAACCGGTCCCCGCCGACCGGGTCGGCGACGACGTCGACGCCGCGGCCGCCGGTGAGCTCCTTGACCCGCTCGCGGAACCCGTCGGCGGGCACGACCTCGTCGGCGCCGGCGGCGCGGGCCACCTCGCCCTTGGCGTCGCTGGACACCACCGCGAGCACCCGCGCGCCGTAGGCCTTGGCCAGCTGGACGCCGGCCGTCCCCAGCCCGCCGGCGGCGCCGTGCACGAGCACCGTCTCGCCCTCGCGCAGCTGCCCGCGCCGGCGCAGCGCGAAGTGCATGGTCAGGTAGTTCATCGGCAGCGCGGCGCCCTGCTCGAAGGAGACCGCGTCGGGCAGCGGGAAGACGAAGCCCGGGTCGGCCGCGGCCACCTCGGCGAAGCCGCCGAAGCCGGGGAACGCGGCCACCCGCTGGCCGGCGGCGAGCCCGCTGCCCTCCGGGGCGCTGCGCACCACGCCGGCCACCTCGCTGCCGGGCACGAACGGCACCGGCGGCTTGAGCTGGTACTCGCCGCGGCTGAGCAGCACCTCGGGGAAGGTCACGCCGGCGACGTGCACGTCGATCACGACCCTGCCCTCGGCGGCGGGCTCGGGGACGTCGGCGACGGAGATGGCCGAGGGGCCGTCGAGGCGGGTGATCTGCGCGGCGCGCACGGGTCCTCCTGGGGGCTCGGGAGACGGTGCGGCGAGTGTGTCAGAGCACGCCCGCGGCCCCGCCGGCCCGCGGCGGGTGCCCCGCGGTCCCTACGTGCCCGCCGTCCCGACGGGCACGTCGAGCTGCACCTGCCCGGCCTCCTGGAAGGCGAACGTGACCTGCACGGTGTCCGTGGTGGTGATGTCGGCGGTCACGTCGTCGAGCTGCATCCGCGCCTGGCCCTGCGTGGCGTCGACCGAGCCGTCGGCGGGCAGGTCGATGCCGTCGGGGCTGCTGTCGCCCTGCTCGTCGAGGAGCGCGACCGACCCGGCGGCGGGCGTGCTCACCGAGACCAGCCGGTCGTCGGTGTCCCCGTCGTTGGTCAGCGCGGCGCGCAGGGCGACCGAGTCGCCGGCCGCGATCGTCGCGTCGGCGTCGAGGTACACGTCGCTCAGCGCGACCTGCCCGACCGAGCCGTCGACGCCCGGGGTGTCCGGCACCTCCTGGGTGGTCTCCGCGTCCTGCCCCGTGCCGCACGCGGCCGCGAGGAGGACGAGGACCGCCGCGCCGGACGCCGTCCCGAGGGGTGGGCGTGCTCTCCTCCGCTGCTCCACGGTCTCCTCCTGACATCGGGGCGGCGCGGTCCTCGTGCTCCCCGCGGCCGGTCGCGCGCCGCGTCCGGGCTCAGGCGCCGGGGGTGGCCTGCAGGTCCTCCCGCCGCCGGACGCGCACCGCGCGGAACGGCCGCCCGTGCGCCGGCTCCTCGACCCAGTCGACGGTGACCACCTGCCCGGCGCGCAGCACGCCGCCGGCCGGGTCGACGGCGTCGTCGTCGGCCCAGCAGTCGCCGGGCAGGCCGGGCACCTCGACGACGGCGCCGCGCGCCTGCTCGTCCCAGCGGACCACGGTGCCGGTGGACGTCCCCCTGCGCGTCATGCAGCGAGGGTGCGGGCCGCGGCGCCCCGTGGCAACGACGTGCTCCCGCGCACATCCCGGACGCCTGCGGCCCCGGCGGGCGTTGCACCTCCCATGAGCACCCCGAGCACGACCACCGAGCGGGCCCCCGGGACGGCCGGCCCGCTGACGGAGGCCGTCCTCGCCGACGGCACCCCGGCCCTGGTCTGGCCCCTGCTGGACACCGACGGCGAGGCGCTGCGGGCCGGCTACGCCGAGCTCTCGCCCCGGTCGCGGCGCGCCCGCTTCCTCACCGACCTGCCCGAGCTGTCGGACTCCCTGCTGCGGCTGCTGGTCGACGGCGTGGACGGCGTCGACCACGTCGCCGTCGTCCTCACCGCCTTCCCGGCCGGCGGCGGTGCCCGCCCGGTCGGCGTGGCCCGGCTGGTCCGCTGGCCGGGCGAGCCGGGGACGGCGGACGTCGCGGTCACCGTGCTCGACGCCTGGCAGGGCCGCGGCGTGGGCCGGGCGCTGCTGGACGCCGTGCTCGCCCGCCGGCCGCGCGACGTCGTCCGGCTGCGCACCACCGTCGCCGCGCACAACCGCGCCTCGCTGGGGATGCTGCGCCGGGCCGGGTCGATGACCGTGCGGCACGAGGGCGGCGGCGAGCTCACCGTCGAGGTCACCGACCTGCCCCCCGTCCCCTGACGCCGGACGCGCCGCGGGCGGCGGCCCGCCGGTCCTCGCCCAGCACCCCCTGGGCCGCGAGCCGCCCGCTGCGCCCTCCCCCGGCGCCGCGCAGCACGACCGCGACGCCCACGGCGGCCACCGCGCCGGCGGCGGGCCCGAGCAGGTAGGCCCACCACGCCGTCCAGTCGCCGAGGACGAGCGCCGGACCCAGCGACCGGGCCGGGTTCATCGAGGCGCCGCTCACCGGCGAGCCCCACAGCCCGGCCAGGGCGATGTAGCTGCCGACGCCGACCGCCGCGATCGGCCCCAGGTTCTGCGCCCCCGAGGACACGCCGAGGACCACGCTGACCAGCCCGGCGGTGAGGACGACCTCCCACAGCACCGCCGTCGTGACCGGGATCCCCGCGCCGGGCAGGGTGAGCCCGGCGCTCCCCTGCCGGCCGACCAGGGCCGCCAGCAGCAGGGTCGCGAGGACGGCGCCGAGGAACTGGGCGGCGACGTAGGCGGGCACCCGCCGGAACGGGAAGTCGCCGCGCAGCGCGAACGCGATGCTCACCGCCGGGTTCAGGTGCGCCCCCGAGACGGTGCCCATGGACAGGATGACCGCCGTGACCATGAGCGCCGGGGCGACGACCAGCGCGCCGTAGGGCACGGCCGACCCGCCGAAGCGGGCGTTCACCATCCCCCCGCCGACGGCCACGAGCACCAGCAGGAAGGTGCCGAACAGCTCACCGAACAGGCGCCGTCCCTCCTGGCGGCGGTCCCAGAAGTCGAACTCGTCGAGCATCGAGTCCGGCGTGCCCAGGGCGCGCAGCAGGCGCCGCTCCGGGGGTGCCGTCGTGTCGTCGGCCATCGCCACCTCCGCGCACCGGTCCGACGACGACCGTGGCAGCGCCCGCGCCCGCGGGCACCGTCCACGCGGGACGATCCTGCGGCCGCGACTCATCCGGTCCGGGCGACGTGCGGGCGGGCGGACCGGACGAGGCTGCGCGTGCCGGACGCCCGTCGACCGCACAGGGAGTGGCCATGACGACGACCGACCGACCCGTCGTCCCCGACGGGCTCCCCCGGCTGCGGGCGGGGTGGCACGCGTCGCCGGAGCAGGGCGCGTGCCTCATGGAGTACGTCTCGGTGCTCGCCGGCGCCTCCTTCGACGACCACCCCCGCTGCACCGACCCCACGCTGGCCGCGCTGGCCCGGCTGGTGAACGACGCCTCCACCGACGACGGCCGGCCGCTGCTCGCCGCCTTCGCCCCCGCCCTGGCCGGCACCGCCCGCTTCCGGGACGCCCGCCGCACGGCCGCCGTCGTCTCCGCCGCGGTGCGGGCCGCCGGCGCCGCGGCGGAGCACCCGGCCGTGCTGCGCCGGCACCTCGCCCGCGCCGGGCGCCGGTGCGCCCGGGTCGCCGGCGCCGGGCCGTGGGCCGACCTCGCCCGGCGGCTGGACCCGCTGTACCGGCAGGGGCCGGGGCGCCACCTCCTGGAGGCGGCGGTGGCCGCGCTGCGGGACCTGCCCGGACCGCGGCGGGACGCCGCCCTGCGGGCCACGCTGGGCGCCGCGATCGCCGCCGCCCGCGAGCCGGTGCCCGGCGAGGTGGTCCCGTCAGCTCACGTGCCGGGTCCCCGGCCGGACCAGCTCCAGGCGTAGCGGCCGTCGTCGGAGGCGGTGCCGGCCTCGCCCAGCTCGAGCGGGCGGAACGTGTCGACCATGACCGCCAGCTCGTCGAAGCGCTCCGCGCCGAGCGACCGCTCGACCGCGCCCGGCTGCGGGCCGTGCGGGTGCCCGCCCGGGTGCAGGCTGACCGATCCCTTCCCGATGCCCGAGCCCTTGCGGGCCTCGTAGTCGCCGTCGACGTAGAACATGACCTCGTCGGAGTCGACGTTGGAGTGGTGGTAGGGCACCGGCACGGCCAGCGGGTGGTAGTCGACCTTCCGCGGCACGAAGTTGCAGACGACGAAGTTGGTGCCCTCGAACACCTGGTGCACCGGCGGCGGCTGGTGCACCCGCCCGGTGATCGGCTCGAAGTCGGCCACGTTGAAGGCGTAGGGGTAGAGGCAGCCGTCCCAGCCGACGACGTCGAAGGGGTGCTCCGGCGTCACGTGGACGGTGCCGGCCAGCCCGCCGGGTCCGGCGCCGCGGTGCTTGACGTACACCTCGACGTCGCCGCCCTCGGCCAGCAGCGGCCCGTCCGGCCCGCGCAGGTCGCGCTCGCAGTAGGGCGCGTGCTCGAGGAACTGCCCGTACCGCGACAGGTACCGCCTGGGCGGCGCGATGTGGGAGTTGGCCTCGATCGCGTAGGTGCGCAGCGGCTCCTCGCCGGTGGGGACCCAGCGGTGGGTGGTGGCCCGCGGGACGACCGCGTAGTCGCCCGGGCCGACCTCCAGCGCGCCGAACACCGTCTCCACGGTGGCGGTGCCGCGCTCGACGAACACGCACTCGTCGCCGACCGCGTTGCGGTAGTAGGGGCTGGGCAGCGACGAGACCGCGTAGGAGATGCGGACGTCGGCGTTGCCCAGCACCAGCCGCCGGCCGGTGACCGGGTCGGCCGCCTTGTGCTCCTCGCCGGGGAACAGGTCGTGCAGCCTGAGGTGCCGCGGCACCAGCGGCGCGTTCGGCGTCAGCGTCTGGTCGGGCAGCTCCCAGGGGCGGGCGTCGACCAGCGCCGAGGGCAGGCCGCGGTGGTAGAGCAGCGCGGAGTCGCTGGAGAAGCCCTCCTCCCCCATCAGCTCCTCGGCGTACAGGCCGCCGTCGGGCCGCCGGAACTGCGTGTGCCGCTTGGGCGGGACCTCGCCCACGCGCCGGTAGTACGCCACCGTTCCTCCCTCCCGAGCGGCGGAGATGGCCATGTCCGCCGCTCGACGTTCAGAAGTTGCCGCGCCTGGCCTGCTCGCGCTCGATGGCCTCGAAGAGCGCCTTGAAGTTGCCCTTGCCGAAGCCGAGCGAGCCGTGCCGCTCGATGAGCTCGAAGAACACCGTCGGCCGGTCGCCGGTGGGCGTGGTGAAGATCTGCAGCAGGTAGCCGTCCTCGTCGCGGTCGACGAGGATCCCGCGGGCCTGCAGCTCCTCGATCGGCACGCGCACCTCGCCGATGCGGGCGCGCAACTCGGGGTCCTCGTAGTAGGAGTCCGGCGTGGCGAGGAACTCCACGCCCTCGGCGCGCATCGCGTCGACGGTGCCGACGATGTCGTTGGTCGCCAGCGCCACGTGCTGGGCGCCGGGGCCGCGGTAGAACTCGAGGAACTCGTCGATCTGCGACTTCCTCCTCCCCACCGCCGGCTCGTTGAGCGGGAACTTCACCCGGTGGTTGCCGTTGGCGACGACCTTGCTCATCAGCGCGGAGTAGTCGGTGGCGATGTCGTCGCCGATGAACTCCGCCATGTTGGTGAAGCCCATGACCCGGTTGTAGAAGTCGACCCAGCGGTCCATGGCGCCGAGCTCGACGTTGCCGACGACGTGGTCGACGGCCTGGAACAGCCGGCGCGGGCGCCCGGGCCGGGGCCGGTGGGACGACGTCCGGGCGACGTAGCCGGGCAGGTAGGGGCCGGTGTAGCGGGAGCGGTCGACGAGGGTGTGCACGGTGTCGCCGTAAGCGCCGATGGTGGCCAGCCGGACGGTGCCGTGCCCGTCGGTGAGGTCGTGCGGCTCGGCGACGACGGTCGCGCCCTGGGCGCGGGCGTGGGCGACGCACCGGTCCACGTCGGGCACGGCGAGGGCGATGTCGACGATGCCGTCGCCGTGCGCGCGGTGGTGGTCGGCGCGCGGGCTGGCGGGGTCGTAGGCGCCGGTGACGACGAAGCGGGCGGCGCCGGAGCGCAGCACGTAGGCGCGGTGGTCGCGGTTGCCGGTCTCGGGGCCGGAGTAGGCGACCAGCTCCATGCCGAAGGCGGACTGCAGGAAGTGCGCCGTCTGCACGGCGTTGCCGACGACCCACACCAGCGCGTCCCACCCGGTGACCGGGAACGGGTCGGCCGACCCGTCGTACTGCACCAGGCCGACCAGCTGCTCCAGTTGCCGCAGGTCGAGTCCGGCCAGGCGCTCCTCGTCATTGAGGGTCTGCTCGATCGACACGGGAGCCTCCTCCGCGCGGGGACGTGGGGGAAGCCCACTGCGGGAGGCCGTCCTGTGCAACCCTGACCGCTCGTGCTGGTCCGGCTGCACCGCTGGCCCAGCGGACCGGCCCGCCGGCTGGGCAGACTGCACAGCTCGCACCCGGGAGGACGCATGCCGCTCGACGCGCTGGACGTCGCGGTGCTGGAGGCGCTGCGCGCGCACCCCCGGGCCGGCGCGCTGGAGCTGTCCCGGCTGCTCGGGGTGGCCCGCGCGACGGTCACCGCCCGCATCGCCCGCCTCGAGCAGTCCGGCGTCGTCACCGGCTACGGCCCGGACGTCGACGTCGCGGCGGCGGGGTTCGGCGTCCAGGCGTTCGTGACGCTGGAGATCGCGCAGGGCGCGATCGAGGCGGTCCGCGCCGACCTCGAGGCCATCCCCGGCGTGCTGGAGGCGCACGCGACGACGGGCAGCGGCGACGTGCTGTGCCGGGTGGGCGCGGCGTCGCACGAGGCGCTGCAGCAGGTGCTGGTCGACCTCAACCGGTCACCGTCGGTGGTCCGCTCGACCAGCGTCGTCGCGCTGTCGGAGCTGGTGCCGCGGCGGACCCTGCCGCTGCTGCGGACCGGCGCCGCCCCGGACGCCGGCCGCTCGCGGATGCCCCGCGTCTGACCGCGGCCGGCCCCAGGCGCCCCGGTGGCGTCAGGCGGTGGCCTCCCCGGGCGCCGCGGCCCAGGTGAGCGGGCGCCCGGTGCCGGTGCGCACCACCGTGACTGGGCACGGCGCGTGGTGGACCAGCTGGTCGCCGGTCGACCCCAGCAGCAGCCCGGCGAACCCGCCGCCGCCGCGGGCACCCACGACGAGCAGGTCCGCGCCCCCGGCCGCCTGGATCAGGGCCCCGGCCACCGGGCCGTGCACCGCGTGCGTGTGCACCCGCACCGCCGGGTCCAGGCCGGCCGCGGCGACACACCGCTCCAGGTCGTCGCGGACGGCGCGCTCGGAGTCCTCGAGCGGCGGCACGTAGCCCGGTCGCCACGTCGACGGCCGCGGCGCGGTGGTCAGGCTCCACGCCCGCAGCACGTGCAGCGGGAGGCCGGTCCGCCCGGCCAGGCCGGCCGCCCACACCAGCGCCTCCTGGGCGCCGGCGGAGCCGTCGTGCCCGACGAGCACCCCTCCGTCGATGGTCACGGACTCGCACACCTCGGCCACCGGCCCGGTCCCTCCTCGCGGTCGACGCCCCGCACGGCGCCCGCCGGTCGCGGGCGGGTGGCGGCGCCGGCGGGGCGGGCACGGCGCCGTCACACGGGCAACTGCCCGGCGGCCCGCGGAGTTCCGCGGGCCGGGGCCGGGGGCTCAGGCGGCCAGGCCGGTGAAGGCCGGCGTCGCCTCCTCGCCGTCCCAGTTCACGCGGAAGGAGAAGGCCTCCTCCAGCGCCGCCAGGTACCGGTCGGCCTCGTCCTGGGTGATGGTGCCCTCGGCGAGGAGGGTGTCGACGGCCGGGCTGTACTCCGCCACCAGGGCGTCGACGAGGGTCTGCGGGTCGATGCCGAGGTCCTCGGCGACGGCGGCCAGGTTCTGCCCCGCCTCCATCCGCACGTGCAGCTCGTCGTGGCTGATCGTCAGGACCTCGTCGAGCACGTCCTCGACGGGCTGGTGGCCGCGGTGCAGGCCGAGGCCGGCGTCGCCGTAGGCCTCCTGGACCAGCTCGACCAGCTGTTCCTCGGTGGTGACGGAGGAGACGTCGACGCCGCCCGGCCCGCCGCCCTCGGCCCCGCCGCCCGGGAACCCGGTGTCGGTCGTGGTGCCGGTGTCGGTCGTGCTCGTGCTGCTGGTGCCGGTGCTCGTGGTGGTGGCCTCGGCGGTCGTGCCGCAGGCGGCGGCGACGGGGACGACGGCGGCGAGGAGGACGGCGGCGAGGGTCGTGCGGAGCTTCACGGGAGGCTTCTCTCGATTCGGGAGGACTCGGTCGGGCACCACGGTGGGCGGCGGCTCTCCGGCTCCGCTGGGCATCCGCTGTGAGGACGCTGTGACACGTGCCGACCGCGCTGCGTCACGTCCTCACAGCCGGCGTCCGGGAACTCCACAGGGAGGACCGGCACGGTCGGGTCCCATGTCCTCCTCTCCACGCCGCCGCGTGCTGGCCGCCGGCGCCGCCCTCACCGGCGCGCTGACCAGCGGCCTCGTCCTGCTTGCGCCCGCCGTCGCGAGCGCGCACAGCCTGGACAGCAGCACGCTGTCGGTGCGGGTGGGCGAGGACGCGGTGGACACCACCGTGACCGTCGCCCTGCAGACGCTCGACGAGACGCTGGGCACCGAGTGGACGGCGGCCACCGACGTCGACTCCTACGCCGACGCCGTCATCGCCTACGTCGACGAGCACCTGACCGTCACCGGCTCCGACGGCACCGCCTGGACCGAGGCCTACACCGCCGTCACCGAGGAGTCGGTGGAGGGCATCGACTCCGTGAGCATCGAGGTCACCCTGGACCCCGGCGGCGCCGACCCGTCGGCGTTCACCCTGTCCTACGACGGGATCATCGAGGCCGACCCGGCGCACGAGGCCGTCGTCGTCCTCACCGACGCCGCCGGCGACATCTCCACCGCCGGCGTCCTCACCGCCTCCGACGGCACCCTGCAGGTCGGGGACGTCGCCTCCACTGGGATCGCCGACATGGTCGGGTACGGCCTGCACCACGTGCTCGAGGGCGCCGACCACCTGCTGTTCCTGCTCACCCTGCTGCTGGTCGCGCCGCTGGTCGCGGTCGGCGGGCGGTGGCGGCGGCGGGAGGGCCCGGGGCCGACGCTGCGCCGGGTGCTCGCCGTCGTCACCGCGTTCACCGCGGGCCACTCGCTGACGCTCGTCGCGTCCGCGCTGGGCTGGGTGTCGGTGCCCGGGGCGCCGGTCGAGGTCCTCATCGCCGTCTCGGTCGGGGTGGCGGGCGTGCACGCGGTCCGGCCGCTGGCCCGCCGCGGGGAGGTGCTGGTCGCCGGCGGCTTCGGGCTGGTCCACGGGCTGGCCTTCGCCGGCATCCTCACCGGCCTCGGCCTCGACGGGGCGGCGTCGGTGCCCGCGCTGCTGGCCTTCAACGGGGGCGTCGAGCTGGCCCAGCTGCTCACCGTGGCGCTGGTCTTCCCGTCGCTGTACGTGGTGTCCCGGACCCGCTGGTACCCGGCACTGCGCCTGACCGGCGCGGCCGTGGCGCTCGCCGCCGCCACCGGCTGGGCGCTGGACCGGCTCGGCCTGCTCGCGAACCCGCTGGCCGGGGCGGAGGAGGCCGTCGTCGCCCACCCCTGGTCCGTCGTCGCCGGGCTCGCGCTCGTGGCGGCCGGCTGCCGGGCGGCCGACCGCCGGCGCCCGTCCCGCCCGGCGGGTGCGGCACGGGACGCGGTGCCGGTCCCGTCGGCCCGCTGATGTCGGCCCGACGACGTCGCCCCGCTCCCCGTGCGTGGGCGCGCCGCGGCGTGGGTACGCGGGCACCCGCACGGAGCCGGGACGACACGGGTCCCGGCCGTGTCCGGCGGCGCGGGCGGGCGCCGGACATGGTCCGGTACCCAGGGGACGGGACACATGGACGGGACGACGTGGGCGCACCGGCCGCCGCCCGTCCCGAGCGCCCGGGCCGCCACGGTGTGGCGCGGGCAGGTGCGCAGTGCCGCCGAGCTGACGCGGGTCCGGATGCGGCTCCGCGGGGCGCTGGCCGCCGACGGGCTGCCCGAGGCCACCGGGGAGCGGCTGCTGCTCGCCGTCGAGGAGCTCGTGTCCAACGGCCTGCGGCACGGGCGGCCGCCGGTGACCGCCGCCGTGACCGCCGACGGCGGCTGGCTGCTCGAGGTGTCCGACGCGGCCGGCGACTGCCCGCCGGTCCCGGCGGTCGACCGGGACGCGGCCACCGGCGGCATGGGCCTGCCGATGGTGGCCCGGCTGTCGGCAGCGCACGGCTGGCACGCCGACGGCGACCGGAAGACCGTCTGGGCGTGGCTCGGCTCCCCGGCGCCGCCGGCGCTCCTGCTGCCCGAGCGGGTGGCGCGGGCCACCCAGCGGGCCCGCGAGCTCGGCCGGCTCCTGGCCGACACCGACACCCGGCTCGCCGCGACCTTCGACCGGCTGACCGCCGAGGCGGCGGCGCGCGGCCGGGCCGACCGCGCCGACAGCTACCGCACGGTCGCCCGGCGCATCCGGCGCGACGCGGCGCAGGGCCGGCGGGCCGGCCGCCGGCCCTGACCCCTCGCCCGCGCGGACCGCGCGCGGTCAGGCCGGCGCGGGGCGGCGCTTCTCCGGCTTCGTCCGGGTCTCCGGTGCGCTCCGCGGCGCGGGAGGAGCCGGCTCCGACCAGCTCTCCGCGGCGGTCGGCACCTGCTCCTCGTCCGCGCGGTCCTGCTGCGACGCGGCGGCCGCGCCGCGCGCGGTCGGCCACTTCAGCTCCAGCTCCAGCTCGATCTCGTCGCCGTCGACCTCCACCTCCAGCTCGCAGCGGAGCCGGTCCCCGACCGACAGCTCGACGGTGCTGGTCCCCAGCCGGACGGCGACCTCGCCGTCGTCGGACTCCAGCCCCTCCGCCAGCGACCGGAGGAGGCGGGCGACCTCCGGGCGGCTGAGCGTCAGCTCCTGCTCGATCTTCACGTCCGCCACGGCCGTCTCCGTCCTCCCGGGCGCGCCGCACGGTGCACCGCACCTGACGACCACGGTGGCACGCCGGGCCGGTGGCGTCGACGGTCCCGGCCTCCGGCATCCGGACGATCCGGTCCGCCATCCCTCCGGGATGAGTCCGCCACGGCGGAGCGGCGGGACCGTGTCGGTCATGGACGCAGCAGTGCGTGTGACCCCTCGCAGGAGCGACACCAGGATCACGGGGTGGCACCGGGACGCGGCGCGCTTCCTAGCCGGCTGCATCGGCACCGGGGCCGTGCTCGGGGCCGCGGTGGCGGTCGCGCGAGGACCGCACGACTGAGCCCGGCGGCGCGGGAGCCGCGCCCGCGCCGACCGGAGCGTGCCGCCCGGAGGCCGACCGGCCCGTCGTCCGGCCGCGTCCCGGCCCGTCCCCCGGGGGTCGTCCCCGGCGGACGAGGCGCCGCCGGCCGGCCGGGCGGCTACCCGGCCAGCAACCGGTCGGCGTACTCGGGGAACCACTGCCCGGCCGGCGGCTCACCCCGCCCGCACTCGCCGTCGGAGTCACCGGGCTGCTTGATCCACAGCAGCGCGTCGACCCGCTCGATGCCGGTGTCGGTCGTGGGCGGCTCCCCCAGCCGCATCCCCGAGGGGTTGCACCAGGCGGAGTGGTCGCCGTCGCCGCCGTCCGGCGGGGGGCCGGCGCCGTTGCGGCTGGTGTCGACGACGAAGTGCGCGCCGCCGACCCGGTCGGAGAGCTGCGTGCCGTACGCCGCCGTCGCCTCGGTCGTCTCGAAGTTGCTGGTGTTCAGCGCGAAGCCGTCGGCCTCCTCGATCCCGGAGGCGAGCAGCGCGTCGGCGAGGGCGTCCTGGTCGTCGATCCAGCTGGCGTTGCCCGCGTCGACGTAGACGGCGGTCTCGGGCTGGCGGCCGAGGATGCGCACGGCCTCGCGCAGCATGCTGTAGCGCTCGTCGGCGGACTGCGAGCCGGCGCACCCCTCCAGCGCGTGCGGGATGGCGTCGGGCTCGAGGACGACGACGGCCGGGGCGTCGCCGATGCCGGCCGCGAGCGAGCCCAGCCAGTCCAGGTACTCGTCGACGTCGGCGGCACCTCCGGAGCTGTACTGACCGCAGTCGCGCTGGGGCAGGTTGTAGGCCACCAGCAGCGGCACCCGCTCGACATCCTGGGCCGCGGCGGTGAGCTCCCGCGCCGTGCGGTAGGGGTCCACCCCGCCGGCGAGCCAGGTGCCCGTCGGCCGGTCGGCGATCCGCCGCAGCCGCTCCGCCGTGGCCTCGTCGCCCCGCTCGGAGGCCGCCGCGACCGCCCGGGCGGCGGTGCTCCCCGGGTTGGCGTAGAGGACGTTCCAGGCCAGCGGGTTGCCCTCGCCGCCGGGCTGGTCCAGCCCGGCGGAGCTGTCGGCGGGGGCGCCGGCCGGGGCCGGCGGGTCGCCCGCGCCGCAGCCGGCCAGCACGGCGACGGCGGCCAGCGCGGCCGCGACCCGGCTGCGCGTCGTCCGGCCCCGCCTCATCGGACGTGCACCCAGCGGGCCACCGACGGCACGCCGTCGGCGTCGACCAGGAAGAGCATGTACCAGCCCGCCGGGGTGAGCCCCTCGGCCGGGTCCAGCCTCAGCTGCAGGTCGCAGGCCGCCCCGTCGCCGGGACAGGGACCGGACACGTCCAGCGCGACCGACCGCTGCTCCACGTCGGTGACGTGCGTGACCGCCGACGGGCGCATCAGCCGGGCCGCGGTCACGGCACCGGTCGCCCGCACCGGGAAGGTGGTGCCCCGCTCGACCTCGGCCGGCGCCTCGGTGACCCGGGGGCGCTCGCCGCCGGTGTGCAGGTACGGCGGGGTGTAGATCTCCACCCGGGTCTCGAACGTCCCCGGGCGCGTGTTCTCCGCGTCGGCGTACAGCGGGTCCGAGCCGAGCGTGACCACCCGGCCGTCGGGCAGCAGGAGCGCCTCGGAGTGGTAGTTCCGGCCGACCTCGTTGGGCGCGGCGGCGGCCGTGGTGTTGGTGCCGGCGTCGTAGAGGACCGGGGCGTGGGTGTCGCTGTCGCCGTTGCCGCGGTAGCCGGTGCTGCCGCCGGTGAGCAGCACCCGGTCGTCGGGGAGGACCACCGTGGAGACGTACCGCGCCGGTGCGGGCAGGTCCGGCGCCGGGGTCCAGTGGGCGTCGTGGGTGTCGGTGTCGATGACGTCGACCCGCGCGGTGCTGCCCTCGCCCTCCCCGACCTCGCCGCCGCCGGCGATGAGCACCTGCTGCTCCTGCGCCGGCGGGAGCAGCACCGACGACGCCGTCTCGTTCATGTGCGGGTCGCGCAGCCCCGGCACGGGGTCGAACGAGTTGTCCGTCAGGTCCCAGTAGCCGGGCGTGCGGCCCTCCGTGGCCGGGCCGTAGCCGGCGTTGGACGAGGTGTAGAACAGCCGGTCGTCGGCCAGCCGCAGCAGCGCGGGGTAGGTCGGGAAGTAGCGGAACAGCTCGGGCCGCTCGCGCCACTGCCCGGTGGCCCGGTCGAACACCTCGATCTCGCCGGCCGAGGGGCGGCCGTACTCGTCGAGCCCGCTGACCGCCATGACGTCACCGCCGGCCACCGGGACGAGCGTCGGGTACCAGCGCGAGTGGTTGAGGTCACCGACCCGCTCGTAGCGCTCGGTGGTGACGTCGAAGACGTAGGAGTCGGGGATGCCGCGGTACTCCTGCTTGTCCAGGCTGATCGTGTCGGCGATCCCGTAGACGTCCTGGGCCTGCCGGCCGGCCAGCCCCTCGACGGCGAACTGCGCGCCGCCGCGGACGACGGGGTCCTCCCCCTCCTCCAGCGCCTCGACCCACACCGTCGTCTCCGACGCCATGTGCATCGGCTCGCCGTCCATCACGTGCTGGACGGCGGGGGTGACCAGCGCCTGCGCCGTGGCGCGGTAGCGCTGCCCGTCCTCCCCGACGAAGACGGTGCCCTCCTCGAGGGTCGCCGTCAGGGTCGGGTCCTCGTTCTTGACGGTCATGACCCCGGCGGCGTGCGTGACGTCGTCGGCGAGCACCTCGTACCGGCTGGTGCCGCCGGCGATCAGGACGTTGCCGTCGGGCAGCTGCGCGTGGCCGCCGCAGAAGAGGTCCTCCGGCGTCTCGACGTGCTCGTAGGTGTCCGCGGCCGGGTCCCACAGCACCGTCTCGAAGGTCCCGGCGTCGAAGGCGGCCTGGTCGTTGCCGGACCCGGCCACGACCAGGACCTTGCCGGTGCGCAGCAGGACGGCGTGAATGGCCCGGACGCGGAACTCCTCCGGGAGCTCCACGGTCTCCCAGGAGCCGTACTGCGCCGTGTACTCGGGCCGGCTCTGCTGGTACCCGGTCACGAGGTCGTTCGCGGCCGCCCCGGCCACCTGCGCGTTCACGCTGCCGACGGCCAGTGCCGCGGTCGTCACGATCGCGACGTTGCGCGCGCGGCGGCGCCGGGGCGCCCTCCCGCCGAAGCCCTTCATCGCTGCCCTCCCTCGGTGCCTGTGGTGACCAGCTGCTGTTCGGCGGGCAGCGGCGGTGCGGGTGCGACGGTGTTGCCTCTGAAGCGGACGGTCCGCGGTGCGGTGGCGGCGGGACGGGGCGCGGCGGCGGGACGCGGCCGGCGGCGCTGCGCGGCCCAGATGAGGACGGGCAGGAGGCAGGTGAGCAGCGCGAGCAGCGCCCAGCCGCGCATCGCCGGGTGGTCGTGGCCCAGCGGCACGGACGCGAGCAGCGCCGCGCCGAGCACCCCGCCCCAGGCGAGGTTCTTGCGGAACGTCGCGAGCCGGTCCGGGTTGCTGTCGTCGCCCTTCGGCGTGACCGCGAAGGGCACGTTCCGCCCCCGGACGGCGTCGGCCAGCGCCGTGACGTACACGGGCGCGGAGAGCACCGACACGAACATGCCCGACAGCCCCGAGGAGCCCTCCTCCTCGTGCGGCGACACGTTGTAGCGCCGGTTCCAGAAGTAGACGCCGACCTGCAGGGCGGCCGCGTTGACGTACAGCACCGCCCAGAGGTTCGCCGCCACGACCACGCCGCCCACCCCGGTGACGAGGTACAGGCAGAGGTTGACCGACCCGAGCACCCAGCTGACGGCGGCGGACGGGTAGTAGGACATCAGCAGCCCGTAGTGCAGGGCCCGCGCCGGGGACAGCCGCCGGACCCGCCGCCAGAACTGCCGCAGCACCACCTCGTCGGTGCCCCGGGCCCACCGGTTCTGCTGGACGAAGTAGTCGCTCCAGCTCGTCGGGCCCTCGCCCACGGCGAGCACGTCCGGGGTGTAGACGCTCTTCCAGCGCCGGCCGGTGTCCGGGTTGCGCGAGGAGTGGAGGACCAGCGACGTCGCGGCGTCCTCGGTGATGCTGTCGGCCAGGCCACCGACGTCGGCGAGGGCCGACAGCCGCACCGCGTTGTTGGTGCCCACGAACATCGCCGAGGTGCTGCGGTTGCCCGCCCGCTGCAGGACCGCGTGGAACAGGTACTGCTGCGACTCCGCGGCGCGGGTCGTGAAGTTGTCGTAGTTGCCGTAGACCTGCGGGCCGACGACGAAGGCGACGTCCGGGTCGCGGAAGTAGCCCATGAGCCGCTCGGCGATGTTCGGCAGGGGTGCGTGGTCGGTGTCCACGCTGATCCAGAAGTCGTACTCCTCGCCGTGCCGGGCGAGCCACGCGTTGTAGTTGCCGTGCTTGGTCCGGCGCTTGTGCGCGCCGGACCCGGTGTTCCACGCGGCCACCCCGCGACGGCTGAAGTGCCGCACGCCCAGGCGGGCGCACATGGCCCTGATCCCGTCGTCGTCGCCCTCGTCGAGCAGCCACACGTCGAGCGGGCCGTCGTGCCGCACGCGCAGCGCGGCGCGGAGGGTGTTCTCCACCATCGCCACCGGCTCCTTGCCGGGGACGATCGTGGTGAGCAGCGCCAGCCGGGTGCCGGTCTCGGGCCGCACCGGGAGGGGGTCGTGCGCGTTCCAGGTGGCCAGCGCCAGCGTCACCACGTTGACCAGCCGCAGGACCTCGATGAGCCCGATGGTGACGACCATCGTGAGGCTCAGGTACCAGGTCCAGCCGCCGGTGTCGGCCGGCCAGTGCGCGGGCCGGAGCAGCCACACCAGGAACAGCAGCTCCAGGACGATGGCGGCCGCGCTGATGACCAGGGCGCGCCCGCGCCGGCGGTCCCGCCGCACCAGCCGCTCGAACTGCACGGTGTAGCCCTCACCGGCCTCCCCGAGGGGGCCGGCCAGCGTGCTGTAGGCGTCGTACGGGTACTGCGGCGGCGCGCTGGCGCCGTCTCGGATTGCCACCGATCACTCCCACCGGCTCACCTGTCACCGGCGGCCTCGCTGCGGTGCGCCCCGGGCCCGGTCGGTCCTCCGGCGCTGCACCACGTGGATCGGGAGGGGTCTCTCCCGCCGGAGCGACGGTACGGACCGATCCGCCCCCCACGAGCGGCCTCGGCGGCTCCCGGCCCCGGCCCGGACGGCGCGGTCTCCCCGTGTGCCCGACCGCTGACGAGGCGTGACGCGCGCGCCGCGGGAGCGGCCGTCCGGCGCTGTCAAACACCGGTGCCGCATGGGCAGGAACACAGCCCCGGCCGGCCGCCCCGACCGGCGTGTCCGCCCGGCGAGGAGGGACCGGCGCGGGGCCGGGGCGGTCAGCCGCGGCCGCGCCGCCTCCGGACCGTCCGCCACACCACGTAGCGGACCAGCCAGCCCAGGGCCACGGCGCCGGCGCCCAGCAGACCGGCGATCACCAGCAGGCGGCCGCTCAGGCGCGGCTCGGGCAGAGCCATGGGAGCAGCCTCCTCCCTCACGGGCGGATCCGCCGGGGTCGCCGGCGCGGCGCCCGCGGGTCCGGGTCCCTGGCCGGGGCGGGGCGGACCGCCGTCAGCCCTCGCCGTCCTCCCCGCCGTCGCCGGCGGGTGCGCCCAGGGCGGCGCGCAGGTCCGCGACGGCGGCGCCCAGCGCGGCGGCGCCGTCCCCGGTGAGGCGGTCGTGGCGCCGGAGGTCGTCGAGGCGGCGCTCGAGGTCGTCGACCTCCCGCGCCACCCGGTCGGGGTCCTCCCGGTCCAGCGCGCGCTCGACGTCGGCCACCCGGCGGTCGACGTCGCGCCGTCCCCCGCCGGTCAGCGCGCCCCCCGCCTCGGCCTGCTCGACGGCCGCGCGCAGCCCCGCCAGCGCCGACCCCACCGGGTCCGCCGCGGGCGCCGGGGCCGCGGGCGGGGTGGTCACCGGGGAGGTCGGGACGGCCGCCGGCGGCGGCACGGGCGGCGGGCTCGGGGCCGGCGCCGACGACGGGGTGGCCGCTGCGCCACCCGTGGCCGCCCCGCTCCCTCCGCCGGTCAGCAGGGCGGCGGCCACGGCCAGGGCCCCGGCGCCCACCCCCACGGCGGCCAGCAGCCGCACCGGGCGCCGTCGCCGCAGGGTGCCGTCCGCCGGGGTGAGGTGCTCGGAGGGGGCGGGCCGCGGGAGCACCCGCGTCGGCGCGGGGCCGGGTGCGTCCGGCGCTCCCGCGAGCGCTGCGGCAGCCTCCGCGGCCGTCGGCCGGGCGGCGGGGTCCTTGGCGAGCATCCGGCCGAGCAGCCGGTCCACCGCGGCCGGGGTGTCCGGCCGCAGGGGCACGGCCGAGGGGACCGGCGCGTGCAGGTGCTGGGCGAGGACCGCGACGCCGTCGGCCTCGAACGGCGGGCGGCCGGTCAGCAGGGTGAACAGCGTCGCGCCCAGGCCGTAGAGGTCGGCCTCCCGGCCGGCCGGCGCCCCGGCGACGACCTCCGGCGCGAGGAACGGCGTGCTGCCCAGCACGAGCCCGGTGCCGGTCAGTGGAGCGGCGCCGGGGCCGCCGTCGGCCAGCCGGGCGATGCCGAGGTCCACCAGCACGCAGGAGCCGTCCGCGGCGAGCACGAGGTTGGCCGGCTTCACGTCCCGGTGCACGATGCCCGCGGCGTGGGCGGCGGCCAGGGCCTCGGCGGCCTGCCGGCCGTACCGGGTGACGTCGGGGACCGGGAGGGGCCCGTCGCGGCCGAGGAGGGCCTGCAGGTCGGGGCCGGGCAGCAGCGGCATGACCAGCCAGGCGGCTGCCGCGTCCACGCCGACGTCGAAGACGCTCACCACGTGCGGGTGATCGAGCGCGGCCAGCGCCCGGGCCTCGCGGCGGAAGCGGGACGTCCCGGCACGGTCGGCGACGGCGGGGTCGAGCACCTTGACCGCGACCCGGCGGCCGAGGGCGACGTCGGTGGCCGCGTGGACGGTGCCCATGCCCCCGCGGCCCAGCACGCCGTCCAGCCGGTACCGGCCGCCCAGCGTCGTCCCCTCCACCCGCACCTCCCTCGTCGCCGCGGGCCGGGACCGGCCCCGTCCGAGGATGCCCGGCGGTGGCGGCGGGTGGGCGGCGCAGCGCCGGTCGGTGCCCTCAGCGCCCGCGGCCGGCGTTGAGCCGGGCGGCCTGGCGCAGCAGGTGGTCGCGCTCGGCGAGGTCGGTCGCCTTCGCGGCCGCCTCGGCGTACAGCCGCGCCGCCGTCGCGAGGTCGCCGTCGCGCTCGTGCAGGTACGCCGCGACCGCGGTGTGGCGGGGCAGGTCGTCGTCCAGGACCGCGAGCGCGGCCAGACCGGCGCGGGGCCCGTCGGCCTCGCCGACGGCCACCGCCCGGTTGAGCCGGACGACCGGGCTGCCGGTCAGGCGGACGAGCTCGTCGTACCACTCGACGATCTGCACCCAGTCGGTCTCCGCGGCGGTGGGCGCGTCCGCGTGCAGGGCCGCGACGGCGGCCTGGGCCTGGTACTCCCCCAGCCGGTCCCGGGCGAGGGCCGCCTGCAGGATCGCGACGCCCTCGGCGACCATCCCGGTGTCCCACCGGCTCCGGTCCTGCTCGGCGAGCGGCACCAGGCTGCCGTCGGGCGCGGTCCGGGCGGGGCGCCGGGCGGAGTGGAGCAGCATGAGGGCCAGCAGCCCCGCCACCTCGGGGTGGTCGACCACGGCCGCGAGCTGCCGGGTGAGCCGGACGGCCTCGGCGGCGAGGTCGACGTCGCCGGAGTAGCCCTCGTTGAAGACCAGGTAGAGGACGCGCAGCACGGTCGCGACGTCGCCGGGCCGGTCGAACCGCACGCCGGACACGGTGCGCTTGGCCCGGCTGATGCGCTGCGCCATCGTCGCCTCGGGCACCAGGTAGGCCTGCGCGATCTGGCGGGTGGTCAGCCCGCCGACGGCGCGCAGCGTGAGCGCGACCGCCGACGACGGCGTCAGCGACGGGTGGGCGCACAGGAAGTAGAGGTGCAGCGTGTCGTCCGCGCCGGGCACGGGCCCGGGCGCGGGCTCCTCGTCGACGGCGTCCTCGCGCCGGCGGCGGGCGGCGTCGGCCCGGGTCGCGTCGAGGAACCGGCGCCAGGCCACGGTGACCAGCCAGCCCTTCGGGTCCCGCGGCGGGTCGGCCGGCCAGGTGCGCACCGCCTCCACCAGCGCGTCCTGCACGGCGTCCTCGGCCGCCGCGAAGTCGGCTCCGCGGCGGACGAGGACGCCGAGCACGCTGGGGGTGAGGCTGCGCAGCAGGACCTCGTCCAGCGGGGCGGTCATCCCTCGATGGTGGGCGGCGCGCCGAGGAAGGGGCGCACCTCGAGCCACTCGTGGATCGGCTCCCCGCCCGCCCCGGGGGCGGCCGACAGCTCCCCGGCCAGCTCGACGGCGCGCTCCTGGCTGTCGACGTCGATCACCATCCAGCCGGCGATGAGGTCCTTGGTCTCGGCGAACGGGCCGTCGGTGACCGGCGGGCGCCCCTCGCCGTCGTACCGGACCCACATCCCCTCGGGGGACAGTGCCTGCCCGTCGACGAACTCACCGGTCCCCTCCAGCCGGGCCGCGAAGTCCTCCATGTACCGCACGTGGGCGGAGATCTCCTCCGGCGTCCACTTCTCCATCGGGACGTCGTTCACCGCCGCCGGGGCGCCGCGGTAGTGCTTGAGCAGCAGGTACTTGGCCATCGTGGTCCCTCCTCGGTGGTGCGGCCCATCCTGGCCGCTCGCACCCCGGGGACGGAGCCGGTCCCGCGTTCTCGACATCGCCCCCTGTCCTCCTCACCTGGCGAGGACCGACAGGACGCTGTGCGCCGGCGGTGGGGATCATCGCCTGGCACATCGGCACGCCTGGGCAGGTGCGAGGGCTCGGGAGGCGGACCGGACGTACCAGGCCGGCTCAGCCGGACCTGTCGGATCAGCCGCCTCGGCGACGTCGGGTCGGGGGGGGTGCGTCGACCGCGAACTGCTCCGCACGAGAGCCTGGACGGGTCGAGTCCCGGAGCCAGGTGTGCGCACCCGCTCACCCTCTTGACGGCGTGGACTCGCGGCTTGCGCGCTCGGCCAGGCCCAGCGCCTGGGCCAGGACCAGCTTCACCGGCCGGTTCAGCGCCGCGGCTGCGCGAACGACGTCCTCCCACTCCGGCATGGCGTTGACCACGCTCCCGTCGGGGCCCAGTCCGAGCTTGACCGCGACGGGCTGCCCGTCGACGTCGACGGTCCGGAAGGCACGGGCCAGGGCATGGCGCGAGACGACGGTCTCACGGACGCCGAGCGTCGTCGTCTCCCGCAGCAGGACCCCGCGGACGGCGGCCGCGGTGTCCGGATCGGCCAGTACGCCGACCACGTGCGCCGGACGGCCCTTCTTCGTGAGCACGGGGGTCAGCCAGGCGTCGCGTGCCCCCGCCGCGAGCAGTGCCTCGATGACCACCGGCCAGGCGCGCGGGTCGAGGTCGTCGACGTTGGCCTCGAGCTGGACGAGGGTCCCGGCCTGCTCGGCCCCGGGCTGCTCGCCCACCACCAGGCGCACCACGTTGGGCCGGGAGTGCGGGTCCCGGCGGCCGGCCCCGGTCCCGGTCACGGGCGCATGCAGCAGCGGCAGGTGCCCGGACGCCGTGGCGAGCGTGGTCACGAGGGCCACCCCGGTCGGCGTCGCGAGCTCCTCGTCGTCCGGGCCACCGTGAGCCAGGAGGTCCGTACCGGCCAGCAGCGCCAGGACCGCGGGTCCCGGCACCGGCAGCCGCCCGTGCGCCGTGCGGACGTGCCCGCCGCCCAGCGCGACCGGCGACACCACCAGCCGGTCGAGGCCGAGGGCGGCGAAGCCGGCGCACGCGCCGACGACGTCGGCGACCGCGTCGAGCGCGCCGACCTCGTGGAAGTGGACGTCGTCGGCCGGGACGCCGTGCACGGACGCCTCGGCCCGCGCCAGCGCGGCGAACACCGCCGACGCCGAGGACCGCAGCGGCTCCGGCAGCCGGGCGAGCAGCGCCCGGACGTCGGCCCACGTGCGGTCCGGCTGCCCCTCCACCGGAGCGTCGACGTGCACCCGGGTCGCGGCCAGCCCGGCCCGCCGGACCCGCTCGGCGCGCAGGGCGATCGGCAGGTCGAGCGGGGCGAGCGCCGCGGTGAGCGCCTCCAGCGGCACCCCGGCGCCGACCAGCGCCCCGAGGAGCATGTCGCCGGAGACCCCGCTGCCCAGATCCAGCCAGCCGACCCGGCTCACCTCGGCTCCCGCCCGGCGGCGATGCTGCGGGCCACCCGCGCGGCGAACACCCCCGCGCCGAAGCCGTTGTCGATGTTGCAGACCACCACGCCCGGCGCGCAGGAGTTCAGCATGCCTAGCAGCGCGGACAGGCCGCCGAAGCTGGCGCCATACCCGACGCTGGTGGGCACCGCGACGACCGGCGTGCCGACCAACCCGCCGACGACGCTGGGCAGCGCGCCCTCCATCCCGGCCACCACGACGACCACGTCGGCGTCGTCGAGGACCGGGCGGGCGGCCAGGACGCGGTGCAGCCCGGCCACCCCGACGTCGGTCACGCGGACGACGCCGGCGCCGTGCACGCGCAGGGTCACGGCGGCCTCGGTGGACACCGGCTCGTCGGAGGTGCCGGCGCTCACGACCGCCACGCGTCCGGCGGGGGCGGGCAACGGCCCGATCGCGACGGTGCTGCGCTCGACCAGCAGGTCCGGCCACCGGGCGGCGAGGGCCGACACGGTGTCCGGGGCCGCCCGGGTGACCAGCGCCGGCCGTTCCGGCGCCGCCTCGCGGAGCGTCGCGACGATGGCGACCACCTCGTCGGCGGTCTTGCCGGCGGCGTAGACGACCTCGGGGTCGCCGGTGCGCCCGAGCCGGTCGGTGTCGACCCGGGCGAAGCCGAGGTCGACGAAGCCGGGGTCGTTCACCGGGCCACCGGGGTGAGGTCGAGGGTGAAGGCGCGGCCAGGCCGGTAGGGCTGCTCGTCCAGTGCGGCGGTCCGGAGGGCGGGGTCGACCGCGCGCATCGCCGCGAGGACGGCGGCGACGACGGCCGGGGTCACCCGGTCGCGGTCACTGTGCGGCACCTCGATGCGGACGTCGTCCTCCCGCAGCCGGCACCGGACGACGGCCACGCCGGTGCGCGCGGTCAGCAGGGCCTCGCCGACCTCGACCGCCTGCAGCCGGGCCGGTGTAACGGCCGTGCCGGTGTAGAGCCGGCTGGCCAGGCAGGGCGAGGCGGGCAGGTCGGCGCAGTTCAGGTCCAGGTCACGAGCGAGGGCGCGGACGTCGGCCTTGGTCGCACCGACCTCCACGTAGGGGTGCCGGACGCCGGCCTCGGCCGCGGCCCGCAGGCCCGGCCGGTACTCCCCCAGGTCGTCGACGTTGGCCCCGCTGAGCAGCGTGTGCGTGCCGCCGACGGCCGCCACCAGGTCGTGCATGGCCTCGTACAGGTGGGACTTGCAGGTGAAGCAGCGGTCCCGCGGGTTGGCGAGATACCGCTCGTCCTCGAACTCCCGCGACCGGACCGTCCGCAGGTCCCAGCCCTCCTCCGCCGCCGTCCGGAGCACCCGGGCGGTGGCCGCCGCGGGGACGGCCGGGGTGATGCTGTGCACGACCAGCGTGGTGGCGGGCGAGGAACGGTGCGCGAGCGCCGCCAGGGTGAGGCTGTCGACGCCACCGCTGCAGGCGACGGCACGGACGGGCACGTGCGCCAGCCAGTCCAGCAACTGCGGCCTCATGTCCGTCCCTGCCTCACGGTCCGACCGGATGGTCACCCACGGCATCCCATCCCGGCAGAGGCAACGAGGCAATCGGTTGCCCTCTGCTGCCTGGTGGGATCCCTCGGATGCGGCGTGGCTCGGTCCGTGACACCGGGACCACGGACAGGCGCTGGCAGGTGTGCTGCAACGAGACCGCAGTGACGGGGAGCGGCGTGTGCTGGGGGTACACGACCACTCGGCAGCACCACCGCCGACACGACTGCCCGCCCGAACGGAGACGTCGGCGGGTCGTGCCCTCGAGCGGCGTCCAGGTGGAGCGGCTGCCGCTGTGCGCTGCGCCGCACGGTCTCCGCGAGTGGTGCAGGTCGGGATCGACGGCTCGGCTGCCGGGCACAGCGCGGTCCGGCCCGAGTCGTCCCCGATGACCTCCCGCCCGTGATCATCCGGACGCGACGACGCCCAGCGGCCATGCGATGCATGAGCACGTGTCGGCACGCCCGACAGGTCGGCGGAGTGCAGGCGCCCTCCTGCGCCACCGGCTTCCCGCTGCGGTGCTGCCGGAGCTGCCGGCCGGGGGGCCGGTCACGCGGGGACGTCGTCCCGCCGCCGGCGCGGGGCGCGGACGACGTCGACGCTCAGCCCCGCGCCGGCCGCCGCCACCAGGCCGGCGAGGAGGAACGGGACGAGGAAGCCGCCCGTCGTCTCGGCGAGCCAGCCGCCGAGCGGGGGGCCGGCCAGCTGCGCCAGGCCGAAGGCGAGGGTGCAGCGGCCGAAGGCCCCGGCGAACTCCCGCGGGGTCAGGGAGTCCGACAGGTGGGCGGCGATGACCGCCGGCAGCCCGGACATCGTCAGCCCGAACAGCAGCGCCGACGCCGAGGCCGGCGGCTCGGCACCCAGCGGCACGAGCAGGATCGCCGCGGACATGAGGAGGTAGCCGCCGACGAGCGTGGGACCGCGGCCCCACCGGTCCGACAGCGGTCCGAGCACGATCCCGCCGGCGACCAGCCCGACGCCGACGAGCGTGTACACCGCCGACGCGTGACCGGCCGAGAAGCCCGCGTCGTCCTCGAGGGCGGTCACCAGGTAGCTGGTGTAGACGGAGTAGGCCAGGCCGTACGCGGCGTAGCCGCCGGCCAGGCCGATCCACCCGGGGACCCGGCGCAGCGCGCCCGCGCGCACGGGGACGTCGTCGTCGCGGCGGGGCGCCGGGCGCAGCAGGAGCAGGCACAGCACCAGGACGACGACGGCGATCGCGGCCTCCACCAGGTACACCGTGCGCCAGGAGGCGTCCCCGCCCCAGGACCGCAGGAGCCAGGTCAGGGCGCTGGCCAGCACGATCCCGCCGCCGATGCCCGAGCCGGCGACGCCGATCGCCGCGCCCCGGCGGGAGGGGCGGACGACGGAGCCGGCGAGCCCGGGGGCAGGCACCCAGATGAAGGCCCCGCCGACGCCGGTCAGGGTGAGCCCCACCGCGAGGCCGCCGGCGCCCCCGGCGACGGAGAGCAGGCCCAGCCCCGACACGCTGCAGGCGAGCCCGGCCTTGATCAGCGCCGCCGGCCGGGCCCGGCGGGACACCGCGCTGACCGCGACGGTGCCGAGCAGGTAGGCGGTGACGTTGGCCGTGGCGACCAGCCCGGCGACGGCGTAGGACCCGAGCAGGTCGCGGTCGATCGCCGGCAGCAGCAGGGCGTAGGAGAACCGGCCGAAGGCCTGGGCGACGGCGGAGGCCAGCGCCACCAGCAGGACCAGCCCGCGTGGACGCAGCCGCACGTCCCCACCTCCGCACCCGCCGGCCGGCGACGCCGGGGCGCGTCACCGCGCCGAGTCCACCACCCCGCCGGCCGGACGGCGAGCCGCTCGGGACCCGGCGCACCGCCGGTCCCGCGCCCCGCCGCCTCCGCGAGGGAGCCGGACCGACGGCGTCGGCGCTGTGCCCACTGCGGTCCCCGTCCGGGTGAGGGAGGGACCGGCGGTCCGTGGATGACCGCTCCCGGCGACGGTAGGAACGAGGCAGCACCGACGAGGGAGGCGACGTGATCGACCGGGCCGGGCTCGCGGAGTTCCTCCGCCGCCGTCGGGAGGCGCTGCAGCCGGAGGACGTGGGCCTCCCCCGCGGGCCGCGCCGCCGGACGAGCGGGCTGCGGCGCGAGGAGCTCGCCGTCCTCTGCCACATGTCCACCGACTACTACGCGCGGCTGGAGCAGGAGCGCGGGCCGCAGCCGTCGGAGCAGATGGTGGCCGCGATCGCGCAGGGCCTGCACCTCTCGCTCGACGAGCGCGACCACCTGTTCCGGCTGGCCGGCCACCGGCCACCCGCCCGCGGCGCCGACGGCGAGCACGTCGGCCCCGGGCTGCTGCGCATCCTCGACCGGCTCGGCGACACCCCGGCAGAGATCGTCACCGAGCTCGGCGAGACGCTGCGGCAGACCCCACTCGCCGTCGCGCTCACCGGGGACGCGACCCTGCGCACCGGGCCGGCGCGCAGCCTCGGCTACCGGTGGTTCACCGACCCCGCCACCCGGGCGCTGTACGCCCCGGAGGAGCACGCCTTCCTGTCCCGGCTCTACGCCTCCGGCCTGCGCGAGCTGGTCACCCTGCGCGGCCCCGGCTCGCGAGCCGCGCGCCTCGCCGAGCTGGCGCTCGCCCGCAGCGAGGAGCTCCGCCGGCTGTGGGACGTGCACGAGGTCGGCATCCGCCCGCGCGAGGTCAAGCGGTTCCTCCACCCCGTCGTCGGCCCGCTGGAGCTGGCCTGCCAGTCGCTGGTCGACCCCGACCAGTCGCACCGGCTGCTCGTGTACACCGCCGTCCCGGGCAGCGAGAGCGCCGAGCGGCTGCAGCTGCTGGCCGTCCTCGGCACCTCGGCGGTGCCCGCGGACCGGGGGGGGGGCCCCGGGGCCGCGGCGGGGCGCGG
>NZ_JBJGZH010000022.1:0-84643 GCF_054050415.1 Geodermatophilus sp. SYSU D01180 | reverse complement strand
GGCCCCCACCGCTGGGCGGTGGGGGCCGGTGCCGTTCGGAGTAGCGGGGGCAGGATTCGAACCTGCGACCTCTGGGTTATGAGCCCAGCGAGCTACCGAGCTGCTCCACCCCGCGTCGGTGAGACCAGACTACACCCGGTCTCGGGTGAGGGTGCACCGGGGCCGGCACACCCCCACCCGCGCGGCTCAGCCGGTCGGCGTGGCCGGCGCCGCGGCCGCGGCCTGGGCCGCCTCGTACGCCTCGACCGCCCGCTGCAGGTCGGCCAGCGCCTGGCCCTGCGCGGCGAAGTCGCCGCTGCGCTGGGCGTCGGCCAGCCGCTGCAGCGCCGCGTCGAGGTCGGCGACCGCCTGGTCCAGCGCGGCGTCCGACCCGTCGGCCGGCGGCGTCGTCGGCTCGGCCGGTGTCGTCGGCTCCGCGGGCGTGGTCGGCTCGGCCGGCGTCGGCTCCTCGGTGTCCGGGGTGGTCCCGGCGTCGTCGGAGTCGGTGGCGGTGTCCCCCGCCCCGGCCCCGAAGACCTGGTCCAACGCCTCGGCGAGCGTGTCGGCGTACCCGACCCGGCCGCCGTAGTTGACCAGCACCTTGCGCAGCAGCGGGAAGGAGTTCTGCCCGGTCCCCTCCACGTACAGCGGTTGCACGTAGAGCAGGCCGTTCTCCCCGATGGGCAGCGTCAGCAGGTTGCCGAACACCGCCTGCGAGTCCTCGCTGTTGAACAGCGTCAGGTCCCGGGCGACCTCGTCGTTGGTGTTGAACGACTGCTGCACCTGCTGCGGCCCGCGGAAGGGCGTGTTCCCGGGCAGCCGGAGCACCTGGATCGAGCCGTAGGTGTCCGGGTCGCTGGAGGCCGCGATGAACGCCGAGAGGTTCTGCCGGCGGAAGGCGTTCAGCGCGCTGGTCAGCTGGAACGTCGCGCCGCCCTCGCCCGGGCGCGCGGCGAGGATGTAGTACGGCGGCTGCGCCTCCTCGGTCTGCGTGTCCTGCGTCGGGTCGGCCGGCACCGCCCAGCGGTCGTTCTGGCTGTAGAAGTCGCCCGGGTCGCTCACGTGGTAGCGGGTGAGGATGTCCCGCTGCAGCTTGAACAGGTCCTCGGGGTAGCGGACGTGGCCGATGAGCTCGTCGCTCATCTCCGACTTCTCCTCGATCACGCCCGGGAACGCGGCCATGTAGGCCTTCAGCACCGGGTCGTCCTCGTCCCACTCGTAGAGCCGGACGGTGCCGTCGTAGGCGTCCACGGTGGCCTTGACCGAGTTGCGGATGTAGTTGAACTGCTCGTTCGGCAGGGCCGCGGTCCCCTGGCCGGTGAGCGCGTCCTGCGCCGCCTCACCGAGCTCCATCCGCTCGGAGTACGGGTAGGCGTCCGAGGTCGTGTAGCCGTCGAGGATCCACTGCACGCGGCCGTCGATGACCGCCGGGTAGGGGTCGCCGTCGACGGTGAGGAACGGCGCGGCCTTCTCCACCCGCTCGCGCGGGTCGCGGACGTAGAGCACCTTCGAGGCGTCGTTGACCGCACCGGAGAGCAGGAAGTTGCGCTCGCGGTAGTAGATGGCGAACGTCAGCTGCCGGAAGAAGCTGCCGATCGCGACGCCGCCCTCGCCGTCGTAGGTGTTGTTGACCTCGCCCTCGGAGCCGTCCTCGGGCCGGTCGAACTCGCGGGCGTCGGCACCCTCGGGCGCCCCGACGACGGAGTAGTCGTCGATCAGCTCGCCGTAGTAGATCCGGCCCTGCTCGACCTCGATGTCTCCGGTGGTGGGCAGGTCGCGGCTGGTGAAGTTCGGCTCGCCGCCCTCCTGGCCGGTGACCACCTGGTTGGCCGGCGCGGCGACGAACCCGTTGCCGTGCGTGTAGACGGTGTGCCGGTTGATCCAGGTGTCCTGGTTCTCCGACAGGCTGCCGCTGTCGAGCTCGCGGACGGCGACGACGTAGTCGCGGGTCTCGCCGTCGATCGTGTACCGGTCGATGTCGAGCTTCTCCGGGAAGCCGTACACGTTGCGGATCTGCTGGCGCGCGGTGAACGTCGCGGACAGCACGTTGGGGTCGAGCAGGCGGGCGTTCGGGATCGTCGCGTCGTCGTCGCGCAGCTCGGCCAGCGCGGCGCCGGTGTCCACGTTCTCGCCGGTGTTGTCCTGCGCGAAGTCGGTGTACTCGACGTCGGTGAGCCCGTAGGCCTCGCGGGTCGAGGCGATCGCCCGCTCGATGTAGTCGGCCTCGCGCTCGTTGGCGCTCGGGCGGACCACGAACTGCTGCACGATCGCCGGGTAGGCCACGCCGATCACCAGGCTGGACAGCAGCAGCAGGACCAGCGCGGCGGCCGGCAGCCGGAAGTTGCGGACGACGACGTTGGCCAGGAACGCGAGCGCGCAGAACGCCGCCGCGAACACCAGGATCGTCTTGGCCGGCAGCAGCGCGTTGACGTCGGTGTAGCTCGCGCCGCTGAACAGCTCGCCGCGGTCGGAGTAGACCAGCCCGTAGCGGTCGAACCAGTACGCGACCGCCTTGAGCGCCACGAACAGGCCGAGCAGCACCGACAGCTGCACCATCGCCGCGCCGGTGAGCTTCTGCCCCGGCGTCTGCAGCCTCAGGCCGCCGAAGACGTAGTGGGTCAGCAGCGAGCCGATCAGCGCCAGCAGCACGATGGCGAAGCCGAAGCTCAGCAGCAGCCGGTAGAAGGGGTACTCGAAGACGAAGAACGACAGGTCCAGGCCGAACTGCGGGTCGACGTCGCCGAACGGCGTCGAGTTGCGGAAGGTCAGCCAGGTCTCCCAGCTGCCCTGCGCGGTGAACCCGGCGAACAGGCCGACGACGACCGCCACCGCCGACAGCACCAGGGTGCGGCGGGGCTCCAGCGACTGCCGGTAGCGCTCCAGGTTCTGCTGCTCCAGCGACATCGGCCGGAACGCCGGGCGGAACCGGTAGGCCAGGTAGATCGCCAGCGCGGTGAGCCCGCCGGTGGCCACGCCGGCCACGGCGAACAGCAGGGCCCGGGTCTGGAGCTCGGTCCAGAAGACCTCGGTGTACCCGGTCTCGTCGAACCAGAGGTAGTCGACGTAGACGTTGGTCAACGTCCCGATGGCCGTGAACAGCACCAGCAGCACGGCGATGGACCCGATGACCACCTTCGCGCGCCGCGACAGCGTCGGCACGGACACGGGGGGCCGCATGGCCACGAGCGGTCTCCTTCAGTTGCAGGTGCGGCGGGCACCGGGAGGCGCCGTCGCGGTGTGGCGACCGCGTGCGGTCGGACGTCTGGGGCGCCGGTCGGCACGGGCGCCGGGCTGGCGCACGAGCGGCCGGTGTCGCCCCTGACCAACGCTCGGCGCGGCACCGGGTTCCCCGGGGAGCCCGTGCTGGCCGACAGCATCCACCACGCGGGGCGTCCCGTGGCGGGCGGCGGTCAGCAGCCCGCGGGGGTGCGCCCCTCCCGCACGTCCTCGAGGGCGGTCAGGGCGTCGTCCAGGGTGGCCACCCGGGCCAGGGTGAGGCCGGTGGCCGGGGACCCCAGCGCGTCGGGGCAGTTGTCGGCCGGGACGAGGAACAGCTCGGCCCCGATCTCCTCGGCGGCGACCATCTTCAGCTGGATGCCGCCGATCGCGCCCACCGCGCCGTCGGCGTCGATGGTGCCGCTGCCGGCCACCACGGCACCCTCGGTCAGGTCGGTGTCGCCGACCAGGTCGAGGATGCCGAGGCTGAGCATCAGGCCCGCCGACGGGCCGCCGACGTCGGCGACGTCGATGTCGACGTCGAACGGCGCCGAGGGCTGCTCGCGCACCACGACGCCGAGCACCGAGCCCTCGCGGTCGGCGGACCCGCCCGTGGTGAGCGTGGCCGTGCCCGGCTGCCCGAGCCGGGTATAGGCGACCTCCACGGTCGTGCCGGCCGGGATGGCGGCGAGGACTGCGGCCAGCGCGTCGGAGTCCGGCGTCGGCTGCCCGTCGACGGACTCGATCGCGTCGCCCTCCTCGAGCAGCCCGTCCGACGGCGAGTCGTCCCCGGACAGCCCGCGGACGACGACCTTCACCGGGTAGCCGAGGTGCCCCAGCGCCGCGGCCTCGGCAGACTCCTCGGAGGTGAGGAAGGCCTGCCGGTTGGCCTGCTCGATCTCCTCCTCGGTCCGGTCCGGCGGGTACACCGACTCCTCGGGCACCACGCTGATCTCGTCGTCGAACCAGCCGCGGACCGCCTCCACCAGGCTCAGGCCCGCCCGGCCGACGCCGACCGTGGTCAGGTTGAGGTTGCCGCTGACGTCGTTGCGGTCGCGGCCGCGGAGGGAGATGACCGGGTCGCCGTCGATGTCGCCGAGGGTGTTGAAGGTCGGGCCGGGCACCTGGGCGACGTAGGGCACCGGCAGGGCCGCGCCGAGGACGCCGGCGACGAGCAGCAGCACCACACCGACGGCGAGGACGGCGATCCGACGGGTCACGACCGGCCAGCGTAGAACCTCGCGCTGGCAGCGTCCGCCGAGAGCGGACGCGGGAGCCACCGCTCGGGCTCCGGCGGTGTGATCACGCGTCTACCGTGGGGGCATGAGTGACGTGCCGTTCGGATTCGGGATGCCCGACCGCGACCCCGAGCGCCGGGACCAGCCCGGCGGCGACCCGTTCGGCTTCGGCGCCCTGTTCGGGTTCGGCGGCCCGGGCGGCGCCGGGGGCGGCACCCCGGAGGAGCTCCTGGGCAAGATGCCGCTGTTCGCCGAGCTGCAGAAGCTCGTGAACTGGTCGGGCGGGCCGGTCAACTGGGACCTCGCCCGGCAGGGCGCGATCAGCTCCCTGGCCACCGGCACCCAGCCGACGTCGGAGGCCGAGCGGGCCGCCGTCACCGAGGCGGTGCGCCTGGCCGACCTGTGGCTGGACCAGGTCACCGACCTGCCCTCGGGGACCGACCGGGCGCTGGCCTGGTCCCGGGTGGAGTGGGTCGAGCAGACGCTGCCGGCCTGGGGCGCGCTCATCGACCCGCTGGCCGAGAAGGTCGTGGCCGCCATGACCTCCGCGCTGCCGCAGGAGGCCATGGCCATGGCCGGCCCGCTCGCCGGGATCATGGGCCGGATGGGCGGCCTGATGTTCGGCGCCCAGGTCGGGCAGGCCCTCGGCCGGCTCGCCGGCGAGGTGCTCACCGGCACCGAGGTCGGCCTGCCGCTGGCCCCGGCCGGCTCGGCGGTGCTCGTCCCGCAGAACGTCGCGGCGTTCGCCGAGGGCCTGGACCGCCCCGCCGACGAGGTCCGGCTGTTCCTGGCCCTGCGCGAGGCCGCGTCGCTGCGGCTGTTCGCGCACGTGCCGTGGCTGCGCCAGCAGCTGCACGACGCCGTCCACGCCTACGCCCGCGGCATCACCATCGACCGCGAGGCGATCGAGCGCGGCCTCAACGACGCGATGGGCTCGATGGGCGGCGGCTTCGACCCGTCCAACCCCGAGGCGCTGCAGGAGCTGCTGGGCAGCGGGCTGCTCGAGCCGGAGGAGACGCCGGAGCAGCAGATGGCGCTGCGCCGGCTGGAGACGCTGCTGGCGCTGGTCGAGGGCTGGGTCGACACCGTCGTCGCGGCCGCGGCCGGCGAGCGGCTGCCCGGGCACGGGGCGCTGGCCGAGACGATGCGCCGCCGCCGCGCCTCGGGCGGCCCGGCGGAGCAGACCTTCGCCACCCTGGTCGGCCTGCAGCTGCGCCCGCGCCGGCTGCGCGACGCGGCCACCGTCTGGGGCGCCATGGCGCAGCAGCACGGCACCGAGGCCCGCGACCGGCTCTGGTCGCACCCGGACCTGCTGCCCACCTCCGACGACCTCGACGAGCCGCTGGACTTCGTCGCCCGCCAGGGCGTGGACGACGAGCTGCGCGCGCTGACCGACCCGGTCGAGGACACCGACGGCGGCGACACCGGCGAGGGCCCGGACGGGGACGCCCCCACCCGCTGAGGACGCCCTGCGGCGTCCCCCCGCGAGCCGGGTGTCGTGCTGGAACGGCCCCCTCGCAGGGGCCCGCCGTGAGCGTGCGAGCGGTGGGGGGCGAGGGGGTCCTTCCTCAGTCGACGAGGTCGCCGTCGTCCCCGCGGGCGCCGTCGGCGCGGGCCGTCTCGACGCCCTCGAGGAAGCCGCGGGCCCGCTCGGCCCGCGGGTAGCGGGCCACCAGCGCCCAGAAACGCGCGTCGTGGCTGGCCTCGAGCAGGTGCGCCAGCTCGTGCACCAGCACGTAGTCGACGACGTACTCCGGCATCGACCGCAGCCGGCTGGACAGCCGGATGCTGCCGTCGGCGGGGGTGCACGAGCCCCAGCGGCGGTTCTGGTTGTCCACCCACCGCACGCTGGTCGGCTGTGGCACGCCGTCGAGGTGCTCGGCCGACAGCGCGCGGGCGCGGCTCATGAGCTCGTCGTCGCCGCCCAGGGACCTGCGGCGGCGCTCCTCCCGGGTCTGCAGCTTGGCCACCATCTGGGCCACCCAGCGCCGCTCCTCGGCCGGCGTGAACGCCGCCGGGATGAGCACGATCGTCCGCCCCGACTCGCGGTAGGCGGTCACCGTCCGACGGCGGCGCGCGCTGCGGCGCACCTCGACCGGCCCGTCCGTGGACAGCGGGCCGCGCGAGGGGTCGGGGGTCGATCCGGGCACGGGAGGACGGTAGCCACCGGCCGCCGACGACGCGCGGAGGGGAGCCACCCGCTCGGGTACGAGTCGCACGGACGGTGGACACGCCGCACCCCGCCCCGGCACCGGCGGCGGGACGCACCGTCCACAGCGGCACCGACGGCGTCCGCGCAGGTGACGGGCGTGCCACGGGCCGGCGACGGGCGGGTGGACGCCGACCCCTCCCCCGGCTGCACACAGCGACACGCCGCGGGGTCCCCACCGTCTCCACAGCGCTGTCCACAGGCTGTGGGCGCCGTGGCGGGACGGACTCCCCGGCCGGACGGGTCGGACGGGACCGTCCGGGTAGCGTTCGCGGAGGCGGCGCCCGGACGGGTGCCGAGCAGCTGAAAGAGGAGGCACCGTGGCGGAGAGCTACAACGGCTACTGCGTGAAGTGCAAGGAGAAGCGGGACTTCGACGGCGAGGTCAAGGTCAGCGAGTCCGGCCGCCGGATGGCCCAGGGCACCTGCCCGGTCTGCGGCACCAAGATGAACCGGATCCTCGGCAAGGCCTAGGCACTGCCTCCTGACGGCGGCGTCCCGCACCGCGGGCGCCGCCGTCGTCGTGTCCGGGCCCTGTGGACGACGGCAGCGGGCGCCGGCCCCGTCCTGCCACCCTGCGCGCGTGTCCGATACCGCCCACCCCCTGCTGCCCCCGGGCACGCCGCTGCTCCGCCGCTCCCCCGACGCCGTCCAGGTCGGCGGGGTCGAGCGCGACGGTGTGCTGGTCGGCTCCGCGCCGGCCGCGGTGACCGCCCTGCTGCGCGGGCTCGACGGCCGGCGCTCCCAGCGGACCGTGCTGGCCGACGCCGCCGGCGACGGGCTCGACCCCTCCTCGGTCAGCGCGCTGCTCGACCACCTGCGGGCCACCGGCACGCTCGTCGACCTCGAGGCCGCGGACCTGCTGGCCTCCGACGCCGGCCCGGCCGCCGCGGCCCGCACCGCCGCGGAGCTGCCCGCCGCGCGGGACCCCGACGGCGCGTTGCGCTGGCACGCCCGGCGCGCGGCGACGGTCGTGGTCGAGGGCGCGACCCGGGTCGGCGTCCCCCTGGCGACGCTGCTGGCCGCCAGCGGCGTGGGCCGGGTCCACGTCCGCGACGACGGCGTCACGACCGCGGCCGACGCGGTCGCCGGCGGCCTGACCGCGGCCGACGAGGGGCGGGCCCGCTCGCTCGCCGCCGCCGACGCCGTCCGCCGCGCCAGCCCGCTCACCGACCTGCGCCCGCTGCCGACGGGCGCCGTCCCCGACCTCGTCGTCCTCGCCCGGCCGTGGGCGGCCTCCGACCCGCTGGTCGCCGGCCTGCGGGACGCCGGCGTGCCGCACCTGGTGGCCGCCGTCCGCGGCGACACCGGCGCCGTCGGGCCGCTGGTGGTCCCCGGCGTCACCGGCTGCCTGCGGTGCGCCGACCTGCGCCGCCGCGACACCGACCGGCACTGGCCGGTGCTCGCCGCCCAGCTCACCGCCGCCGACGTCCCCGGCGGGTCCACCCTCACCTGCTGGGCGACCGCGCTTGCCGCGGCGCAGACGGCGCTGGCCTACCTCGACGGCAGCGGCAGCCCGGCGGCGCTGGCGGGCACGGTGGAGCTGGCGCCCCCGGGGCTGGTGCCGCGGCTGCGCCGCTGGCCGCCGCACCCGTCCTGCCGGTGCGGGGGGACGCCCGCCCCTCCGGGTGACGGCCAGCACGGCTCCGTCAGCGGCCCGGGCTCCGCGTCGGGGACAATGGCACGGTGACCGACGACGCACGGGGGATCCCGAGGGGCTCGATCTCGCGCACCGCGCGGCTGGCCTCGCTCCCCCTGGGTGCGGCCGGCCGCGCCACGCTGGGGATCGGCAAGCGGCTGTCGGGGCAGTCGTCGGAGGCGGTCGCCGCGGAGCTGCAGCAGCGCACCGCCGAGCAGCTGTTCGCCGTCCTGGGCCAGCTCAAGGGCGGGGCGATGAAGCTCGGCCAGACGTTGTCGGTGTTCGAGGCCGCCGTCCCCGAGGAGGTGGCCGCGCCCTACCGCGAGGCGCTGGTCAAGCTCCAGGAGGCGGCGCCGCCGATGCCGGTGCGCACCGTGCACGCGGTGCTCGCCCAGCAGCTCGGCGGCACCTGGCGCACCCGCTTCCGCGAGTTCGACGACCAGCCGGCGGCGGCCGCCAGCATCGGCCAGGTGCACCGCGCCACCTGGCGCGACGGCCGCGACGTCGCCGTGAAGATCCAGTACCCGGGTGCGGCCACCGCCCTGATGGCCGACCTCAACCAGCTGTCCCGGTTCGCCCGGCTGTTCGCCGCGCTGTTCCCCGGCATGGACGTCAAGCCGCTGATCGCCGAGCTGCGCGCCCGGGTGATCGAGGAGCTCGACTACGGGCTGGAGGCCGACGCGCAGCGGCAGTTCGCCGCCGCCTACGCGGGCGACCCGGAGATCGTCGTCCCGCGGGTGGTGGCCAGCGCGCCCAAGGTGATCGTCTCGGAGTGGCTGGAGGGGCTGCCGCTGTCGCGGGTCATCACCGACGGCACCCGCGAGCAGCGCGACCGCGCCGGCCACCTCATGGCGGTGCTGCACTTCTCCGCGCCGCAGCGGGCCGGGCTGCTGCACGCCGACCCGCACCCGGGCAACTTCCGGCTCGTCGAGGGCGGCCGGCTCGGCGTCATCGACTTCGGCGCCACCGCCCGGCTCCCCGACGGGCTGCCCGAGCCGATCGGCCGGCTGGTCCGCTGGGCGCTGGAGGGCCGCGCCGAGGAGGTGCTCACCGACCTGCGCGCCGAGGGGTTCGTGCGGCCGGGAATCGAGGTCGACGCCCGGGGCGTGCTGGACTACCTGCGGCCGATGCTCGAGCCGGTCGAGAGCCCGGGCTTCCGCTTCACCCGGGCGTGGATGCAGGAGCAGGCCGCCCGGCTCGCCGACCCCCGCACCGAGGCCAGCAAGCTCGGCCGCCAGCTCAACCTGCCGCCGGCCTACCTGCTCATCCACCGGGTGACGATCGGCTCCATCGGCGTGCTCTGCCAGCTCGACGCCGCCGCCGACTACCGCGGCGTCCTCGAGGAGTGGCTGCCCGGCTTCAAGGCCTGACCCGGGCCTGACCCGGGCCCGACCGGCCCGGGACGACGAGAGGCCGGGCCCCGACGCACCGGGAGCGTCGGGGGCCCGGCCTCGACCGGGAGGGGCACCGCGTGCCCCGGGCGGCCCCGCTGCAGGGACCCACCGCGAGCCTGCGAGCGGTGGGGCAGCGGGGTCCTTCCTCAGCGGACGGCGGCGCTGGCCCGCGCGGCACGCCGGCTGGCGTACTCCGCGCGGCGGGCCCACCGGCGGGCGGCCCGCAGCCGACGCACGCGGCCGGCGGCGTCGGCCTCGGCGCGCAGCTCACGCAGCCGCGTGGTGGCCAGGTCGTACTCGTACGTGGTCATCTCGGGTCCTCGGTGCTCGTCGGGCGTCGGTGCCCGATCGGATGGCTGTCGCTGTCGGCTGTCGCCGTCACGGCTCACGCCGCGACGACCTTGCGGGGACGGCCCCGCGGGCGCTTGCGCGGGATGACCACACCCCGCTCGAAGATCTCGCCGCCCCAGACGCCCCACGGCTCGCCGCGGTCCAGGGCGCCGGCCAGGCAGGCGTCGCGGACCGGGCACTCCCCGCACAGGACCTTGGCCTGCTCGAGCAGCGCGGGGCTCTCGGCGAACCACAGGTCCGGGTCGTCGGTCCCGCGGCACGGCAGGGGGCGCCGCACCGGTGCCGGGGCCAGGGGGGTGTGGGGCGTCCTCGGGGTGGCGCCGCCGGTCCGGGGGAGCCCGGGTCGGCGGTGGGACGTCGGGCGGTCGATCGTCTGCTGCACTGCCGCTCCTCCTCGTACTCGTCGTCTGCGCGGCCGGCGGGGCCCGCCGACCGGGGTGGTCGGGGCCGGGTGCCGCGGGGAAAGACGAAGGCCGCGGATCCCGGGGTTCGGGTTCCGCGGCCTCGAGGAGGACCGGTCGAGCGGCTAGCTCTGCGGTCTCCCCGGGGAGTGGATCCCGAGGGTGTGGCGCTGGTTGGAGATGTGGGTGCGGAGGGCATCGGTGCCGCCGACGCCGGTGCCGAAGTCGCCGGCGGTGGGCAGACCGGTCCCCTGGACCGGAGCGGTGGGCGCAGCGACGGCGGTGCCGGTCAGGTCGAACGGCGTCATCGTCGTGACGACGGCGTGGCGCGGCCGCGCGGACGGGACGGCGCCGGTCAGGGCCGGACGCACGTCGAGGGCGCCCCAGGCGGAGACCCCGGCCGGGGCGAGGACGCAGCGCATGTCGATCATCGTTACCCCTCCTCCCGGGCTCGGAGTCCGGCGGTCGGGCCGGGCTCGGTCTGGCGCGCCCGCGGTCGTCCGTCGGGCGCAGGCAGGACAGTAGGGAAGGTCACCGGAGCGGCGCAACGCAATTAACGGGCGCGTCCTCCGATGGCGTGGGACGCGCCGGTCCGGCCGTGCGGTGGGCACGGCCGGTGACAGGTCAGCCGCCCACGGTGGCGAGGACGTCCTCGCCGTACATCTCCAGCTTGCGGGCGCCGATGCCGGGCAGCCCGGACAGCTCGCGGATGCTCGTCGGCTTCGCCTCGGCGATGGCCTGCAGGGTGGCGTCGGTGAACACGACGTAGGCGGGCACCGAGGCGGCCTGCGCGGTGCTGCTGCGCCAGGCGCGCAGCCGCTCGAAGATCTCCCCGGCTTCGCCCTCGAGGACGACCTTGGCCCGCTTGGTCTTCCGCGGCGGCGCCGGGGCCGACGGCGTGGAGCCGGGCACCAGGCCGTCGAGGAAGCGGCTGCGCGGGCGGGCCCGCTTGGCGCCCGGGTTGCGGGCCAGCGACCAGGAGAGGGTGAGCTGCTCACGGGCGCGGGTGACCGCGACGTAGAGCAGCCGCCGCTCCTCCTCCACCGCCTCCGGCCGGGACAGCGACTGGGAGATGGGCACCACGCCGTCGACCAGGCCGACGACGAAGACGGCGTCCCACTCCAGGCCCTTGGCCGCGTGCATCGACGCCAGCGTCACGCCCTGGACGGTCGGCGCGTGCTGGGCGTCGGCCCGCTCGGCGAGGTGGGCGACGAAGCGCGGGAGGTCGGTGGTCGGGTCCTCGGCCACCAGGTCGACGGCGAGGTCGACGAGCGCGGCCAGCGACTGCCAGCGGTCGCGGGCCGCTCCCCCGGCCGGCGGGCGGTGCTCCACCCACCCGGTCGAGGCGAGCACGTCGCGCACCGTGGGCACCAGCGCGCCGGGCTCGTGGCCGCCGGCGGCCGCGCCGCGCAGCAGGACGACCGCCTCGCGGACCTCGGGCCGCTCGAAGAACCGCTCCCCGCCCTTGAGGACGTAGGGCACGCCGACGTCGGCCAGCGCCGACTCGTAGACCTGGGACTGGGCGTTGATCCGGAACAGCACCGCGATCTCCGACGCCGGCGTCCCGCTCTCGATGAGCGCGCGGCAGGCCTGGGCGACCGCGGCGGCCTCGGCGGGCTCGTCGGCGTGCTCGAAGAAGCGCGGCTCGGGGCCCTCGGCCCGCTGGCCCAGGAGCTTGAGCCGGAAGATGCTCTTGCGCTCCGGCGCCTGCCCGATCAGCTTGTTCGCCAGCCCCACCACCTGCGGCGTCGAGCGGTAGTCGCGCTCGAGCTTGACCACCGCGGCGTCGGGATAGCGGTCAGCGAAGCCCAGGAGGTAGTCGGGGTCGGCGCCGGTGAAGGAGTAGATGGTCTGGTTGGGGTCGCCGACGACGCAGACGTCGGCCCGCCCGCCCAGCCAGGCGTCGAGCAGCCGCTGCTGCAGCGGGTTGACGTCCTGGTACTCGTCGACGACGAAGTAGCGGTACTGCGCGCGCACCTGCCGGGCGACGTCGGGGTGCTCCTCCAGCGCGAACGCGGTGACCAGCAGCAGGTCCTCGAAGTCGAGCGCGCCGTCCCGCTGCTTGGCCGACTCGTAGGAGGCGTAGACGCGGGCGACGGCCTCGGCGTCGAACGGCGGCTCGCGCCCGGCGGCCGCGGCCCGGACCGGGTAGTCCTCCGGGGTGGCCAGCGTGGTCTTGGCCCACTCGATCTCGCTGGCGAGGTCGCGCAGGCTGGTCCGGTCGGTGGTCAGCCGGTTGCGGGTGGCCGCCGAGGCGACGACCCGCAGCTTGTTCTCGATCAGCGGCGGCAGCGGGCCGCCGAGTACGCGCGGCGCGAAGTAGCGCAGCTGGCGCATCGCCGCCGCGTGGAAGGTGCGGGCCTGCACCCCGCCGACGCCGAGGCCGGCCAGGCGGGTGCGCAGCTCCCCCGCCGCGCGGGCGGTGAAGGTCACCGCGAGCACCTGCTCGGGGACGAACGCGCCGGTGTGCACGCCGTAGGCGATGCGGTGGGTGATCGTGCGGGTCTTGCCCGTCCCCGCACCGGCGAGGATGCACACCGGGCCGGTCACCGCCGAGGCGGCCTCGCGCTGCTCCTCGTCGAGGCCGGCCAGGACCGCCTCGGCGCCGGCGGAGGTCCCCGCGGACCCGGGGGTCGCCAGAGGCGCATCGGCTGTCCGGGGCATGCGGTGGTTCCTCCGAGGGCACAGGGGGGACGGCGGCCGGCGGACCGCTCCTGCGAGTGTCCCAGCCCGGGACGACAGACGGCAGGGACACCCCGGCGCCTGGGGACGGCCGGTGCGCCTGGGGACGGGGAGGCCGGGAAGAGGCGCCGGGCACGCGGTGTTGGTCCCCTGGGACGTCGTCGCGTCCCCATCCCCACTGCCTGGAGGACCCCGAGTGACTGCCGCGCCCGCCGCCGTGACGATGTACACCACCACCTGGTGCGGGTACTGCGTGCGGCTCAAGAAGCTCATGCAGGTCGAGGGCATCGACTACGCCGAGGTCGACATCGAGCGCGACGCCGCCGCGGCGGAGGTCGTCATGAACGCCAACGGCGGCAACCGCACCGTCCCGACCCTCGTCTTCGCCGACGGCAGCGCGCTGACCAACCCGAGCATCGAGCAGGTCAAGGCGCGGCTCGCGCAGCAGCCGAGCGCCTGATCGGCGGGTGGTGTAGGGGTCGCGACCCCCGGCGGTGCATCATCGTCCCCCGGCGGGTCGCGACCGTGGCACGCCGACGTCCACCCGGCCCACCGGCCGAGCACCCGCGGGAGCCGCTGTCGTGACCTCGGACGCCGTGCACCTCCCCGTGCCCGCGACCACGCCGGAGGAGCCGCCCGCCGACCGCCCCTCCGTCGTGCTCGCCCGGACCGGCCGCGGCTGGAGCGTCCTGTCCCCCGGCCGCGCCGACGACGTCGCCGACCTGCTGGAGGGGCTGTCGCTGGCCGACCTCGTCACCGAGGAGCTCGACGGCCCGGCCGACCCCGACCGCGCGACGCGCCGAGCCGCGCGGGGGACGGCCGACGCCGGGCCCGACGGCGACCCCCGGGACGCCCGGATCGCCGCGCTCGAGCGGACCGTCGCCCAGCTGGAGCACGCACTGGCCTCCCGGGTCGCCACCGAGCGGGCCATCGGGGTGCTCGCCGAGCGGCAGGGCACCTCGCCGCGGGCGGCGTTCGAGGCGCTGCGGACGCAGGCCCGCTCGCTCGGGCGGCCGGTGCACGAGCTCGCCCGCGACGTGCTCGCGCCCCTCGACGGCGCGGCTGCGGTGCTGCCGCCGGCGCCCCGCCGCCCACCGGGCCGGCGGGTCCCGCACCCGCCGGGCCGCCCCGGCCCCGCCGTGCCCGCGGACGGCCGCCGCTGAGCGGTCCGCAGCCGCTGACCCCGGGCGCGCTGGCCGACCGGCTGGCCGCCCTCCTCGCCGACGCCGACCCCGAGCCGGGCGCGGCCGCCCTGCGCGTTGCCGTCGACGGGCCCGACGTCGCCGACCCGGAGGCCCTGGCCCGGGCGGTCGCCGACCGGCTGCCCGCGCTCGGCCGCCCGGCGGCCGTCGTCCCGGCCGCCGGGTTCCTCCGGCCGGCCTCCCTGCGGTTCGAGCACGGCCGCACCGACCCCGACGCCCGCTACACCGACTGGCTCGACGCCGGGGCGCTGGCCCGCGAGGTGCTCGACCGGGTCGGTCCCGGCGGGCCGGGCGACTACCTGCCGGTGCTGTGGGACGTCGAGCGCGACCGCGCCGCGCGGGCCGGCTACCGCCCGATGCCGCCGCGCGGGGTGCTGCTGGTCCCCGGCCCGCTGCTGCAGGGCGTGGGGCTCGCCTTCGACGTCGTCGTCCACCTGCGGGTGGCGCCGGCCGCGCGGGCGCGGCGCTTCCCCGCCGGGCACGTGTGGGAGCTGCCCGCCTTCGACCGCTACGACGACGAGGTCGACCCCGTGCTGCTGGCCGACGCCGTGGTGCTGGCCGACCGCCCGGAGCACCCCGCGCTGGTGCTACAGGGCCGGTTCAGCTGACGACGGACCGGACCTACGGGCTCAGTCCAGTTCGCCGGCCACCCAGCGGTCGATGATGTGCCGGGCGATCGAGACCGGCGGCGGCAGCGCGGCGGGCCCACGGCCCGAGCGCAGCTCGTCGCGGGTCCACCAGCGGGCCTCCTCGATCTCGGTCGGGTCCAGCCGCAGCTCCAGGTCCCCCTCGGCGCGCGCGACGAAGCCGAGCATCAGCGACTGCGGGAACGGCCAGGGCTGGCTGCTCACGTAGCGGACGTCGGTGACGGCCAGCCCGACCTCCTCGGCGACCTCGCGGGCCACCGCCCCCTCGGCGGACTCCCCCGGCTCGACGAACCCGGCGAGGATGGAGAACCGCCCGGGGGGCCAGACCGCCTGCCGGCCCAGCACGCAGCGGTCGCCGCCGTCGTGGACCAGCATGATCACCGCGGGGTCGGTGCGCGGGAACAGCTCGGTGCCGGTCACCGGGTCGCGCTGCACCCAGCCGGCCCGCTCGATGGTCGTCGCGGCGCCGGACAGCGGGCTGAACCGGGCCCGCTCGTGCCACTCGAGGATGCCGACGGCCTGGGCGAGCAGGCCGGCGTCGAGGTCGCCGAGGTCGGCGCCCACCTCGCGCAGCCCGGTCCACAGGTCCATCGGGCGGCCGTTGACCGTCAGCGCCCGCTCGCCGCGGACCGCGGCGTAGGGGACGCCGCCGGCCTCGCCGAGGTACACCGCGCCCGCCGGCAGGGCCGGCTGCTCGTCCCAGACCAGCTCGGGGCCGCCGTCGGTCTCGCGCACCGGGACGGCGCGGCGCTCGTCGACGGTGAGCACCCGCACCGGCCGCCCGCGGGTGGGGTCCTCCAGCGCCCGGCCGAGGTGGTCGCGGTCGTGCGCCGAGCGGGACAGCACCGGCACCGTGCCCGTGGTGTCGGGCGTGCCGGCCGGCCAGAACCCGCGCACGGCCTCCGGGGGGGCGACGTCGTCGGGCGTGCTGCCGCCCGGCGGGACGCTCACACCGGGTCCGGCGCGGCGGCGGCGCTGGCGGTGACGTCGACCGGGCCGAGGGCCCGCAGCGCGTCGGTGACCCGTTCGGCGTCCCCGACGACGACGGCGGTCAGCGCGGCCGGCGCCAGGTAGCGCCGCGAGGCCTCCTGCACCTGCTCGACGGTCACCTCGGCCAGCGCGCGCTGGTGCTCGGCCAGCCACTCCGCCGACAGCCCCGACCCGGCCAGCGCGGACAGCGTGCCGGCCAGCCCGGCGTGCGTGGCGGTCGACAGCGCCATGCTGCCGAGCACGTAGCGGCGGGCGGCGTCGAGCTCGGCCTCCGTGACCGGTGCCAGCGCCATCCGGCCGAGCTCCGCCCACGTCTCGAGGAAGGCGGCGCCGGTGACCTCGGTGGCGACGTCGGCCTCGACGAGGAACGACGACGCCGCGGCCAGGTGGTCGACGGCGCTGCGCGGGCTGTACGAGTAGCCGCGCCGCTCCCGGATGTTCTCCACCAGCCGGGAGGAGAAGTAGCCGCCGAACACCATGCTCGCCAGCCGAACGGCGGGCAGGTCGGGGTCGGTGCGGCCCGGCGCCGGCCCGCCGAGGCGGATGTTGGACTGCACCGCGCCCGGCCGGTCGACCACCTCGAGGTGGCCGGGCGCGAGCGTCGGCGCGGGCTTGGCGCCGGTGGCGGCGCCCTCTCCCGTCCAGCCGCCGAGCGCGGCGGCGACGGCGTCGGTGGCCGCCGCGACGTCGAGGTCGCCGACGAGCACCAGCGTGCTGCCGGCGGGCAGCAGCCGCTCGCGGTGCAGCTTGCGCAGCGCGGCGCCGGTGACCTTGCCGACCAGGTCCGGTGCGGGGAGCTGCGCGGCGTAGGGGTGGGTGCCGTAGCGGCGGGCGGCCAGCGCGGTGCGGGCGATGACGCCGGGCTGCGAGCGGGCGATGGCGATCCGCTCCGCCACCCGGTCGCGCTCGGCCTCGACCTGGTCGCCCGGGTAGGCGGCGTCGGTGAGCACCTCGGCGAGCACGCCGAGGACCGGGGCCAGCCCCTCGGACAGGAGCGTGGTGGAGAACAGCAGCCGGTCGGGGTCGGCGCCCACGGTCAGCTCGGCGCCGTGGCCCTGCAGCGCCTCGGCGACGGCGGTGGCGTCGCGCTGCCCGGTGCCGAGCAGCACCGCGCCGGAGAGCACCGAGGACCGGGCGGCGTGCTGGAGGGCGCCGCGCGGGGAGGTCGCGGCGAACGGCACCCGCAGCCGCAGCTCCACCAGCGGCACGCCGGGGCGCGGCACGACGACGACGGCCAGCCCGTTGGGCAGCGTCGTCGTCGCTACCTCGGGGACCGGCTGCGGGCGCGGCTCACCCAGCGGCGGGACGAGGTCCAGGTCGAGGACGGGGGCGCTCATCGGGCTCCTCCGGCGGCGCGCAGCTCGAGGATCGCGGCGGTGCCGGGATCGAGTCCCTTGGCGGCGACCTGCACCGCGTCGGGGGTCACCGCGGCCAGCCGGGCGGCGAGCTCGCCGGCCAGCTCGGCGCGGCCGTGGACGAGCTCGGCGCCGGCGAAGGCCAGCGTGCGGCCGAGCACCGAGTCGGCCTGGCGCAGCAGCTGCGCGCTGGTACGGGCCTGCACCCGGGCCAGCTCCTCGGCGCTCACGCCCTCGCTCGCGACCCGGCCGATCTCCTCGTGCACCGCGGCCAGCACGTCCTCGACCGGGACGGCGGCCGGGTGGTGCACCTGGGTGGTGAGCAGCGTGGCGTCGCGGACGTCGAACGGGTCGCCGAACAGGCCCACGTAGCTGCTCTGCGCCACCGCCAGGCGGTCGTCGTGCACCAGCCGGCGCTCCAGCCGGGAGGCGTCGCCCTCGCTGAGCAGCTCGGCGAGCAGCACGGTGCCCAGGTAGGTGTCGAGGTCGCCGACCGGGTCGGGCACCCGCCAGCCCAGGGCGACGGCGGGCGCGGGGGCCAGCCGGTCCTCGACGACGTCGCGGCGCACCGCCGTCGGCGAGGGCTCGCCGGTGAACGGGGTGGGCGGCACCTGGCGGGCCTCGACCGGGCCGAACCAGCGGCGGACCAGCCGCTCGGTCTCGCCGACGTCGAGGTCCCCGCCGATGCACAGCACCGCGTTGCCCGGCGCGTAGTAGCGGGAGAAGAAGTCCTCGGCGTCGGCGACCGTGGAGCTCTCCAGGTCGACGAAGGAGCCGTAGCCGTCGTGGGTGTTGGCGAAGCTCTCGAACGCGATCTGCGGCAGCTGCAGCCAGGGGAAGGCGCCGTAGGGCCGGTTGAGCACGTTGACCCGGATCTCCTCCTTGACCACGTCGATCTGGTTGCGGAGGTTCTCCTCGGTGATGGCCGGCGCGGCCATCCGGTCGGCCTCGAGGAACAGCGCGCGCTCGAGCGCCTCGGCGGGCAGCGCCTCGTAGTAGTTCGTGTAGTCCTGGTGGGTCGAGCCGTTGAACGTGCCGCCGGCGGCCTGCACCAGGCGGGCGTGCTCCATCTTCGGCACGTGTGCCGAGCCCTGGAACATGACGTGCTCGAAGAGGTGGGCGAAGCCGGTGCGGCCCTCCGGCTCGTTGCGCATGCCCACGTCGTAGAAGACGGTCACGGCGACGACCGGCACGCTGCGGTCGGGCGCGAGGACCACTCGCAGCCCGTTGTCGAGCGTGAAGCGCTCCACCGGGTGCCGCAGGGTCAGGTCGGCTCCGGCTGCTGTCACGGACCGACCCTAACCACGCGGGACGACGCCCCGCCGGGCGCCTACAGCACGTCGATGTCGGCGACGACGCGGTCGATGGTCCCGTAGAGCTCGGCGTGCGTGTTCGGGATCGAGACGTAGAGCAGCGCGGGGTCGGGCCGGCCGACGTCGACGACCAGCAGCGCCGCCCGCTCGCCGGTGGAGTCGTAGCCCTCGACGTCCCAGGTCAGCTGGAACTCGACCAGGTGCGCGGCGTGGCCGTCGACGGTCAGCGCCTCGTCGCGCAGCACCTCCCGCTCGTTCGGGTACGGGTAGTAGGCCGCGCGGACGCTGTCGGCCAGCGCCGTCACCGTGGCCTGCTCGCTGCCCGGGCCGGTCCAGCCGTAGCCGTCGGAGACCGGTCCCGAGGTGCACTGGGCGATGAAGTTGCCGCCGTCGGGGGTCAGCTCCTGGGTGATGAAGTACTGCCCGGCGATGGTGCGGGTCTCGGGCATGGGGCCGAGGTCGTACTCGTACCAGCCGTTGCCGAGGAACGGGTAGGAGATGCCCGACTCCTCGTCGATGATCCGCACGGTGCCCGGCGGGAACGTCGGGCCGGCGGGTGACGAACTCGCGACCGGTGCGTCGGTCGCGCTGCCCGGTCCGGTGGGGCTGCCCCCGGACAGGCCGACCACCAGCGCGACGACGACCACGGCGACGACGGCCAGCACCGAGCCGCCGACCCACCAGGCCGTGCGGGGACGCCGGGCCGGCTCCGAGGCGGGGCCCGGCTGCCAGGACCCGCCGTCCGGGCGCGGCGGGGGCGCGGCCACGGGCGTCGCCTGGACGGCGACGCCGGGACCGGCGGGGGTCGTGACGTCGGACCAGGCCTCCCCGTTCCACCAGCGCACCGTCCCGGGGGCGCCGTCGGGGTCGGGGTACCACCCCGCGGGTGCGCGCGTCAGCCCAGGTCCGGTCACGGGCGGCAGCCTAGGGTGGCCGGCGCGCGGTCCCGGGCTGCCGCGGCGCGGAGGGTCAGCCGAAGCCTCGGTCGGCGCTGTCGTCCCACCAGTTGCGCAGCGTGGACAGGCCGTCCGCACCGCCGCCGCGCAGCTCGGCGACGGCGTACGTCCCGAGGTCGTCCCACGTCCATGCGAACACCGTGTCGCCCTCGCCGTCCACCCAGCAGGCGGCACGGCCGACCTCGGTCTCGTCGGCGTCGAGGACGGGGAACCAGCCGGTGGTCCTGGACTCGCCCTCGGAGGCCAGCCCGCAGTCGAAGCGGTCCTCGAGCTCGGGGAGCCCCTGCCGCTCGAGGTCGGCGGCCAGGGCCCGCGCGGCGCCGTCGCCGTCGTGGGCCGAGTAGGTGACCCCGGACGGCCCGTCCACCTCCGGGTCGCCCGGGCAGCCGAGCTCCCGGAGGACGCCGTCGGCGGACTCCTCCGCGGCGCACGCGGCGGGGTCGGTGCCGGCCGCCAGCGCGGCGGCGACCAGCCGCTGGCCGGCCGCCCGGGCGTCCTCGCGGGCGCCGTCGAGCCGGAGGACCACCGCGACCAGCGCGCCCGCGAGCACGAGCGCGAGGACCGCGCCGAGGCCGGCGAGCACCCACGGCAGGCGGGCGGGCCGCTGCGGGCGCGGTCCGACGGCGGGAGGAGGTGCGGCCGGGCGGCCCACTCCCTGCTGCCGGGTGACCGCCCGGGCCGGGGCGCCGTCGGCGGCCGGGCCCACCGCCGTGCCGGCGTCGCGCCCGGGGACGGGGACGCCGCTCTCGGCCAGCGCGGCCCGGGCGGCGGCGGCCATGGCCCCGGCCGAGGGCCAGCGCCGCCCGCGGTCCTTGGCCAGGCCCCGCAGGACCACCGCGTCGAGCGCCGGCGGGACGCCCGGGGCCAGCGACGACGGCGGGGGCGGCGGCTCGTGCACGTGCGCGGCCATGAGCGCCACCGGGTCGTCGCCGGCGAACGGCCGCCGCCCGGTGAGCGCCTCGAACAGCACGCAGGCCAGCGAGTAGACGTCGGCGCGGGCGTCGAGCGGGCCGGAGCCGAACCGCTCGGGCGCCATGTACTCGGTGCTGCCCACCGCCATGCCGGTGCCCGTCAGCGCCGGGCCGGTGGCGTCGGCCGAGGTGCGGGCGATGCCGAAGTCGGCGAGGTAGCAGAAGTCCTCACCGGGCGCCGACGCCGCCAGGTCGCCGCGGTCGGCGCGGGCGACCAGCAGCACGTTGGAGGGCTTGACGTCGCGGTGCACCAGGCCGCTGGCGTGCGCGGCGTCGAGCGCGCGGGCCACCTGGCCGACGACGTCGACCGCGCGCGCCGGGGGCAGCCGCCCGGCGCGGCGCAGGAGCGAGGCGAGGTCCTCCCCCTCGACCAGCCGCATGTCGAGGAACAGCTGGCCGTCGATCTCGCCGTAGCGGTGGATGGGGACGACGTGCGGCTCGTTCAGGCGCGCGGCGACGCGGGCCTCGCGGCGGAACCGCTCGCGGTAGCTCTCGTCGGCGGCCCACTGCGGGTGCAGCACCTTGAGGGCGACGTCGCGCTCGTGCTCGCCGTCGTGGGCGCGCAGCACCTGGCCCATGCCGCCGCGGCCGAGCATGCCGAGCACCCGGTAGGGGCCGAAGCGCCCGCCGTCCGCCGGCGCGGTCACCGCGCGGCCAGCTCCCGCCACAGGTGGGCCGCGGCCTCGGCGCCGCGGTGCAGCATCGGCAGCAGCACCCGCTCGTTCGGCGAGTGGATGCGGTCGGTGGGCAGGCCGGCGCCGAGGAAGACGAGCGGCGCGCCGAGCACCTCGACCAGGTCGGCCTCGGGGCCGCTGCCGCCCTCGCGAGTGAACAGGACGTCGTCCGGGGCGGTGTCGAAGGCCTGCCCGATGGCCCGCAGCAGGGCGCCCATGTGGGGCGAGTCGAGGTCGCTGGCGCACGGGGCGACGCCGCCGGGCGGGGTGTGCACCTCGGCGACGATCCCCTCCGGCAGGTGCTGCTCGACCCAGGCGCGCAGCATCGGACCGACGTCCTCCGGGCGCTGGTCGGCGACCAGCCGGAAGGTCAGCTTGGCGTGCGCCTCGGCCGGGACGATCGTCTTGTGGCCGGGGCCGGTGTAGCCGCCCCACATGCCGTTGACCTCGGCGGTCGGGCGGGCGCCGACCCGCTCCAGCGTGCTGAAGCCGGCCTCTCCGGCGGTGGCGCGGGAGGCGGCCGGCCCGGCCAGCCAGGCGGCCTCGTCGAACGGCACGCGGGCCATGAGCTCGCGCTCGCGGTCGGTGAGCTCCCGGACCTGCGCGTAGAAGCCGGGCAGCGTGACGCGGCCCTGCTCGTCGTGCAGCGCGGCGAGCAGGGCCGCCATCGCGTGCAGCGGGTTGGGCACGCCGCCGCCGAAGGACCCGGAGTGCAGGTCGACGGCGGGGCCGCGGAGGGTGATCTCGGCGTCGGCGAGGCCGCGCATCGCGACGACGGCGCTGGGCACGTCGGGGGCGGCCATGCCGGTGTCGCTGACGACGACGACGTCGCAGGCCAGCCGGTCGGCGCGCTGGCGCAGCAGGTCGGCGAAGTGCGGCGAGCCGGACTCCTCCTCGCCCTCGACCAGCAGCTTCACCGTGACGGCGGGGGTGTCGCGGCCGGTGGCGGCCAGGTGCGCGCGGATGCCGAGCAGGTGGAAGGCGACGTTGCCCTTGTCGTCGATCGCGCCGCGGGCGTGCAGCTCGGGGCCGGCCGGGGTCTCGACGCGGGTCGGCTCGAACGGCGGGTGGTCCCACAGCTCCAGCGGGTCGACCGGCTGCACGTCGTGGTGGCCGTAGACGAGGGCGACCGGCGCCCCGTCGTCGGCGCTCGGCCACTCGGCGTAGACGGCGGGGGCGCCCGGCGTCGGCCAGATCTCGACGACGGGGAACCCGGTGCGGCGCAGCGCCCCGGCCAGCCACTCCGCGCTCGCCGCGACGTCGCCGGCGTGCGCCGGGTCGGCCGAGATCGAGGGGATGCGCAGCCAGGCGTCGAGGTCGGCGTGGAGGTCGTCGAGGTGGGCCTGCACGAAGTCGCGTTCCGGGCTCGTCACGAGCGCGACGGTAGCGGCGGGCCGGCACCGGACACGGCACGCCCCGCTCGTTAGGTTCGGCGGCATGGCGGGAGAACTGTTGCGGGTGGACGTCGGTGACCTGACCTTCGACGTGCGGGCCGACGGCCCCGGGGACGGGCGGCCGGTGGTGCTGCTGCACGGCTTCCCCGAGACCTCGGCGTCGTGGGCCGCGGTGACGCCGCGGCTGGCCGAGGCGGGGCTGCGCACCTACGCCGTCGACCAGCTCGGCTACTCCCCCGGCGCGCGGCCGCTCGACGTCGACTCCTACGCGCTGACCAACCTCGCGCAGGTCACCGCCGACCTCATGACCGCGATGGACGTCCCGGTCGCCGACGTCGTCGGGCACGACTGGGGCGCCAACGTGGCGTGGGCGCTGGCCGGCTGGCACTCCGACCGGGTGCGGTCGCTGACCGCCGTCTCGGTGCCGCACCCGACGGCGTTCACCGCGGCGTTCCGCTCCGACCCGGAGCAGAAGGAGCGCTCGTCCTACATCCGGCTGTTCTGGCAGGAGGGCAAGGCCGAGGAGGTGCTGCTGGCCGACGGCGCCCGCCGGCTGCGCCGCATGTACGGCGACGCGGTGGACCCCGAGGCGGTCGAGGAGTACGTGGCGGTGCTGTCCGCGCCGGGTGCGCTCACCGCCGCGCTCAACTGGTACCGGGCGATGAGCTCGGCGACGCCGGTGGACGACGTCCCGGTGCCCACCACCTTCGTGTGGAGCGACGCCGACATCGCCGTCGGCCGGATCGCCGCCGAGGGCTGCGGGTCGTTCGTCGCCGGTGACTACCGCTTCGTCGAGCTGCCCGGCGTCAGCCACTGGATCCCCGAGCAGGCGCCCGACCAGCTCGCCGCCGCGATCCTGGACCGCATCGCCTCCAGCTGACCGCTCCCCCGCCCGGCCTCACGGCGTGGTGCCCGACCTCGCGCTGCGGGGTGAGGTCGGGCACCACGGGGTGAGGGTGGGGCCCGTGGCGGCGGCGCCGACGTGTCAGCCGAGGTCGTCGTCGGGCGGCGGGGGCAGCTCGTCGTCGTCGGGCTCGGGCGGCGGGGGCAGCTCGTCGTCCGGCCCTGGCGGCAGGCCGTCGTGGACGGCCTCGCCGGTGACCAGGGCGAGCAGGCCGGCCTCGTCGAGCAGGTCGACCGGGCGCACGGTGACCCCGGCGGCGACGTGGTGGAAGCCCGCGCTCACCTTCTCCACCGGGACGCCGGTCAGCCGCGACCAGCCCAGCCGGTAGGCGGCCAGCTGCACCGCGGCCGCCGAGAGCTCCGCGCCCGACGGCGGCGGGCCGGTCTTCCAGTCGACGACCTCGAAGCCGCCGTCGCCGTCGGCGAAGACGGCGTCGATGCGGCCGCGCAGGGTGAGCGGACCCAGCGGCGTCTCGAACGGCACCTCGACCTCGACCGGCTGCCGGTCGGCCCAGGGGCTGGCGAGGAACGCCGCCTGCAGGGCGCCCAGCGCGCCGTCGGGCGCCGCCGACTCGTCGCCCGAGCCGGGCAGCTCGTCGAGGTCGAGCAGCCGGGAGACGCCGAAGCGCTCCTCCAGCCAGGCGTGGAACGCCGTGCCCCGGCGGGCCAGCGGCGCGGGCGCGGACGGCATCGGCCGGCGCAGCCGGCGGGCCAGCTCGGCCGGGTCGCGGCGCAGCGCGACCAGCTCCGACACCGACAGGTGGCTGGGCAGCGGCACCTCGACGGTCGGCCGCGCGGTGCGGCGGCGCTCGCGCAGCAGCAGGTCGGCCTCGCGCACCCACTGCTCCACCGTCGGGTCGCCGGACCCGAGCGCGGCGGCCGGGTCCAGCGGGTGCGGGGCGGCGCCCGCCACCAGCTCCGCGGCGGCGGTGAGCGCGCGGCGGCGCGGCTCGGACAGCGGGTCGGCCGGCCACACGCCGACCGGCCACTCCTCCAGCGCCGGGTTGGTCGCGCCCTCCTCCGGCCGCTCGGCCCAGGCCACGACGACGCCCGCGCCGGCGGTGCACGCCCGCCGCACGGTGTCCAGCAGCACCGAGGGCCCGTTCGGCTTCACGCCCTCCCGCCACCAGCTGCCCGAGCACAGCAGCAGGTGCTTGGCGCGGGTGACCGCGACGTAGCCCAGCCGGATCTCCTCGGCCTCGCCGAAGGCCTTCCACTCCTCCACGTAGTCCTCGAGCGCCGCGCGCACCGCCGCCTGGTCGCCGGAGCCGGGCACCGGCAGCCGCAGCTGCGGCAGCTCGCCGCGGTCGGTGGTGCGCAGGTCGACCGGGATCGCGCCGGGGTCCTTGACCCAGGAGTCGCTGGTGTCGGTGCGTGAGGGGAACTGGTCGGCGGTCATGCCGGGCACCGCGACGACGTCCCACTCCAGCCCCTTGGCCGAGTGCACGGTGAGCAGCTGCACCGACTCGGGGTCGACCGCCACCTCGCCGGGCTCCAGGCCGCGCTCGCGCTCCTCGGCGTCGCGCAGGTAGCCCAGGAACGCCGGCAGCGAGGGCAGCTCGGCCAGCTCGGTGAACTCGGCGGCGACGGCGTGCAGCGCGTCCAGGTGCGCCCGCGCCGCCCCGGGGCTCACGCCGGGCGCGCTGGCCAGCTCGGTCTCCAGGCCGAGGGTCCGGGCGACCTCGTCGACCAGGTCCGGCAGCGACTCCCCCAGCCGCCCACGCAGGTGCGCGAGCTCCCCGCCGAGCCGGCGCAGCCGGCGCCAGGCCGCGCGCGAGTACGCACCGGGGTCGCCGAGGTCGTCGAGCGCCTCGACGATGCTCCCCCGCTCGGAGCGCCGGGCCGGCTCGTCGTCGTCCCCGTCCGGCTTGCGTGCGTGCACCAGCGCGCGGGCACGGGCCTCCAGCGCCGCCAGGTCGCGCGGGCCGATCCGCCACCGGGCGCCGGTGAGCAGCCGGCCCAGGGCGTCGCCGGCGGAGGGGTCGACGAGCACGGTGAGGGTGGCGACGACGTCGGACACCTCGGGCACCTCGAGCAGCCCGCCGAGCCCGACGACGGTCACCGGCAGCCCGCGGGCGCGCAGCGCGGCGGCGATGCCGGGCAGCTGCTTGCGGGTGCGGACGAGCACCGCCGTCGTCGGCGGCCGGCCGTCGGGCCGGGGCGGCAGCGCGGGGTCCTCGCCGTGCCAGCAGGCGGCCAGCCGGTCGGCGAGCGCCTCGGTCTCCTCGGCCACCGTCGCGTACAGCCCGGCGAGGACGGTGCCGGGCCCGGCGCCCGGCCGGGCGGTGAGGTCCGGCAGCGCCACCACCGGCGCCGGCAGCAGCCCGGCGACGGCGTTGGCGACGTCGAGCACCGCGCCGTCGTTGCGCCAGCTCGTGGCCAGCGTGAGCCGCTCCGCTCCCTTGCCGCGGGCGCCGGGGAAGGTGCGGTCGAAGCGCTCGATCGTGCCGGACGAGGCTCCGCGCCAGCCGTAGATCGACTGGCGCGGGTCGCCGACGGCGAGCACCGCGTGCCCGGTGGCCCGCCCGAACAGCGCCTCGAGCATCCGCAGCTGGCCGACGCTGGTGTCCTGGTACTCGTCGAGCAGCACGATCCGCCAGCGGGACCGCTCGCGGCGGCCCACCTCGGGCGCGGAGACGGCGATCCGCGCGGCCAGCGCCACCTGGTCGGAGTGGTCGATCGCCCCGGCGGCGCGCTTGCGCCCCTCGAACGCCTCGACCAGCGGCAGCAGCGCCACCCGGGCGCGCTGCCGGGCGAGCATCTCGACCACCGGCTTGTAGGGGCCGCGCTTGCCCTTCGCGTCGGGGTAGCCGGCGACCTGCGTCTCCAGGCGCGCGGTCCAGGTCCGCAGCGCCGCGGGGCTGACGTCGTGCTCGCCGAGCTCGGCGGCCAGCGCCAGCACGTCCTCGGTGGTGGTCAGCGGGCTCAGCGGGACGTCGTCCATGTCGCCCGTCCAGCCGGACACGACGGCGGCCGCCTGCCCCCAGCACATGGCCGGGCCGAGCACGCCCGCGCCGGGCTCGACGCCGATCCGCAGGCCGTGCTCGGAGACCAGCGAGGCGGCGTACCCGTGGTAGGTCGACACCGTCGGCATCGCGACGCCCAGCCGCTCCCTCAGCTGCGGGTCGGTCTCGGGGTGGCGGGCGAGCGCGTTCAGCCGCAGCCGGATCCGCTCGTTGAGCTCGCTGGCCGCCTTGCGGGTGAACGTGAGCCCGAGGATCTCCTCCGGGGCGACCAGCTCGTTGGCGACCAGCCAGCACACGCGGGCGGCCATCGTCTCGGTCTTGCCCGACCCGGCCCCGGCGACGACGACCAGCGGCCGGTCGGCGGCGGCGGACACCACGCCGGCCTGCTCGGGCGAGGGCGCGTAGGACAGCCCGCAGCGGGCGGCCACCTCGGCCGGGTCGAGCAGCCGCCTCGGCTGGACCGGCTCGGCGGCCGCCGGGCCCAGGAGGTCGTCGAAGGAGAGCTGCTCGTCGGGCGTGGGCGTGCGGCGGCTCACCGGTGTCCCCACCGGGTCACGCGGTGACCTGCCGGCCGCGCTCGTGCAGCGGGCAGCTGCGCCGCGCCGGGCAGCGCCCGCAGTGGCTGCCGGTGCGCACCTCGAAGGTGGCCGCGCCCATGCCCTCGCCGACCTCGGCGACCAGCTGCCCCGCCCACGTCTCCCCCAGCGGCACGTCCGGCGGCAGCGCGTCCTGCGCCTGCTCCTTGGCCCTCGTCCCGGTACCCACCTGCAGCAGCGACGCCCCGCCGGGGGCGCTGCCGTGGTCGCCGAACGCGCCGGCGGCCACCGCCACCTGGTAGGCGGCCAGCTGCCCGTGGGTGTCGACCTCCTTGGCGTGCGTGCGGCCGGTCTTGAGGTCGACGACGACCAGCCGGCCCGCCGCGTCGCGCTCCAGCCGGTCCACCTGGCCGCGGATGCGCGCCCGGCCGACGGTGACGTCGAAGTCGGCCTCGGCGGCGAGCAGCTCGCGGCGGTTGGCGGCGTGCCAGCCGAGGAAGCGCTCGAGCATGTCGCGGGCGGCGACCCGCTGCCGCTGGTCGGCCCAGCCGGGGCCGAGGTCGAGGGCGTCGAGCTCCTCGGCCAGCGCGGCCCGCGCCTCGGTGGGCGGCAGCCCCTCGGCCACCTTCTGCGCGACCGCGTGCACCGCCGAGCCGACCGTGCGGTGGGACTCCGGGGCGGCCTCGGCGCCGACCGCGCCGAGCACCCACGTGAGCGGGCAGCGCTGGAAGGTCTCGATCGCCGAGGGGCGCACCCGCACCACCTCGTCGTCGGGCACCAGCGGGGCGTCGTCGGACAGCGGCGCCAGGCCCCACCAGTCCTCCGGGGCGGCGCCGGGCACGCCCTCGGCGGCCAGCCGGCGCAGCACCGCCGCGGCCGCCGAGCGGCGGGCCGGGTCGGTCTGCGAGTCGCTGACCGCCCGGCGCAGCTCGGCCACCAGCGCGGGCAGCGTGAGCGAGCGCGGCAGCGGCGTGAGCGGCCGGCCGTCGTCGGGCGGGGCGACGACGAGGTCGAGGAAGCGGGAGGCGGTGGCGCCCGCGTCGGGACCGTCCAGCGCGCCCTCGACGGCGGTGACCACCAGCCGCTTCCGGGCGCGGGTGGCGGCGACGTAGAACAGCCGCCGCTCCTCGGCCAGCATCTGCGTGCGCCGGTCCACCGACGTGCCGTCGATGCCGGCCACCCGCTCGACCAGCAGCTCGGTGCCGAGCAGCGTGCCGCGGTCGCGCAGGTCGGGCCAGATCCCCTCCTGCACGCCGGCGACGCACACGACGTCCCACTCCAGGCCCTTGGACGCGTGCGCGGTGAGCAGCCGGACGGCGTCGGTGGCGGCGTCGCGCTCGGCGCCGGTGAGGCCGGGCAGCTCCTGGGCCGACAGGTGCTCGACGAACGCGCCGACGGTGGCCGACGGCAGCCGGTCGACGAACCCGGCCGCGGCGTCGAACAGCGCGACGACGGCGTCGAGGTCGCGGTCGGCGGCGGCTCCCGCGGCTCCCCCGGCGGCGCTGGCCCGCGCCCACCGGCCGGCCAGGCCGCTGCGCTGCCACATCGCCCACAGCACGTCCTCGGCCGACCCGTCGCGGGCGAGCGCGACCCGGCCGGCGGCGAGCACCCCGGCCACCCGGAGGGCCGGGCGGGCCACCGCCTCGGGCAGCTCCTCCAACAGCGGCGCGTCGGCCAGCGCGGTGGCCAGCGGCGTGCCGCGCTCGTCGGCGTCGACGCCGCGCCGGGCCTGCGCGATCCGCACCGCCCGGCGGAGCCGGCGCAGGTCGAGGACCGTGGCGCCGCCGAGCGGGGAGGCGAGCAGTGCCTCGGCGCCGGGCTCGTCGAGGGCCAGCGCGCCGGGCTCGTCCCCGGGCCGGGGCAGCAGCGCGGTCAGCGCCGCCAGCAGCGGCGCGACGGCCGGCTGCGCGGCCAGCGGCAGGTCGTCGGTGGACACCTCGACCGGCACGCCCGCCGAGGTCAGCGCGCGCCGCAGCGGGCCGACGGCCAGCACGGTGCGGACGACGACGGCCATGTCCGACCACGGGACGCCGTCGACGAGGTGGGCGCGGCGCAGGGTGTCGGCGACGTGGGCGGCCTCGACGGCGGCCGACCCGAACACGTGCACCTCGGCGCTGCCCGGGTCGGCGCCGTCGGCCGGCTGCAGGCGGCGGTGCTCCCACGGGCCGGGCAGCGCCTCGGCGACGCGGCGGCTGACGTCGAGCAGCGCCGGGCCCGAGCGGCGGCAGACGCCGAGCGACAGCCGCGGCGCGGGCCGGCCGTCGACGGTGCGGAACCGGTCGGGGAACTCGACGATCCCGCGCGGCTCGGCGCCGCGGAAGGCGTAGATCGCCTGGTCGGGGTCGCCCACGACGACCAGGTCACCGCCGCCCCCGGCGAGCAGCTCCAGCAGCTCGACCTGGGCGGGGTCGGTGTCCTGGTACTCGTCGACGAACAGCCAGCGGGCCCGCGCGCGCTCCTGGCGCAGCAGCTCGGGGTCGTCCTCCAGCTCGGCGATCGCAGCCCGGACGAGCTCGGCGGGGTCGTAGCCGGAGGCGTCGCCGCCGCCGGCCGTGGAGAAGGCGGTGACCGCCTCGTACTGCTCCTGGAACGCCGCGGCGTGCAGCCACGCGTCGGTGCCGGTCTCCCGGGCCCACTGGGCCAGCAGCTCGGGGTCCACGCCGCGCTCGGTGGCCCGCAGCAGCAGCTCGCGCAGCTCGCCGCGGAACCCGGCGGTGGCCAGCGCCGGCAGCAGGGACGCCGGCCACTGCACCGCGCCCTCCCCGGCCAGGTCGCCGCGCAGCAGCTCGGCGACGACGGCGTCCTGCTCGGCGGCGGTGAGCAGCCGGGGCGGGGCCTCGCCGCGCAGCAGCGCCGCGCGGCGCAGCACGCCGTACGCGTAGGAGTGGAAGGTGCGGGCCAGCGGCTCGCGGATGGTGCGGGCGACCCGCGCGGTGATCCGGGTGCGCAGCTCGGTGGCGGCCTTGCGGCTGAAGGTCAGGACCAGGACCTGCTCGGGGTCGACGCCGCGGTCGATCCGGGCGGCGACGGCCTCGACGATCGTCGTCGTCTTGCCGGTGCCGGGGCCGGCGAGCACCAGCAGCGGGCCGCCGGCGTGGTCGACGACGGCCTGCTGGGTGGGGTCCAGCCGCGGCGGCGCCACCGGCTCCCGGTGCGGCTGCACGAGCCGGTAGACCGGCGCACCCTCGTCCCCCCGCAGTGCCACCCTCCGATGACACCACGACTCACCGACAGCGCCGCAGAGCGCTTGGTCACGCGGGCGGGTACCGGACCCGGTACCAGTGCTCGGTCTCCCCGGGGAGGCGGTCCAGCAGCACCTGCGTCCCGCCGGGGTGCTCGAACACCCGGACGCCGTCGCCGAGCAGGACCGGCGCGAAGAACAGCAGCACCTCGTCGAGCAGCCGGGCCTCGAGCAGCTGCCGCGCGACGTCGGCGCCCAGCGCGTTGACGTAGTCGTCCCCGGCCGCCTCGCGGGCCAGGTCGACGGCGCGGTGCAGGTCGTCGGTGAACGTCACGCCGTCGGGCGCTCCGGCCGGCGGCCGGTGGGTGAGGACGACGACCGGCCCCGACCACTGGCCGCCGAAGGCGCCCTCCTGCTCGATGCCCCGGTTCGGGTCGTCGCCGCCGAATGTGCGGGCGCCGACCACCATCGCGCCGACGCGGGCCACCAGTCGGTCCGCCGTCGGGTTCGGCCCGCCCAGGTGCGGGGTCAGCCAGGACATGTCGCCGCCCGGCCCGGCGATGAAGCCGTCCAGCGACGCGGTCGCGGAGTACAGCAGCGGAGCCACGGGCCCACCCTGGTCGGCGGTCCCCGTCAGGGCCAGGCGACGGCGGCCAGGTCCACCCGGCCGTCGCGCACCGGCACGCCCTCCCCGGCCAGCAGCTCCAGCTGGCGCACCCGCACGGGCTCGGCGCACGTGCCGTCGGCGCGGACCACCCGGTACCAGGGCACGGCCGCCCCGCCGCCCCCGGCGGACAGCGCGCGGGCCACCCGGCGCGGCCCGACGCCGACCAGCCGGCCGATCGCCCCGTAGGTGCTCACCCGGCCCGGCGGGATCGACTCGACGGCGTCGTACACCGCCTCGTCGACGTCGGCGGCGTCCGCGTCCGACGGGCGGCGCGGGTCCCCGGACGCCGGTGGCCTCACAGCCGGTAGTCGCTGTTCGCCTGCCACCAGGTGTAGAGCGCGGCGAGGTCGGCCTGCGTGGCGCCCGGCGCCCCGACGATGCCCTCGACGAGCGCCGCGTCGTCGGTCCAGGTGATGACCACCGCGTTGTTCTCGGTGTCGATGGCGCACGCCACCAGGCCGCTGTTGCTCCCGCCGCCCCACGTGCCGATGCCGGTCGTCGCGGTGCAGTCCTGCCCCTGGGGGAGCTGCGCCAGCCCCTGCCCCGAGGCGTCGTCCGTGAAGACCGAGTCCATCGTCGCCTTGTCGGGGTACTGGAAGAACTCGGCCTGCTGCGGACCGGGCTGGGTGGTGCTCGGGCCGCACGACGCGTGGGCGACGTCGCCGTCGCCGGCGAGCGCGGCCTCCGTGCAGTCGGGGAAGTCGGCCGGGAGGATCGCCAGCAGGTCCCCGCCGGGCCCGGACCCACCCGTCGTCGGAGGCGCGCTGGTCGACGAGGACGGCGCACTCGAGGACGGGCGCGACGACGTGCCGGCCTCCGACGAGCCGGTCGACGTGGTCGTGGCGCCGGCCGCCGGGGCCGGGTCGTCGTCCCGGAGGACGAAGAACAGGGCGACCGCGGCGACGACCAGCACGACCAGGCCGGCCACGAGGCCGACGACCAGCCCGCGCCGGTTGCGTCCCGGCCCCGGGCCTCCGGGCGGCCCGTACTGCCCCGGCGGCCCGTACTGGCCCGGCGGCCCGTACTGCCCCGGCTGCCCGTGGGGGCCGTACTGCGGCGGCTGGCCCTGGCCGTACTGGCCCGGCTGGCCGTACGGACCCGGCTGGCCCGGCTGGCCGTACGGACCCGGCTGGCCCGGCTGGCCGTACGGACCCGGCTGGCCGGGCGGACCGTAGGGCGGCTGACTCATGGGCACCTCCCGCTGACGTGCCCCGGAGGATAGGGAGACGTCGGCCGCGGCAGTCCCCTCCGACGCGTCGGGCGGGCTACGCCCGGCGGCCGAAGCGGGCGAGCAGGCGCTGCTGTGGGCCGGCGCCGTCGGGCGGCTCGACCGCCGGCGCGAAGAGGCCGGGCACGCCGTCCGCGGGCAGCCGCCCGGCCAGCGCCTCCGCTGCGCGGACGAGCGCCGGGTCCAGGTGCTCGTCGCCGCCGGTCACGCGGGCGAGGTCCCACGCGTGCACGGTGAGGTCGGCGGTGAGCTCCTCGACGTACTCCCACGCCGGCGTCGGGCCGCGGGACAGGTGCACGGTGCAGGCGTCCAGGTCGGCGGTGGCGACGGCGGCCAGCGCCTCGTCCGCGACGGTCTCCCACGCGGTGAGCGGGTCGTCGCCGAGCAGCGCCCCGGTCCCGGCCGGCACGCGCGCGGCGACGTCGTCGAAGGGCTCGCCGGCCAGCAGGCCGGGCACCCAGTGCGCCTCGCCGACCAGGTGCGCGACCAGGTCGGCCACGGTCCAGCCGGGCAGCGCCTCGAGGTCCCACTGTCCGGGCTCGACCGCGTCGACGCGGTCGGTGAACGTGGCCTGGGCGCGCTGGAAGAGCTCCAGCAGCTCGGTCGGGGACGTCGTCGGGTCGGGCACCGGACCAGTCAACACGGACGCCGAGGGCCCGGCACCCGTGACGGGTTCCGGGCCCTCGGTGACGTGCTGGAACGGCCCCTGCAGGGTCCCGCCGCGAGCCTGCGAGTGGCGGGGGGCAGGGGGTCCTTCGTCAGTAGGTCGGCAGGGTCTTGTCGATGCGCGTGGCCCACGCCGTCACGCCGCCCTGGACGTGCACGGCGTCCCTGAAGCCGGCGTTCTTGACCGCGGCGAGCACCTCGGCCGAGCGGACGCCGGTCTTGCAGTGCAGCACGATCGGCTTGTCGTTCGGCAGCTGCGCCAGCGCGCGGCCGGAGAGGATCTCGTCCTTGGGGATGAGCGTCGCGCCGGGGATCGACACGATCTCGTACTCGTTGGGCTCGCGGACGTCGATCAGCTCGAAGTCCTTGCCCGCGTCCATCATGTCCTTGAGCTCGTCGACCGTGATCGTCGAGCCGGCCGCGGCCTCCTGGGCCTCGACGGAGACGACGCCGCAGAAGGCCTCGTAGTCGATGAGCCCGGTGATCGGCTCGGCCTCGGGGTCCTTGCGCACCTTGATCGTGCGGAAGGTCATCTCCAGGGCGTCGTAGACCATGAGCCGGCCGAGCAGCGTCTCGCCGATGCCGGTGATGAGCTTCACCGCCTCGGTGGCCTGGATGGCGCCGATGGTGGCGCACAGCACGCCGAGCACGCCGCCCTCGGCGCAGGAGGGGACCATCCCGGGCGGCGGGGGCACCGGGTACAGGTCGCGGTAGTTGGGCCCGTGCTCGTTCCAGAAGACCGAGACCTGCCCGTCGAAGCGGTAGATCGAGCCCCACACGTAGGGCTTGTCCAGCAGCACGCACGCGTCGTTGACCAGGTAGCGCGTGGCGAAGTTGTCGGTGCCGTCGACGATGAGGTCGTACTGGCTGAAGATCTCGAGGACGTTGTCGCTGTCCAGGCGGGTCTCGTGCAGCCGGACGTCGATCAGCGGGTTGATCTCCTTGATGGAGTCGCGCGCGCTCTCGGCCTTCGACCGGCCGACGTCGGACTGCCCGTGGATGATCTGCCGCTGCAGGTTGGACTCGTCGACGACGTCGAACTCGACGATGCCGAGCGTGCCGACGCCCGCGGCGGCCAGGTACATGAGCACCGGCGAGCCCAGGCCACCGGCGCCGACGGCGAGCACCTTGGCGTTCTTGAGCCGCTTCTGCCCGTCCATCCCGACGTCCGGGATGATCAGGTGGCGGCTGTAGCGGCGGACCTCGTCGATCGACAGGTCGGCGGCGGGCTCCACCAGGGGTGGCAGGGACACGCTTGCTCCTCAGGGGTCGCGGACTCCGGCCCTGGCCGGTGTTTCGTGCGCACAACAGCGTGACAGGACGCCTTGTTCCCCCGGCCCGGAGGTCCCTCAGCCCGCAGGGTCCTCAGCCCTCGAGGTCCCTCCGGGCGTACCGGGCCAGCCCGGCGGCCGCCAGCACCGCCGCGACGGCGAGCATCCCGGCCGCCCCGGCCACGTCGAACGGTTCGGCGGGCACCGCCGCGAGGTGCGCGAACGGCGAGGTCCCCCGGACCCACCCCGGCCACCGGAAGCTGTCGGCGAGGACCAGCAGCAGGTAGCCGCCGGCCGCGGGCAGCACGCCGACGGCGAGCACGGCCGACGGCAGCCAGCCCAGCGCGAACAGCGCCGCGCCCAGGCACAGCAGCGCCACGGGGACGACCGACAGGGCGCCGGCCAGCGCCTCGCCGAGTCCCAGGCCGGCGCCGACCCAGGCGGCGCCCGCCCAGGTGGCCGTCCCGGCGGCCGCGGCGACGACCACGGCACCGGTCGCGACCGCACCCGTCTCCCAGGCCACCCAGCGCACCCGCCCGACCGGCCGGCTGTAGAGCAGGGTGAGCCGGCCCGACGTCTCGTCGGCGGCGACGGCCGCCACCCGCGCGGCGGCGTACGCCCCGACGGGCACCGCCAGCAGGGTGAACAGCGACGCCGCGTAGCCCTGCACCGAGGCCAGCCGGTCGAACCCGGCGGCGGCCGCCATCTCCGCGAAGACCGGGTTCTGCCGCAGGAAGTCGACCATCGCGGTCGCGAGCAGGCCGATGAGCAGGAAGTAGGCGGCGACGCCGAGGGACCAGGTCGCCGTCGGCCGGCGGGTGCGGTGCACCGCGAGCCCGGGCAGCGAGCGCAGCAGCCGGCTCGGCGCGTGCGCCCGGTCGGCCCGGTGCCACCGGCCGGCGCCGACGTCGCGCGAGCCGGACAGGGCGACGGCCAGCACGGCGGGCACGGCCACGAGGACCGCCAGGACGAGCAGCGGCGCCCCCCGGTCGGCGGCGTAGGGCGCCACGCGGCCGAGCAGCCCGAACGGGCTCGCCCACTGCAGCCAGGACAGCGCGGCCACGCCGTCGCCCGCCATCCGGGCGAGCAGGCCGGCGAGCACGACGGCGACGGCGAGGCCCGTGGCGGACCGCCGCTCGGCCAGCAGCTGCCCGGCCAGCACGCCGAGCGCGCCGCCGGCCATGGCGGTGCCGCCCACGACGGCGCCGAACAGCGCCGCCCCGGCCGGCGCGGTCCCGGCGAGCAGCATCCCCGCGACGACGGCCGCGCCGACCACGGCACCCGCCCCGAGCAGGACCCCGAGCGCGGTCCGGGCCAGCGTGGCGAGCCGGACCCGGCCGGCGAGCAGGAGGTCGGCCCGCCCGGCCTCCTCCTCGCCGCGCGTCAGCCGCGTCCCGGCCAGCGCGGCCCAGACGCCGGCCAGCACCAGCGCGACCGTGCCGGTGCGCCAGACGGTGAAGCCGCCGGCGTCGTCGAGGGCGAGCGGCGGCCCGAACAGCGTGCGGATCGCGGGGTTGTCGGCCAGCGCGGCGAGCGAGTCCAGGCCGACCGCGCCACTGAGGGTCTGGCGGTACTGCTGCGCGACGAACGCGGTCAGCCCGCCGCACAGCAGCGCGACGACCACGGTCCCCCGGAGCACCGAGCGGACCGCCACCCGCCGGACCGCCGTCGCCGGCCGCGCCGGGGCGACGGCGGGACGCCGGCCGGGGACCGCGCGCGGCACGGTGCGGGTCGTCACGCCGCCCGCCCGTAGTAGTCGAGGAAGATCTCCTCCAGCGACGGCTCGCGGACGTCGAGGCGCACGACGTCGGCGTCGCCGAGGACGCGCAGCACCGGGCCGGGCGGGCCGGTGAGCGCGAGGGTGACCTCCAGCGGCGTCGTCCACCGGACGTCGGCCACCCCGGGCAGCTCGGCGAGCCGGGCGAGGCCGGGCGCGGGGCCGGCGAGCTGCACGGTCACCTCCGAGCGGCGCAGCCGGCGCAGCTCCGCCAGGCCTGCGACCTCCACCAGCCGGCCGGCCCGCAGGATCCCGACCCGGCTGCACACCGCCTCGACCTCGGCGAGCTGGTGGGAGCTGAGGAAGACCGCCTGCCCGCGGGCGGCGGCCTCGGCGATGCAGGCGCGGAACTCCCGCTCCATGAGCGGGTCCAGGCCGCTGGTCGGCTCGTCGAGGACCAGGAGCGGGGCGCGGGTGGCGAACGCGGCGACGAGGGCGACCTTCTGCCGGTTGCCCGTCGAGTAGGCGCGGGCCCGCTTGCCGACGTCGAGGGCGAACCGCTCGACGAGCTCGTCGCGGTAGGCGGCGTCGGTGCCCGGGCCCACCCCGGCCAGCAGGTCCAGGCACTCCCGGCCGGTCAGCGACGGCCACAGCGCGACGTCGGCCGGCACGTACGCGAGGTGCCTGTGTGCCTCCGCGACGTCGGCCGCCGGGTGCCCGAACACCTCGGCGCGGCCGGTCGTCGGCCGCAGCAGCCCGAGCAGCATGCGGACGGTGGTGGACTTGCCGGCCCCGTTGGGCCCGAGGAATCCGAAGACCTCACCGGGCGGGACGGTCAGGGAGAGGTCGACGACCGCCTCGGTGGCGCCGAAGCGCTTGCCGAGGGAGTCCAGCAGGACTGCGGGGACGTCCGGAGTCGTCATGGTCATCCGATCGGCTCGTCGGGATCACCACTGCCGACCAGACTCCCCGGCGCGCCGGCCCCGGAGGGTAGACCCGGCCCGCGCCCGGCGGGAGGGCTCCGCGCCCCAGGTCAGGGGAAGGGCCAGGCGTTCTTCACGCAGCCCTCGAGGCCGAGGGTCTGCTGCTGCATCACGGGGGCGACCTGGCCGGGACCGGGGCAGTCCTGGTGGCCGTTGCCCAGCGCGTGCCCGACCTCGTGGTTGACGACGTACTGGCGGTAGGTGGCGACGTCGCCCTGGTAGTCGGGGACGGCGGTCTCCCAGCGGGCCAGGTTGATGACCGCGCGCTCGCCGTAGCGGCAGGAGGTGTAGCCGCCGGTGCCCACGCCCGGGCAGTAGCGCTCCATGCTGCCGGGGCTGACCAGGCTGACCCGGAAGTCGTAGGCGCCGGCGTCGGTGGTGTCGACGCGCTGGAAGGACATCCGGCCGCCGCTCCCCCACGATCGGGGGTCGCCGAGGGTGGCCTCCACCGCGGCCGCGAACGCCGCGCCGTCGACGCCGATGCCGTCCTCCACCTCGACGACGAAGCGCTGCAGCGGCCCGGTGCCGTACACCCCCGAGCTGCCGGGGACGAGCGCCACGGTGCCCGCGCCCTGCTCCACGTACGTGCCGGCCGCCGGCGCCGGCAGGCCGGTCGGGCCGGCGTCGCCCTCGGCGGGCGCGGTGGGCGCGGGGGTGCCCGTCGGGGTCGTGCCCGGCGTCGAGGAGGCCGCCGACGAGGAGGTCGCCGTCGGGGCCACCGACCCCGTGCTGCCGGCGGTCGCGCCCACCCGCGCCGGCGTGCCCGGGCCGAGCAGGTCGAGCACCGTCAGCACGGTGGCCACGACGAGCAGCGGGATCGCGTAGGCGCGCCAGCCCCAGCGGGCCACGAACCGGCCCACCGGGCCGCGCCGGCGCCGCTGCGGCCGCGCGTCCCGGCGGCCGGCGCCGGGACGCACCTCCGGCTCCGCGGGGCGCGGGGAGCGGGACCGGGCCGGCGCGTCGCGGCGGTCGGCCGCGGGCGACGGCGGGCGCGCGGACGCCGGGCGGGAGGGCAGCGGCGGGAGCGGCGGGAGCCCGCGAGCCGGTTCCCTCCCGGTCCGGGCCCCGGGGGGCCGGCCGGGCGGAGGACCTGCCACGGTGCCGCCTCCTCGCCGTGTCGGGCCTCGCGGCCGGGGGGCCGCCGGTCGTCCTTCCGGTCACGCAGTGTCGCGGGCGGCGTCACCGCGCGTCCAGGTCAGGTTCTCACGCGTCACACGAGACCCGTGCGACCCGTTGGTGGCGCGTCGCGCGGCCCGGCTCAGCCCGCGCGCGCCTCCGGCTCGTCGTCCTCCTCGGCCCCGGTGGCGCCGTCACGGTCCCCGGCGTCGAGGTCGCCGTCAGCGCGGTCCCCGGCGTCGAGGTCCTCGAGCAGGCCGAGTACCGCCCGGGCGGTCTCCTCCGGCGCCTCGAGCATCGCCACGTGGCCGACGGTCTCCAGGACCAGCAGCCGGGCGTCGGGGACGGCCGCCGCCACCCGCGGGGCCAGCCGCGGGTCGACCAGCCGGTCGCGGTCGCCCCACACCACCAGCGTCGGCATCCGCAGCGCGCGGGCCAGCCGCCAGGCGTTGGCCCGGCCCACCCGCAGGTAGGAGGTGATCAGGCCGCGCATGCTGCGGGTCAGCGCCCGGTTGGCCCACTCCTGCCGCGCCCGCTCGCGGGTCTCCTCGACGGCGGCGTCGATCCGCTCCGGCGGTACCCGCGCGGGCTCGCCGAAGCACATCTGCAGCATGCCGCGCACCGACTGCTCCGGCGTCACGCCCGCCAGCCGTCGCTCGGCGACGCCCGGCACGCCCGGCAGCAGGAGCAGCAGCAGCGCGCGGCTGAACGCCTGCGGCACGCGGTAGACCGGCATCGCCGGGGAGACCAGCGTCAGTGACGCGACGAGGTCCGGCCGGCGGGCGGCCACCAGCAGGCTGACCAGGCCGCCGAGGCTGTTGCCGAGCAGGTGTACCGGCCCGCCCTGCCCGTCGCCGGGCTGGTCCCGGACGTGCTCGAGGACCTCGACCACCGCGCGCACGTGCCCGCGGATGGAGTACGACCCGCCGGTCGGCGGCTGCGAGCGGCCGAACCCCGGCAGGTCCACCGCCCACCCCGCGCAGCGGACGGCGAGCAGCGCCGCGAGGTCGGTCCAGTTGGTGGACGCGCCCCCCAGGCCGTGGACGTACAGCGCGCGCTCCCGTGGCGCCCCTGGCACCCCGGCCCACGGGGTGGTGCGGACGTACACGCTGCCACCGCTGACCGGCAGCTCCTCGCCGGGCCAGGCGTCCGGCGGCGCGTCCGGGACGGGCAAGGGCGCCGTCGAGAGCCGGGCGGTGGACGACGGGGCGATCGACGGGGGCGCCGGCGGGCGGCGGCGCACACGACGGACCTCGGGCACGCGGCGAACGGTATGCCAGCCGGAGGTGTCGCGTGGAGCCGGTGACCCGCCGGTAACATCCCCGGGACCATGCAGTCCTCCCGACCGGCCCCCGTCCGCCGCACGTCGCGGCTGCCCCGCGGCGCCCGCCGGCTGCAACTGCTGCAGGCCGCCCAGGAGGTCTTCGTCGCGCACGGCTTCCACGCCGCCGCGATGGACGACATCGCCGACCGCGCCGGCGTCAGCAAGCCCGTCCTCTACCAGCACTTCCCGGGCAAGCGGGAGCTCTACCTGGCGCTGCTCGAGCAGCAGGTCACCGAGCTCACCGACCGGGTGCGCGAGGCGATGGCCGGCACCGAGGACAACCGGCAGCGCGTGCACGGCGCCGTCGGCGCCTACTTCGACTTCATCGACGCCGAGGGCGGCGCGTTCCGGCTGGTCTTCGAGTCCGACCTGCGCAACGACGACGACGTGCGCGCCCTGGTCGACCGCGGCAACCGGGCGTGCGTCGAGGCGATCGCCGAGGTCATCGCCGGCGACACCGGCAGCTCCCCGGAGCAGGCGCACCTGCTGGCCTCGGGGCTGACCGGCCTGGCCGAGACCAGCGCCCGCTGGTGGCTGGCGCAGAAGGGCACGGTGTCCCGCGACGAGGCGGTGTCGCTGATGTCCGCGCTGGCCTGGCGGGGCATCTCCCGCTTCCCGCGGGTCGAGGGCGAGCCGGCCGCGAGCTGATCCGGTCCCGCGCCGTGCCTGTTCGCTGAGGGCACAGGCGCACGCCGGGGCCGGGGACCCCGCGCTGGACTAGCGTGGTCGGCAGCCGTGCAACCCGAGGAGGCATCCCCCGTGGAAGTCAAGATCGGTGTCCAGCACTCCCCCCGGGAGCTGGTCGTCGACAGCCCGAAGACCCCTGACGAGATCGCTGCCGACGTGGCCGCCGCCGTGTCCGGCGGCACGAAGGACGGGCTGTTGACCCTGGAGGACGAGCGGGGCCGCCGTGTCCTCGTCCCGGTCGACCGGATCGCCTACGTCGAGATCGCCCAGGCCGACCAGCGCCGGGTGGGCTTCGTCGCCGGCGCCTGAGACCCGCACGTCCCGACGGGGCGTCCCCGCATCCCGCGGGGGCGCCCCGTCGTCGTGTCACCGCGGGGAGTTCGACACATCGGCCCCGGTGCAGGGGCCCGCGCCGAGCGTGCGAGGCGTGGGGGGCAGCGGGGTCCTTCCGGGCACGTGGCCGCGGTGCGATCCGGGAGGATCGCATTGTCACGGCCTCACGGGTTGAGGCCGAGGGTCTTCATGCGCTCGGTGTGCGCGGCGGTGATGCGGTCCACCAGCCGGACGACGCCGGTCAGGTCGCCGGTGCCGCCGATGATCAGCCGGGCCAGGCCGTCCCGCTCGGCGATGACCGCCTGCGACTGGGAGATCGCCTCCCCCACCAGCCGGCGCCCCCACAGCGCGAGCCGGCCGGCCAGCGTCCGCTGCGCGGCGATCGCGGCCCGGACCTCGCGGACGGCGAAGTCGGCGTGGCCGGTGTCGGCGAGCACCTCGAGGATCAGCGACCGGTCCGGCTCGGGCAGGGAGCCCGCGATCTCGCGGTAGAAGTCGGCGGCCAGGCCGTCGCCGACGTAGGCCTTCACCAGGCCCTCGAGCCAGGTGCGCGGCCGGGTGCCCTCGTGGAAGCCGTCGAGCGCGGCGACGAACGGGCGCATCGCCTCGGTCGGCTCCGCGCCGAGCTCGGTCAGCCGCTGCGCCAGCCGGTCGTGGTGGCCCATCTCCGCGGCGGCCATGCGCGCCAGCGCGGCGCGGCCGGCCAGGGTCGGCGCCATCCGCGCGTCCTCGGCCAGCCGGTCGAACGCGGTCAGCTCCGCGTAGGCGAGCACGCCGAGCAGGTCGACGACGGCTCGGGTGTCGACCGTGGTCACGTGCCACCTCCGGGTGGTGTCGGGGCGGACGGGGCCGCGCGGCGACCGAGGCTAGCCGCTGTCCGCGCTAGCATGGGGAACAGGCGGGCCGCCAGGCTCGCTGGTATCTGTGCGCTGACGAACGTCGGACGACGCCCTGAGGAGCCCCGACCGGGCACCGGGTGCGTCCCGGTCCTCCCCGGTCCGCTGGCCGCGTCGGCGCTGGAACGCATCCCGCGACACCCGACCGCGGAGCGCCCGGGCGACGACGCCGTCGCCCCCGGCAGCTCCCCCAGCCGACCAGAGGCGAGAGCACTGACCTCCATCGAGAACACCCCAACCGAGAACACCCCCACGCCGGGCACCGAGCTCGAGCACGCCGAGACCGGCGCGCCGGCCCCCGAGCAGGTCGAGCAGACCGTCGAGGCGCTCGGCGGCGCCCCCGTCGAGGAGACCGCGCCGCTGTTCAGCGACTTCGACGTCCACCCCGACGTCGTCGCGGCGCTGGCCGAGGCCGGCATCACCCGGACCTTCGCGATCCAGGAGCTCACCCTCCCGCTGGCGCTGGCCGGCAACGACCTCATCGGGCAGGCCCGCACGGGCACCGGCAAGACCCTCGGCTTCGGCGTCCCGCTGCTGCAGCGCGTCGTCCCCGCCGCGGAGGGCGGCGACGGCGTCCCGCAGGCGCTGGTCGTCGTCCCCACCCGCGAGCTGTGCGTCCAGGTCGCCCGCGACCTCGGCACCGCCGGCGCCAAGCGCGGCATCCGCGTGCAGGCCATCTACGGCGGCCGCGCGTTCGAGCCGCAGGTGTCCGCGCTGCAGGCCGGCGTCGAGGTCGTCGTCGGCACCCCCGGCCGGCTGCTGGACCTGGCCGAGCAGGGCCACCTCGTTCTCGGCAAGGTCCGCGTCCTGGTCCTCGACGAGGCCGACGAGATGCTCGACCTGGGCTTCCTGCCCGACATCGAGCGGATCCTCGGCATGGTCCCGACCCAGCGGCAGACGATGCTGTTCTCGGCCACCATGCCCGGCCCCATCGTCACCCTGTCGCGGTCGTTCATGACCCAGCCGACGCACATCCGGGCGCACGGCAACGACGAGGGCTCGACCGTCCCGCAGACGACGCAGTTCGTGTACCGGGCGCACAACCTCGACAAGCCCGAGCTGCTCGCCCGCGTGCTGCAGGCCCGCGGCCGCGGCCTGGCGATGGTCTTCTGCCGCACCAAGCGCACCGCGCAGAAGGTCGCCGACGAGCTGGTCGACCGCGGGTTCGCGGCCGCCGCCGTCCACGGCGACCTCGGCCAGGGCGCCCGCGAGCAGGCGCTGCGCGCCTTCCGCAGCGGCAAGGTCGACGTCCTGGTCGCCACCGACGTCGCCGCCCGCGGCATCGACGTCACCGGCGTCAGCCACGTCGTCAACTACCAGTGCCCCGAGGACGAGAAGACCTACGTGCACCGGATCGGCCGCACCGGCCGCGCCGGGCGCGAGGGCGTCGCCGTCACGCTGGTCGACTGGGACGACATCCCGCGTTGGCAGCTGATCAACAAGGCGCTGGACCTGCCGTTCGTGGACCCGCCGGAGACCTACTCGACCTCGCCGTGGGTCTACACCGACCTCGACGTCCCCGAGGGCGCCCGGGGCCGGCTGCCGCGCGCGCAGCGGACCCGCGAGGGCCTCGACGCCGAGGTGCTCGAGGACCTCGGCGAGACCGGCAGGAAGACGAAGGGCGCCGGCCGCGGTCCCGCGCGGGACGAGTCCCGCACCGAGGGCGAGCGCCCGGCCCGGTCCCGCTCGCGCCGCCGCACCCGCGGCGGCGGTGCCGCGGCCTCCGCCGACGACACGGCCGTCGCCGCCGCGCCCGCCGACACCGCGTCGGGTGAGGCGGAGTCCGGCGAGGCCCCCGCGGCCCCGGCCGGGGACGCGACCGACGGGTCCGGCGAGGGTGCGGCCACGCCGCGCCGGCGCCGTCGCCGCCGCGGCGGCCGGGGTCGCTCCGCCTCCGCCGCCTCCGGGGCCGAGGGTCAGGACGGCGACGGCGGCGACTCCGAGTCCGCCGCGTAAGACGCTGCATGGCGCTGCGTCCCCCGCCGCTGCGGGTGTGGGTCTGGACGGCGGCCACCCTCGCGCTGGCCGTCGTCGCCACCCTCCTGTGGCGGGGGTCGAGCGTCGCCGCGACCGACAGCACCACCGCCGCGGAGCCGCCGGCCCCCACCGCCGCGCCGGCCGGTGAGCTCGCGCCCGCCTGGTCGGTCGACGTCGACGTCCCGCTGCCGGACGCCGTCGTGGAGGGCGGCCGGGTGGTCGTGCCCGTCGCCGACGGTGTCACGGCGCTGGACCCGGCCACCGGCGAGGAGGCCTGGCACTACCGGCGCACCGACGCCGCGCTGTGCGGGCTCTCCGCCAGTGACGGGCTCGTCGTCGCCGTCTTCCGCACCGCGGACCGCTGCGACGAGGCGCTGGCGCTCACCGCGGCCACCGGCGTGCGCGCCTGGACCCGCAACCTGAGCCTGCGCGGCGACGCCACGGTCACCGGCGCCGAGCAGGTGGTCCTCGCCAGCAGCGACACCGGCGTCGTCGTGCTCGACCCGGTCGGGGACAACGTCCGCTGGCGGGCGGGGGCGGAGTCCGGCTGCACGCTGCTCGACACCGCCGCGGGCAGCGCCGGCGTCGCGGTGCTGCAGCGCTGCACCGGCTCGGCCGCCGTCCAGCTGCGGCTGTTCGACTCCTTCTCCGGCGAGGCCCGCTGGACCCGCGACCTGGCCGTCGCGGACGGCGCCGAGGTGCGGCTGGCCGGCGTGGACCGGCTGGTCGACGTGGTCGCCGGCGACGCCCTGCTGGTCCACCGCCCCGACGACGGCACGCAGCTGCAGGAGCTCGCGCTCCCGGCCGCGACCGACGGCGGCGCGGAGGGCGATCCGGTGCTGCAGTCCGGGATCGGCGACGTCGCGCTGGTGTGGGCGCGCGGCACCGTCTGGGCGCTGGACCGGACGAGCGGCGCGACGCTGTGGTCGCTGCCCGCCCTCGGCCTGCCCACCGCGTCCGCCGCCGGCAAGGGCGAGGTCGGGCAGGCCGGCGTCTGGGTGCCCGAGCCCGACGGGCTCGTGCTGCGCGACCCGGCCACCGGCGCGGAGGTCGCCCGGGTGGCCCTGCAGGACCCGCCGGCGCCGGGCGGGCGGGCCACCGTCGCCGGGCCGGTGCTCGTCTACGCCCTCCCCGGCCGGGTGCTCGGGTACGCCTAGTCCCCCGCACGGCGGCGCGGCCGCCGCGGGCGAGGTTCACTGGGGACCATGGTCCTGCCCGGCACCTCGCACAGCCCCGACCTCGCCATCGCCGCCGACGACCTGCGCCAGCTCGCCGACCACGACGCGACGCCGCGCACCCTCCCCGGGCGGGCCGGGCCGCTGGCCGCGCTGGACACCGGCGGCGACGGGCGCAGCGGCACCGTGCTGCTGGTCGCCGGCTACACCGGCAGCAAGGAGGACTTCGCCCCGCTGCTCGCGCCGCTGGCCGCCGACGGCTACCGGGTGGTGGCGATCGACCAGCGCGGGCAGTACGAGTCCCCCGGCCCCGACGACCCGGCCGCCTACTCGGTCGCCGAGCTCGCCGCCGACGTCGTCGCCGTGGCCGCCCTGCTGCGCGAGGAGACCGGCACCCCGCACCTGCTCGGGCACAGCTTCGGCGGGCTGGTCGGCCGCGGCGCCGTCCTCGCCGACCCCGGCGCCTTCCGGTCGCTGACCCTGCTCGGGTCGGGCCCCTCCCGGCTGGGCGGCCTGCGCGCCGAGTTGCTCGAGCACCTCGGCCCGCTGCTGGACTCCGGCGGCGTCCCGGCCGTGTACGCCACGCTCGAGCAGCTGGCCATGACCGACGAGCGCGCCCAGGCGGTGCCCGCCCCTACCCGCGCGTTCTACGCCCGCCGGTTCCTCGCCAACACCGCGGCGGGGCTGCGCGGCATGGCCGACGCGATGACCACCGAGCCCGACCGCGTGGCCGAGCTGGCCGCCACCGGCGTGCCGGTGCTGGTGGCCTACGGCGTGGCCGACGACGCCTGGCCGACGGACGTGCAGGCGGACATGGCCCGGCGGCTCGGCGCCCGGCACGAGGTCATCGCGGGCGCGATCCACTCCCCCGCCGTCGAGAACCCGCGCCGCACGCTCGAGGTGCTCGAGGCGTTCTGGTCCTCGGTGCCGGAGGGGACCCGGTGAGCGGCGCCCGGCCCTCGGCGCGGGACTGGACCGCCGAGGAGGACCTGCTCGGGTTCTTCGGGCCCGACAGCGTCACCTGGCGGGTGCACGCCGACCCGGTCTACAGCGTCGGCGGGCTGCGCGCGCTGCTGCTGCAGGCGCTGCACCCGGTCGCGATGGACGGCGTGGCCCGCAACTCGGTGTTCCGCGCGTCGCCGTGGCAGCGGCTGGTGCGCACCGCCGAGTACGTCGACACGCTGACCTTCGGCACCCGCCGCGAGGCGGTGCGCGCCGTGCGGCGGGTCCGCGGCATGCACCGGCGCCTGGGCGGCACGGAGGAGACCACCGGCCGCACCTACCGCGTCGACGACGCCGACCTGCTGCTGTGGGTGCACAACTGCGAGGTCGACTCGCTGCTCGACGTGGCGCGCCGCACGGGCGTGGTCACCCCCGCGGAGGCCGACCGCTACGTGGCCGAGCAGGTCACCGCCGCCGAGCTCATCGGGATCGACCGCGCCGACGCCCCCGACTCGGTGGCCGCGCTCGCCGGCTACTTCGAGCGGCTCCGGCCCGAGCTCACCCTCACGGCGGCCGGGCGGGAGGCGTGGCGCTTCCTCGTCGTCCCGCCGATGCCGCGCTGGGTGCAGTTCCTGACCCCGGCCCGGCCGGCCTGGGGGTCGCTGGCGTCGCTGGCGGTGGCCACCCTGCCGCCGTGGGCGCGCCGGATGGCCTCGCTGCCCGGGCTGACGCTGACCGACACCGCGGCGACGGCGGCGCTGCGGGCGTTCCGCACCGGGATGCTCGCGCTGCCCGACCGCGCCCGGCACTCCCCGATCCGGCGCGCCGCCTTCGAGCGGACGGCGGGCGCGGTCGAGGTCGGCGCCTAGATCTCGGCTGGGGCGTCGTCGGCGGGCAGGAAGCTCCACGTCTCCCGCGGCGGCGTCGCCGCCTGCCCCACCGGGCAGCTGGGCCGGAAGTCGCACCAGCCGCACTGCCGGCCGGGGGCGGCGGGGAACGCCTCGTCCGGCGGCACACCGTCCTCCATCCGCCGGGTGGCGACGGCGATGTCCTCCGCGACGTCCTCGGCCCGGCGCACGTGGTTGGCCAGCGACCGCTCGGTGTGCTCGAAGGAGGCCACCGTGCCGCTGGGCAGGTGGTGCAGCTCGACCCGGCTGCACGGCCGGCGCAGCGTGCGCCGCACGCCCAGCACGTAGGCCGCCAGCGCCGCCGACCCGCGCGCCTCGTCGTCGGTGCTGGGCACCCGGCCGGTCTTGTAGTCGACCACGACCAGCTCGTCGCCGCGCTGGTCGATGCGGTCCACCCGCCCGGTCAGTGCCAGCCGCTCGGTGGTGCACGAGACCTGCCGCTCCAGCCCGACCGGCTCCTCGGCGGGGTCCAGCGACTCGACGTAGCCGGTGACCCAGCCGGCCGCGGTGGCGCGCCAGCGGGCGGCCTGCTCGTCGTCGCGGAAGCCGTTGGCCGACCAGACGCCGTAGAGCAGCTGCCGGGCGGCGACGGCGGTGCGCCGGCCCCGCGGCAGGTCCCACCACGAGCGCAGGGCGGCGTGCACGGCGGAGCCGACCGTGTTGTGCGCCCACGGCGGGCCCTTGGGCGGCGTCGGGCGGTCGACGTAGGCGAAGCGGTAGCGGCGCGGGCAGTCGGCGAAGGTGGCCAGCTTGCTCGGCGTCGCGGGGAACAGCCGGCGCGGCATGCCGGGCATCTCGAGCTGCGCGCCGTCGGACTGCCTCACCCCGCCACGCTAACCGGCGGCGGCGCCTCAGCCGGCCAGGGGCACGCTGCTGGTGGACGCGGCCACCAGCGCCTCGTACTGCTCCGGGTCGGTGGTGCACGCGCCCAGCGGCGTCGCCTTGTTCGCGCCGTGGTGGTCGCTGGACCCGGTGACCAGCAGCCCGAGGTCGGCGGCCAGGCCGCGCAGGTGCTCGCGCTGGGCCGGGTCGTGGTCGGGGTGGTCGACCTCCAGCCCGACCAGCCCGGCGTCGGCCATCGCGGCGATCGCGGCGTCGTCGACCACCCGGCCGCGGCGGGTGGCCAGGCCGTGGGCGAACACCGGCACGCCACCGGCCGCCCGGACCAGCCGGATCCCCTCCAGCACGTCGGTGTCGGCCTTGGTCACGTGGTACGGCCCGCCCTGGTGCAGCAGCGTGGTGAAGGCCGCCTCGACCGACGCGACGACGCCCGCCTCGACCAGCGCCCGGGCCACGTGCGGGCGGCCCACCACCGCGCCGCCGCTGGCGTCCAGGACCCGCTGCCACTCCACCGGGTAGCCGGCCGCGGCGAGCGCGGCGACCATCCGCTGGCCGCGGGTCAGCCGCTCCTCGCGCAGCCGCCGCAGCTCGCCGGCCAGCTCGGGGTGCCCGGGGTCGAACAGGTAGGCCAGCAGGTGCACGCTGACCGGCCGCCCCTCGGCGGGGAACCAGCGCGCGGACAGCTCCAGCCCCGGGACGACGGTCAGCCCCTCCGGCCGCGCCGCGGCGGCCTGCGCCCACCCGTCGGTGGTGTCGTGGTCGGTGAGCGCGACGACGTCGAGGCCGGCGGCGCGGGCGGCGGCCACGAGCTCCGCCGGGGTGTCGGTGCCGTCGGAGACCGACGAGTGGGAGTGCAGGTCGATGCGCATCGGCGTCCAGCCTCCCCCAGACGAGCGCGCGCTGCTCAGGCCCCCGGCAGGCGCGGGATCGGCTGGGTGTCCTGCCGGGGCGGCGCCGCGGCGGGGCGCCGCCCGTCGTCCGGGTTGCCCTCGTCGTCGCCGGCCGCGGCACCCCCGCCGTCGCTGCCGAACAGCAGCTCGCTGACCTCCCGGTAGAGCAGGTCCGCGCGCGGCAGGAAGGTGATCTGCGACAGCGCCTGCTGCGAGCCGGCCGACTCGAACCGGAAGGTGCCGTAGCCCAGCAGCTGGCCGGGGACGGTCTCCTTCCAGGTCAGGTCGGTGATCCGGCGGAGGGGCAGCAGGCTGACCGTGCGCGCGACGATCCCCGAGGTCAGCAGCACGCGGCGGCGGGTGACGATGAAGTGCCGCATCCACCACTCGCCGGCCCGCAGCGCGAACCAACCGAGGGCGCCGACGACGACGAGCAGGCCGACGCCCGCGCTGACCCGGTTGTCCGGGTCGAGGGTGAGCACCCACAGCCCCACGAGCAGGACGGCGACCGCCTTCACGCCCGGCCAGAGCAGCACCGCCCAGTGCCGGCGGGTCGCCACGACCGCCTGCTCGCCGGGGAGCAGGTACTTGGCGGCGTCCTTGGCCCACCGCGGCGGGCGGCCGCCGGCCGGGCCGCTCACGGCGGGGTCAGACGAGCGAGCCGACGAAGGCCGCGATCGACGACGCGGCGCTGCCGAGCGCCTCCCCGGCGCTGCGCACCACGTCGGCCGAGGCCTCGGGGCGCTGGATGACGTAGAACACGACGAAGGCCACCGCCAGCCAGACGAGCACCTTCTTCAGGTTCACCGCCACCCCCGGGGGATCCGCTCGGACCGGCGGACGACGTGCCCGCGCGGGTCGGCCCGGAGGCCGGCCCCATGGGTAACACAGGCCCCACCACCCTCCGCCGGGACACGCCGGGCGGCGGACGGACGGGTCAGTCCCCCGGCAGCAGGTGCTCGCTGGGCGGGCCGAGCGGGAGATCCGGGTAGAGCCGTTCCCGCAGATCGAGCAGGCGCATCTCCTCGGCCAGCAGCCAGGCCGCCGACATCGGCCACATCACCAGCCACAGCCACACGCCGAACGCCTCGCCGACGAAGGCGGCCCGGTCGTCGGAGGTGGGCACCGCCCACAGCGGCGCGTGCTGGCCGGCGGCCTCCACCGACGCCGACGACGGGCCGGTGATGACGCCGCCGGGGTCCAGGCCCGGCAGGCCGGCGTAGCCGCAGCCCACGCCCATGCCCGGCTCCTCGGCGACCAGGACCAGCTCCGCCGACCCGCCCAGCGGTGCCGGGCCGGCGCAGCCGACGACGATCGCCCGCGCCCCGGGCTCCCCGCCCCAGGCCAGGCCGGTCACCGACCAGCCCGGCGGCACCGGGTCGGGCACCCACGCCGGCACCCGGGCGTCGGCGGTCACCGCCGCGATCGCGTCGTGGGCGATGAGCGTGGTGTGGTGCAGCGGGGTGACCGCGCCGTGCACGTGGCACCAGGCCACCGCCGAGTCCCCGGGGCGCACCACCAGTGGTTCGCCACAGCGGGGACAGACCGGGGAGGCGCTCATCGCAAGACACCGTCCTGTCACTCGGGGCTGACGTCAAGCGCAGGCGGACGGCGCCGTCCCGCCTCGCCGCGTTCCCGGCCGCGACCCCCGCCGCGGGCCCGGCCGTAGCCTGCCGCCGTGGCTCCCGACTCCCCCGGCGACCGGCTGCCGGTGCAGGCCTGCGTCGGCGCCGTGGTCCTCGACGGGGCGGGCCGGCTGCTGCTGGTCCGCCGGCGCAACGCCCCCGGCCGGGGGCTGTGGTCGGTGCCCGGCGGGCGGGTGGAGCCGGGCGAGACGCTGACCGCGGCGGTCGCCCGTGAGGTGCGCGAGGAGACCGGGCTGGCGGTCCGGGTCGGCGCGGAGGTCGGCCGGGTGACCATCCCCGGCGACGGCGTCGTCTACGACGTCGTGGACTTCGCCTGCACCCCCGAGGACCCGGCTGCGGCGCCGGTCCCGGGCGACGACGCCGACGCGGTCACCTGGGCCGGCGCCGCCGACCTCGGCCGGCTGGCCTGCACACCGGGGCTGGTCGCGACGCTGCGCGGCTGGGGCGCGCTGCCGTCCTGACCGGTCCGGCGGCGCCCCGTCCGCTCAGGAGCGCGGCGTGGGCTCCGGGCGGCCGGGCTGCTCGCCGCCGCGGGCCTCGCCGTAGGAGCGCTTGGGCACCATGACCTTGCGCCGGAAGACGCACACGACGGTGCCGTCCTGCTTGTAGCCGATCGTCTCGACGTACACGACGCCGCGGTCGTCCTTGGACTTCGACTCGGTCTTGTCCAGGACGGTGGTCTCGCCGTAGACGGTGTCGCCGTGGAAGGTCGGCGCCACGTGCCGCAGCGACTCGATCTCCAGGTTGGCGATGGCCTTGCCCGACACGTCGGGCACGCTCATGCCGAGCAGCAGCGAGTAGACGTAGTTGCCGACGACGACGTTCTTGCCGAAGTCCGTGGTCTCCGCCGCGTAGTGGCTGTCCAGGTGCAGCGGGTGGTGGTTCATCGTGATGAGGCAGAACAGGTGGTCGTCGTACTCGGTGACGGTCTTCCCGGGCCAGTGCTTGTAGACCGCACCGACCTCGAACTCCTCGTAGTACCGACCGAACTGCATGTGCGCTCCTCCGACGTCGTCGTGCGGTGGACGGTGCCGACGTCGAGCGCGGGCAGGGGCCGTCCCGGGCCGGGCAGGCCAGTTGCCCACCACGCGGCGTCGGTGACCCATCTGGACGGGCGCCGATCCTACGATGCCCGGGTGGTCCAGCCGTCCCGCGCCGGCGACCCCGCGGAGGCGGACGTCGTCAGGCTCTCCAGCGGCGGGCGCCGCGTCCGCCTCGCCGCCTCCCTGGCCGTCCTCGCGCTGCTGCTCGCCGGGACGGTCTGGGGCACCGACGCCTCGTTCCCGTTCGGCCCGTTCAAGATGTACTCGACCCGCGCCGAGGTGGACGCGCCGGTGGTCTCCACCCGCGTCGTCGGCCTGACCGGTGAGGGCGAGGAGGTGCGCCTGTCCGGCGGCGAGGTGGGGCTGCGCCGGGCCGAGTTCGAGGGGCAGCTCCCCCGGCTGGTCGACGACCCGGCACTGCTGGTGACGCTCGCCGAGACCTACGCGCGCCGGCACCCGGACGCCCCCGACCTCGTCGAGGTGCAGGTGGTGCAGCGGCACTTCGAGCTCGCCGACGGGCAGCCGACCGGCGCGTGGACCGACCGCGTCCTCGTCGGCCAGGACCTGGGGGCCGGCGCGTGAGCCCCTCCCCGGTCACCTCCCTCGTGTCCGCGGTCCGTGGCCTGCGCGGCTTCTGGACCCGCCCGGTCCCGCTGGCCCGCATCGCGGTGTTCCGCACCATCGCCTACCTGTTCGTGCCGGTCGACGTCTTCCTCACCACCGCGTGGGTGCGCGCCCACGCCGAGGTGCCGACCGTCTGGTACCAGCCCCTCGAGATCGCCCGCGTGCTGCACCTGCCCACGCCGACGTCGACGGTCGTCCACGTCGTGCAGTGGGCGCTGGTCCTCACCGCCCTCGCCGCGGCCACCGGTCGCGCGCCCCGTCTGCTCGGCACGGCCGTGTTCGTGCTGTACCTCGAGTGGATGGTCATCGCGATGAGCTACGGCAAGGTCGACCACGACCGCATCGCCTACCTCGTCGCGCTCGCCGTGCTGCCCACCATCGGCCGGGTCCGCTGGCGCGACCGCCGCCGCTCCGAGGCGGCCGGTTGGGCGATGGCCGCGGTGATGGTGACGGTGATGCTCACCTACTTCCTCGCCGCCTGGGCGAAGATGCGCTTCGGCGGCTGGGACTGGGCGACCGGCTCGACCATCACCCGGGCGGTGATCCGCCGCGGCACCGCCCTGTCGGACTGGACGCTCGACGTCCCCGGCCTGCTCGTGGCCGTGCAGTGGGTGATGCTGGTGTTCGAGTTCGCCGCGCCGCTGATGCTGCTGGTCCGGTCCGACCGGGCCCGCGTCGCCCTGGTGGTGTTCCTGCTCGGCTTCCACCTGATGGTGTTCGGCGGGCTGCGGATCATCTTCCTGCCGCACTGCGTGGCGATCCTGTCGATCCTGCCGTGGGAGCGGGCGCCCGAGGCCCTCGCCGCGGTGCGCCGACGGCTGCAGCCCGGGCGGGCCGCCGCGCTGTCCGCCGCGGCACCACCCGGCTGACCCGGCGTCAGATCAGCGCCCCGATGCGGGCGGCCACGTCCGCCTCGTGCTGCTGGTAGGACGCGGCGACCGCGGTGAGCAGCCCGCCCATGCCGGTGAGCGCGTCGCTCACCCCCTGGGCCGAGACCCGCCACTGCTCGTAGAGCGCGGTGAACTGCACCGCGGCCTGGCTGTCGGTCCAGCCGTCGAGCACCGAGCTCGTGACCGTGCTCGACAGCGTCGCGTGACGCGCGGCGGTCTCGGCCGCCTCGGCCTGGCACCGCCCGGCCATCGACTGCAGCGTCCCGATGTCGATCCTCATGGCTCCTCCTGTCCGTCCCGGGTCCCTCCCGGGTGGCTGCGGACGCTAGGCCGGACCGGCCCCGGAGGCGCCCGGGCCGTCCACAGCCCCGGCCCCGTCCACACCCCGGGCCGGCCGGCCCCGCGGCGACCCCGCCGCCGGGAGCGTCGCGCCCGTGTCCGCTCCCCTCCCCGCCGGCGCCGAGGCCCGCTGCTGGACGCTGGTCGGCGCCGAGGGCGCCGTCGACGTCGAGGTCCGCGCTCCCGACGACGCCCGGCTCGACGCCGTGCTGACCCCGCTGGCCGCCGCTCTGGGCGCCGCGGCGACGGGCCTGTGGTCCGGCAGCACCCGGCTGCCCGGGGACCTCCTCCTGACCGACGAACGCCTGCTCCACGGCGCGGTCCTGGGCCTGGGCCGCCCGGTCCCCCGGGCCGGCGAGCCGGCCGCCAGCCCTCTGGAGCTGCACGTGGTCGGCGGGCCCGCCGCGGGCACCGCCGTCCCGCTGGCCACCGGCCGGCACGTGCTCGGACGCGGCGCCGGCGCCACGCTGTCCCTCCCCGATCCGGGGGTCTCCCGCCGGCACGTCGCGCTGGACGTCGGCGCCGGTGGCCTCACCGTGACCGACCTCGGCTCGACCAACGGCAGCCGGCTCGACGACGCCGACCTCGACGGCGCCGCGCACCCGTGGCCCCCCGGCGCGGTGCTGCGGCTGGGCGCCAGCTCGGTCACCGTCACCGGCCCGCGGGACGGCCGCGCGGGGCTGCGGCCCGGGCCGGGTGGCCGCCGACTCCTCCGCGCGGGCGTCCCGCCGTCCGCGCACCGCCCGGAGGTGGAGGTGGCGTGGCCGGACCCGCCCGCGGCCGCACCGCGGCGCCGGCTGGGCTGGGTGGCCGTCGTGCTGCCGGCGGTCGCCGGGGTCACGCTCGCGCTGGTGCTGTCGGCGCCCACCTTCCTGTTCTTCGCGCTGCTGGGCCCGCTGGTGGCGGTGGGCAGCTGGGCGTCGGACCGGTGGAGCGGGTCGCGCACCGGCCGGCGGGCCGCCGCGGCGCACGCCGGGGAGGTGCGGGAGGCCCGCGCCCGGCTGGCGGAGGCGGTCCGGGCCGACGTCCGGACGGCGCGGGCCGCCGTTCCCGACCTGGCGGCCCTGACCGCCGCGGCGCGCCGGCGGACCACCCTGCTGTGGTCCCGCGGCGCCGGGGACCCGGCGGCGTTGACCGTGCGGGTGGGGACCGGCGCGGGTCCCACGCGGGTGGTCCGCGTCGAGGCGGGCCGGAGGGTGCCGGAACCCGCGGCCGACCTGCCGGTGACCGTCGACCTGCGCCGCACCGGAGGCCTCGCCGTGACCGGCCCGCGAGAACCCGCGCTGGGGGTGGTGCGGGGGCTGCTGGCGCAGCTGGTCGCCCTGTCCGCGCCCGGCGAGGTCGACCTGGCGGTCCTCGCCTCCGCCGGGCGTGCGGCCGACTGGGCCTGGGCGCGGTGGCTGCCGCACCTGCCGGCCGGCGCGGTCTCGGCCGGTCTCCCGGGGTCCGGAGCGGACGCGGCGCTGTCCTCGTGGCCGGCCGGCCCGGCCGACGGGTGCGGGGACGCCGCGGGGACGCCGGTCCTCGTCGTCGACCGGCCGGTCGACCCGGCGCTCGCCGAGCTCCTGCGCCGGTACCGCGAGCGGGGTGCGGTGCTGCTGGCGCTCGCCCGCCGCGGCGAGGACCTCGGCGGCTGCGTCCCGGCCGTCCTCGAGGTCGGGGGCGAGACCGGCGACACCGGGCGGCTCGGGCTCGGGCTCGGCGACGGCGCGCGCCCGGTCGACGTCGCCGTCGACCGCCTGCCCCTCGCCGCCGCGGCGCGGCTGGCCCGCGACCTCGCTCCCCTGGCACCCGCCCGGCGGGCTGCGGGGCTGCCGGGCACGGTGCGCCTGCTCGACCTGCTCGCGGACGGCCGGGACGGGGCCGCCGGGGAGGTGCCGGTCGGCTGGTCGGCCACGCGGTCGTCGCTCACCGCGCGGCTGGGCGTGACCGGGGACGGGGTCGCCGAGGTCGACCTGGTGCGGGACGGACCGCACGCCCTGGTCGCGGGGACGACCGGGTCGGGCAAGTCCGAGCTGCTGCAGACGCTGGTCGCCGGGCTCGCGCTGGCGCACCCGCCCGACCGGTGCTCGTTCCTGCTGGTCGACTACAAGGGCGGCGCCGCCTTCGCCGAGGCCGTGGCGCTGCCGCACACCGTCGGCCTGGTGACCGACCTGGACGGCGCGGCCACCGCCCGGGCGCTGCGGTCGCTGACGGCGGAGCTCTCCCGCCGCGAGGCGCTGCTGGCCGCGGCCGGGGTCCCCGACCTCGCGGCGCTCCCGCCGGAGGTCGAGCTGGCGCGGCTGGTGATCGTCGTCGACGAGTTCGCGGGCCTGGCCGAGGAGCTGCCGGAGTTCGTCGCGGGCCTGGTAGGCATCGCCCAGCGGGGCCGCTCGCTCGGCGTGCACCTGGTGCTCGCGACCCAGCGCCCCGGCGGGGTGGTGTCCCCCGAGATCCGGGCCAACTGCTCGATGCGGCTGTGCCTGCGCACCACCGACGAGGCCGACTCGCGCGACGTGCTCGGCAGCGGGGTCGCCGCGTCGGTGCCGGCCGACCGTCCCGGCCGCGGGTACCTGCGCACCGGCAGCGGGCGCCCGGTCCCGTTCCAGGCGGCACGGGTGGCCCTCGGCCCCGCGGCGGCGGCCGCCGGCCCGACGGTGACCCGCTGGTCCTGGCCGGCGCCCCCGGCGCGGACCGCGCCCGGGACGCCCCTGGGCCCCACCGACCTCGCCCGGGTCACCGCGGCCACCACCGGCCACGCCGCGGCGGTGGGCGTGCGGCGGCCGCACCGGCCCTGGCAGCCGGCGCTCCCCGAGCGGCTGAGCACCACCGACCTCCCCGGCGCGGACGGGCCGCCGACGCGGCTGGTGCTGGGTGTCGTCGACCGCCCCGAGCGGCAGGCGCGGGAGCCGCTGCTGCTCGACCTCGACCGCGGCGGCGGCTGGCTGGCCGTGGGCGGTCCCGGCAGCGGCCGCACCACCCTGCTGCGGACCGTGCTGGCCGAGGCCGTGGAGCGGCTGTCCCCCGGCCGGCTGCACGTGCACGTCCTCGACCACGCCGGGGGGGCGCTGGCCGCCGAGGCCGCGGGCCTGCCGCACACCGGGACCGTGGTCGGCGCGACCGACGCGCTGCGCACCGTCCGGCTGGTGTCCCGGCTGGCCGGGGAGGTCGCCGGGCGCCGGGCCTCAGGACGTGCGGACGCCCCGGCCGTCCTGCTCCTGGTCGACGGCGTGGACGCCCTGCTGGCGCAGCTGGACGAGGCGGTCCCCGGGCAGGGCGCGGCCGAGTTCCTCCGGCTGGTCCGCGACGGCGGCGCGGCCAGGCTCACCTGCGTCCTGACCGCCGACCGCGCCGTCCCCGGGGGCCGGCTGGCCGCGGCCGTGGGGACCCGCCTGGTCCTCCCGCTGCCCGACCGCGCCGACTACGCCGTGGCCGGGGTGCCGGTCCGCGCGGTGCCCGGCGCCCGCCCGCCGGGCCGGGCGCTGTTGGGCGAGGAGGCGCTCGAGTGCCAGGTCGCACTCCCCCGGCCGCTGCGCCGCACCGCGCCGGCCGCCCCACCGGGCGCCGGGCCGCTGGTCGTCCCCGAGCTGCCGCCGGACCCGCCGCCGGTGCAGCCGCCGGCCGGGGAGGACACCGACCTGCTCCGCCGGGTGCCGCTGGGACCCGGCGGCGACGAGGGCGGCGTGCTCACCGTCGACCTGCTGCGCGCCGGCGGGCTGCTCGTCGTCGGCCCGCCCGGCAGCGGCCGGACCAGCACGCTGGCGGCGCTCGGCGCGACGCTGACGGCGGCCGGCGTCCCCGTCCTGCGCGTGGCGCGGGGCGGCCGGCCGGCACCGGACGGGCTGCCGGCGCTCTCCCCCGACGACGTCCCCGGCTGGCGGGCGTGGTCCGCGCGCCTGGCCGGGCGCCCGGGCGCGGTGCTGCTGGACGACGCCGGGACGCTCGCCGACTCACCGGTCGGCACCGCACTGGCCGGCGGCGACCGCTCCGGCGGCGAGGTGCTGGTGCTCGCCACCGGGACGGCCGGTGAGCTGTCCCCCGCCTTCCGCGGCCCGGTCGCCGAGCTGCGCCGCGGCCGCAGCGGGCTGCTGCTGTGCCCGGGCCCCGGCGACGCCGAACTCCTGGGCACCCGGCTGCCCCGGACCCCGGTGCCGGTCCGGCCGGGGTCGGGCTGGCTGGTCACCGCCGGGACCGCGCAACGGGTCCAGGTCGCCCGCGCCCGGCCGGAGCGGCCGTGACCGGCCGGTCAGAGCAGGTCGAGCGCCGGCCCGATCTCCTGCGTGGCGTACCAGGCCAGCTCGTGCCCCTCGGCCTGGTCGACGACGAACTGCGCCTCCTCGCTGCCGAGGTCGGCCTCGAGCACCACGGCGACCGCGGCGCGCACGTCCTCCTCGGCCTCGGCTCCGTCGACGTGCGCGCTGGCCACGTCGGCGAGCGCCACGTCGGCGGTCACCCGCACCGCGCCGGGGTCGGTGTCCGGGTCGTCGATCTCGGTGACCGAGCCGTCGGGCACGTCGGCGGCGAGCACGACCCGGCGGCGGGCGGCCGTGGGGTCGACGTCGACCAGCCGCAGGCTGGCCCGGGCGGCGGCGAGCAGCGCCGCGTACTCCAGCTCCTCGACGTCGGCCGCGGCGTCGCTGAGCGCGTAGTGGTCGCGCAGCCCCGGGGTGACGGCGAAGCCGGTATGCGGCCCGCTCAGCCGGCCCTCGTCCACGAGCGTCCGCAGGACGCTCGTCGTCGCCGGCAGGTAGATCCGCACCCGGCCGCTCCTCTCCTGTCGGGGAAGGCGACCGTATCCCGCACCTCCCGGCGCGGGTCCGCCGCCGGGTCAGCGCACGGAGTCGGCGAGCGCCCCGACCTCCTGCTCGACGAGGTCGGCCAGGACGTCCACGTCCCCGACGCCGTCCCGGTCGGCGTTGAGCCCGACGTGGACGTGCCCGTCGTAGCTGGTCATGCCGACCGCCAGGCCCTGCCCGCCGACCAGCGGGACCACGGGGAACACCTCGAGCATCCGGCTGCCGGCGGCGTACAGCGGCACCTGCGGGCCCGGGACGTTGGTGACGACGAGGTTGAACATCCGCCGCGACAGCCCCCGGGCGGCGCGCGCCCCCAGCGCGTGCAGCGTGGGCGGGGCGAAGCCGGTCAGCGCGACGAGCGTGTCGGCGCGCACCGAGCGGCCCGAGCCGGTCACCCCGCGCATCGCGTAGCTGAGGCGGGCCAGCCGCACCCACGGGTTGGGCTCCCCGACGGGCAGGTCGACCAGGTAGGCCGCCACGCTGCTGCCCGGCGCGTCCTGGTCCTCCCCCTGCACCGACACCGGCACCAGCGCGCGGACGGCGGTCGAGCCGAGCACCGGCTCGCCGCGGGACAGCAGCCAGTCGCGCAGGGCGCCGCTGAGCACGGTCAGCAGGACGTCGTTGATCGTGCCGCCGTGCGCCTTGCGGATCGCCTTGAGGTCCTCGAGGTCGGCGCGCGCGACGGCGACCCGCCGCTGGTTGCCCAGCGTGCGGGCGAGCGGTCCGTGCGGGGCCGGGACGACCGCCGAGCGGGCCGCCCGCACCAGCCCGCCGGCCACGCCCCGCACCCGGGCCGCGGTGGACCGCAGGTCACCGACCGCCGACCGCGCGGTCTCCAGCACCGCCGTCGGGCGCTGCACGTACTCCCCGAGCGCGTCGCGGACCAGCTCGACCCGCCCGGGCACCCGCCGCGGCGCCCAGTCGTCGGCCGCCGGGACCGGAGCGTCCGGCGAGGGGTCGAGCAGGACCTGCGCGATGTCGACGGCACCCAGGCCGTCGACCAGCGCCGGGTGGGTCTTGGTGACCACCGCGACCCGGCCACCGGACAGGCCCTCGACCAGGTAGACCTCCCACAGCGGCCGACCGCGGTCCAGCGGGCGCGAGGTCACCCGGGAGACCAGGTCGAGCAGCTGCGCCTCGGTGCCCGGACGCGGCACCGCCGACCGCCGGACGTGGTAGGCGACGTCGAAGTCGGGGTCGTCGGCCCACACCGGGTTGGCCAGGTGGCCCGGCACCGGAACGATCCGCTGCCGGTAGCGCGGCACCAGCGGCAGCCGCGCCTCGACCAGCTCGGCGAGGGTGTCGAGACCGCCCTCGACCGGCTCGAGGACCAGCACCCCGGCCACGTGGATCGGCACCCCGTCGTCCTCCAGGTAGAGGAACGACGCGTCCAGGGTGCTCAGCCGCTCGGCCATCGTCCTCCTCCGGATCGGGAGCCCACCGTACGTCGCGGACGGAGGCCGGCACACCCGCCGGACGGGTGGCCGCCGGACCGGGACGGCGGCGTCACCCGGCCCTCCGGCGCGCGCGGCCGCGCCGGCCCGCGGCGGGCTCGGGCACCCGCGCGAGCCCGGCGGCCAGCGACCGCAGGGCGACGCGCAGCGGGGAACCGGGCGCCACCTCGGCGAGCGTCCGGCCGGAGGCCAGGGCGGCGTCGGTGGCGCGGCGGTCGGCCGGCAGGAACGCGCGGACCGCGCGGCCGGCGAAGCGCTCGAGCGCGCCCGCGATCTCCTCGCGCGGGTCCCCGGGCACCGGCCCGCGGCGCACCTGGTTGACCACGATCGCCGGCTCCACCTCCGGCAGCAGGTCGCGCAGCTGGCCGAGGGCGCGGATGGTGCGCTGCAGGGCCACCGGGTCGGCGCCGCTGACGCAGAGGACGTCGTCGGCGGACTCGAGCACGGTCACCGTGGCGCCGTTGCGCCGGGGCGCGGCCGTGTCGAAGGACAGCTCCTCGTCCTCCTCGAGGTTGAACGCGCAGTCGACGACGACCAGGTCGGCGGCCCGCCGCGCCTCCGTGAGCACCGCGGCGACCGCAGCGGGCCGCAGCTCGGGCCAGCGGTCGGCGCGCGCCAGCCCGGTCAGCACGGCCAGGTGCGGGCGGACCGACCAGGCCAGCCGGGTGAGCGCGGCGCCGTCGAGCGTGCCGGCCGCGGCCTGCCGCGCCGCCCCGGCCAGGCCCGGCGACTCGTCGAGCAGCCCGAGCACCTGGGCGACCACGCCGCCGTAGACGTCGGCGTCGACCAGCAGCGTGGGGACGCCGAGCCGGGCGGCCTCGTCGGCGAGCCCGACCGCGACGGTGGTCCGGCCGGGCGCGCCGGTCGGTCCCCAGACCGCCACGACCCGGCCGCGCGGGGGCCGCTGTTCCTCCGGGTCCGGTCCGGGCAGCGCCGGGGCGGGCAGCGCCGCGCGCGGGTCGGCCACGTCGCGCCCGGCGGCCGACCCGCCCGCGACGGCGTCCCGCAGCGCGCGCACGACGTCCTCGGCCGGGGCGTCGGCCGGCAGCACCGTCCCCACGCCGAGGGCGCGCAGCCGGTCGCCGGCGCGCTCGTCCGCGGGGTCGGCGAGCCCGACGACGGCGACCCCCGCGGCGGTCAGCCGGGCGACGGCGTCACCGTCGAGCCGGTGCAGGTCGGCCGAGAGCAGTGCGGCCTGGGCGGTGCCGGTGGCCGCGGTGGCCAGCAGGTCCGAGGCGTCGACGCAGCGCCGCACGACGGTGACGCCGTGGTCGGCGCGGTCGAGCGCCCCGACCAGCGCCGCCTCCCACGGCGCGCCGGTGACCGCGGTGACGACCTGCAGCGCCATCAGGCGGCGGGCGCGGCGGGGACACCCGCCGCGGGGTCGACGGCGACCGGCGGGGCCACGGGCTCCACCGGCGCGGGCGCGGGCTGCACCGGTGGGACGGGCACGGGCGCCGGAGCCGGGGCGGGCGCCGAGGTCGCCGGTGCGGGCGAGGAGGTCGGGGCCGGCGAGGAGGTCGGCGTCGGCGAGGAGGTCGGGGCCGACGACGGCGGAGCGGCCGGCGACCGGGACACCGCGGGCGCGCCGGCGTCCTCGACGGAACCGTGCACCACGACCACCAGCGGCCGGCCGCCGATCGCGGCCAGCACGTCGGGCGCCTCGTCGGCGGGCACGCCGAGCACCACCTGCACGGTCGTGGTCGTCGTCGAGAGGACGCCCTCCGCCCGGCCGCTGACCGCCTGCACCGGCGCCGAGCCGACCACGAGCACGACGCCCTCCCCCGTCGTGGTGCCCGCCGGGTCGGTGACGCCGTAGACGTCCACGACCGAGCCGCGGGCCAGGCCCGGCGGCACGTAGCCGGCCTGGACCGGCAGCGCCACCTGCACCAGGTCCTCCGGCTCCTCCAGCACGGTCCGCGGCAGCAGCTCGCCGGCCCGGACCGCCCGGGCGAGGGTCCGGCCCGCGGGGTCGGTGCCGGTGGAGAGGTAGGCGCCGGCGGCGTCGCCGAGCCGGACGTCGACGGCGGCCAGGTCCTCGGGGCCGAGCACGGTGCCCGTGGCGAGGTCGGCGGTCACCGACCACACCGGCACGGTCGCGTCGGCGGCGGTGAGCACGCGGGCGCCCAGCAGCACCGAGCCCAGGACGAGCAGCACGCCGAGCACCAGGCGCAGGTCCAGCCAGCGGGGCGGCCGCACCCGGCGGGGCACCGGCCCGGCCGGGGCCTCCGCGGCGGGACCCGCCGGCACCGTGCGCGTGGCAGCGCTCACCGGGCGCTCCTCCCTCCGCTGGCCGGGGCTCCCCCGGCGGCCCGCCCACCGGCGGGTGTCCGTCCCGACCGGCACGGCGAGGCTCGGTCGGACGCAGATGATGCGGTACGGACGCCGATGCGTGCACCGGTTGTCCACACGTTCGGGTGTGGACGGGAAGCGTGCGGGTGAGTGCGTTCCTGACAGACTGGCGGGGACCGGACGGAGAGCCCCCATGCCCACACCGCGCTTCCTGACCCTCGACGACGTCGCCGAGACGCTCAACGTCTCGTGGTCGCAGGCCTACGCCCTCGTGCGGCGCCGGGAGCTGATCGCCATCCAGATCGGCGGCCGCGGCCAGTGGCGGGTCGAGGTCGACGAGCTCGAGCGCTTCATCCAGCAGAAGTACGCCGAGGCCCGTGCCGGCGCCGTGCCCGCCGCCGACGAGGTCGCGGCCGACGGCGCGGAGACCACCGGGGACGAGGTCCCGGCCGTCGGGGCGCCCGCCCAGGGGCGGCGCCGCACCCGCTGAGCTCAGGCGGCGCCGGGCGCGAGCGTCCGCACCACGGCGACCGCCGAGAGCACCACCGCCCGCACGCCGCGCACCGCGCCGGCCCGGCGGAAGTCGTCGGCCGCGTGCTCGGCGAGCTCCACGAAGTCGGCACCCACCCGGTCCACCGTCCCGGTCAGCACCCCGCCGTCGTCGAGGACGACGGCCACCGCGCTGCGGTCGCGCGCCAGTCCGCGCAACGCCCGGCGCAGGTCCAGCGCGGCCCGGACGGCCGACGGCGGCCCGGCGGCGGCCGTGGTCCGCAGCAGCCCCGACACCGCGACGACGGCCGGCAGCGCCACCAGCACCTCGCGCCCGGAGCCGTCGTCGAGCAGCGCCCAGTCCGGCCCCAGCTCGGCGAGCCGGCCGGCCACCTCCCCCGCCCCGCGGCAGCGCAGCGACACGTGCCCGCCGACCGCGCCGCCGAGCCGGTCCGCCAGCCGCAGAGCCCCGACCTCCGCCCGGGACCGGGACGGGAGCTCCGCCCGCTCCTCCGCCACCGCGGCCTGCTCGAACTCCGCCTGCAGGTCGGCGAACAGCTGCTGCCAGCGCATGCCGGAGAGCCTAGATCCACAAGCACGCTTGCGTTTGATTGCGTTTGCTTGCTTCAGTACGCCGACGTCATCGGGAGGAGGACACATGTCGGCACGTCGACTCGCCGTCACGACGGCGGCCATGGCTGCGCTGGCCGGAGGCCTGCACGCCCTCACCCCGGACCTCGCCGCGCTCCTGCGCAGCGGCGGCGCCCTGCAGGCCCTCGTCGACACCGCCGGACCCGAGGCGCTGCTGCTCGACGCGGTCGCCGTCGCGGCGTGGGCCGTCTGGGCCTGGGGCGCGCTCGGGCTGGTGCTCACCGGGCTGTCGGCGCTGCCCGGCCTGGCCGGCGCGGCCGCCGGCGTCCTCCTGCAGCGGGTGGTGCCGGCGTCCGGGCGGCGGGCCGCGGCGCTCGCCCTCGGCGTCGGCCTGGCCACGGCGCCGGTCCTGAGCGGCTGCGCGGCCGCGGGGCCCGTCGTCGTGGCGACCGCCGGCGCGCCGGGCCCGCTGGCCGTCCCCGACTGGCCGGCACCCGGCGCACCCGCCGTCGCGGTGCCCGACCGGCCCGCGGTACCCGACTGGCCCGCCCCTGCCCCCGGCGAGCACGTCGTGCTGCGCGGGGAGTGCCTGTGGACCATCGCCGCCGCCGACCTGCGCGCCCGCACCGGCGCCGAACCGGCCGACGCCGCGACCGCCGCCGCCGTCGGCCGCTGGTGGGCGGCGAACGCGGCCGTCATCGGCGCCGACCCCGACCTGCTGCTGCCCGGTCAGGTGCTGCGCCCGCCGCCGTGAGGGCCGCATCCCGCCGAACCGTCCGGCCGCTCCCCCGGCCCGCGTCGTCCCCCACCCCGACCCGACCCCGGGAGCTCCCGTGACCGCGCCCACCCAGCCCGCCCCGCCGACCGACGCGCCGCTGCGCACGCTGCGGCTGAGCCTCGTCCCGCCGCTGCACCCGCCGCTGACCGGACCGGCCGTCGCCCTGGTCGACCCCGCGACGCCGCCGCCCCGCCCGCCGCACCGGCCCGGTCCGCGGCCGGCGCCGGAGGGACCCCGCAGCCGCCGGCCGGACCTCTTCGGCCCGGCCTGGTCGGTGCGGGCCGACCTGCCCGACCCCCGCGCCACCGGGCGGCTCCTGTTCACCACCGTGCTCGAGGCGCTGGCCGGCCGCCGACCGCTGTCCCAGGTGCAGCGGCTCGCCTCCCCCGGCGTGCACGCGGCACTCGTCGCCGGACGGCGGCCTGCCTGGTGCGCCGCCGGCACCGCGCCGCTGCTGCTCGGCCCGGTGCACGTGTGCGAGCCGGTCGACGGCGTGGCCGAGGTCAGCGCGGTGGCGCGGCGGGCCGGTCGCGCGCACGCGGTGGCCGCCCGGCTCGAGGGCATCGACGGCCGCTGGCGGTGCACCGCCCTCTCGATCGGCTGACGGTCAGGTGCATGCCCGCGGACGGCGGGCCGCCGCTCCCGGGCGGACCACGAGGACCCAGCGGAGACCGACGAACCGGGCCAGGCCCACGAGGCCGCTGACCGCGATGACCGCGAGCACCGACACCAGCGGAGGGGCGGAGACCGTCCAGGCGTCGACCGCGGCCAGGGTGAGGCTGGAGGTCACCAGCCCGGCGACGGCGATCCCCCCGCCGGCCCACTGCGCCGTCGCCCAGCCGGTCCGGTCGGCGGCGCGGAAGGTCAGCCGGCGGTGCAGCTCGTTGGCGAGGGCCGTCGAGGCGACCACCGCCACGAGGTTGGCCGCCTGGTCACCGAGCCCGGCCAGCGTCAGGAACAGGCCGGCGTAGACGACGTTCGCCGAGCCCCCGACCAGCACGAACCGGACGAACTGCGCGGGCACGCGGTCACCGCGGAGCCGGTCGAGCAGCGTCGGCGCCGACGCCCGCGGCCCCACCCGGTCGGGTGGAGGAGCGAGGACGGTCGCGGGCATGGAGCAAGGCTCCTCGCCTCACGGCCCCCGGCACATCAGGGAAGACCCTCATCGCGCACCTGATCCCGGACGACGGCGCCCCGCCGACCACGGGGGTCGACGGGGCGCCGGGGGTGTGCGGGAGCGGTCAGCGACCGGCCGCCCCGTGGCAGACCTTGTACTTCTTGCCCGAGCCGCAGGGGCACGGCGCGTTGCGGGCCGGCTCCCTGGTCCCGGTGACCGTGGCGGTCTTGGCCGCCTTGGCCGGGCCGCTCTCCTTCGGCGAGGCGTCGAGCGAGGGCGCCGAGTAGCTCAGGTCCTCCTGGCGGCGCGGCTCGTCGAGGCCCTTGACCGCCAGCTGCGGACCGGTGCCCGACGGCGCCGGGGTCTCCGCCTCGGGCGCGGCCGGGGCCGCGGGCCGGGTGCCGCTCTTGCGGGCGGTGGGCCGCCCGGCCGGGGCGCCGGTCGAGCGACGGGCCGCCGGCCCGCCGGACGGCTTGGCCATCGACACGGGCGCGGACCCGTCCCCGTCGGCGGAGGCGGCGGCGGGAGCAGCAGCGCCGTCGGCCGCCGGAGCGGTGGCGCCGTCGGCGGGCGCGGCGGCCGCGCGGGCCGCGGCCTCCTGCGCCGCCCGCTGCCGGGCGAGCACGCGGGCGGTGCCCTCCTGCGCGGCGGCCAGCGCCCTGGCCTCGGCCTCGTCCTGCTGCGCCCTGGCCTCGGCCTCCTGCTGTTCCTTGGTCTTGACCTCCAGGTTGAACAGGAAGCCGACCGACTCCTCCTTGATGCCGTCGAGCATCGCGGTGAACATGTCGTAGCCCTCGCGCTGGTACTCCACGACCGGGTCGCGGTTGGCCATCGCGCGCAGGTGGATGCCGGCCCGCAGGTAGTCCATCTCGTAGAGGTGCTCGCGCCACTTGCGGTCGAGCACGGACAGCAGCACCCGCCGCTCGAGCTCGCGCATGACCTCCGAGCCCAGCGCCGCCTCGCGCTCCTCGTAGGCGCGGTGCACGTCCTCGAGCAGCTCGGTGCGCAGCACGTCGGCGGTCAGCGCGGCCTGCTCGCCGTCGGCGACCCGGTCGATGAGCTCCTGGCGGTCCAGGCCCACCGGGTAGAGCGACTTCAGGCCGGTCCACAGCTGCTCGAGGTCCCAGTCCTCGGCGTAGCCGGTCTCGGTGGCGCCGTCGACGTAGGCGCGGACGACGTCGTCGAGCATGTGCTGCACCTGCTCGTGGAGGTCCTCGCCGTCGAGCACCTTGCGGCGCTCGTCGTAGATGACCGTGCGCTGCCGGTTGAGCACCTCGTCGTACTTGAGGACGTCCTTGCGGACCTCGAAGTTCTGCTGCTCGACCTGCGTCTGCGCCGAGCGGATGGCCCGGGAGACCATCTTCGACTCGATCGGCTGGTCCTCGGGGACCCGCAGCGTGGTCATCATCGACTCGAGCATCGGGCCGTTGAACCGGCGCATGAGGTCGTCGCCGAGGGAGAGGTAGAACCGCGACTCCCCCGGGTCGCCCTGCCGGCCCGACCGGCCGCGCAGCTGGTTGTCGATGCGGCGGCTCTCGTGCCGCTCGGTGCCCAGCACGTAGAGCCCGCCCGCCTCGGCGACCTCCTCGTGCTCGGCCTTCACCTGGTCCTTGGCCGCGGACAGCGCCTCGTCCCAGGCCGCCTCGTACTCCTCCGGGGTCTCCGACGGCGACAGGCCGCGGGCGCGCAGCTCCTCGTCGGCGATGAACTCGGGGTTGCCGCCGAGCTGGATGTCGGTGCCGCGGCCGGCCATGTTGGTGGCCACGGTGACCGCGCCCAGCCGCCCGGCCTGGGCGACGATCGCCGCCTCCCGCGCGTGGTTCTTCGCGTTGAGGACCTCGTGCGGGATGCCGCGGCGCAGCAGCAGCTTCGACAGCACCTCGGACTTCTCGACGCTCGCGGTGCCGACGAGGACCGGCTGGCCCTTCTCGTGCCGGTCGGCGATGTCGTCGATGACCGCGTCGAACTTGGCCTTCTCGGTCTTGTAGACGACGTCGGAGCGGTCCTCGCGGACCATCGGCCGGTTGGTCGGGATCGGGACGACGCCCAGCTTGTAGGTCTGCGAGAGCTCGGCCGCCTCGGTCTGGGCGGTGCCGGTCATCCCGGAGAGCTTGTCGTAGAGCCGGAAGTAGTTCTGCAGCGTGATCGTGGCGAGGGTCTGGTTCTCGTCCTTGATCTGCACCTTCTCCTTGGCCTCGATGGCCTGGTGCATGCCCTCGTTGTAGCGGCGGCCGGCCAGCACGCGGCCGGTGAACTCGTCGACGATCAGCACCTCGCCGTTGCTGACGATGTACTGCTGGTCGCGGTGGAAGAGCTCCTTGGCCTTCAGCGCGTTGTTGAGGTAGCCGATCAGCGGGGTGTTGACCGCCTCGTAGAGGTTGTCGATGCCGAGCTGGTCCTCGACGAACTCGACGCCCTCCTCGGTGACGGCGACCGTCCGCTTGGCCTCCTCCACCTCGTAGTGCTCGTCCCGCTTCATCAGCGGCACGATGCGCGCGAACTCCACGTACCACTTGCCGGCGGACTCGGCCGGGCCGCTGATGATCAGCGGGGTGCGGGCCTCGTCGATGAGGATCGAGTCGACCTCGTCGACGATCGCGAAGTGGTGGCCGCGCTGCACGAGGTCGGCCTTGGACCAGGCCATGTTGTCGCGCAGGTAGTCGAAGCCGAACTCGTTGTTCGTGCCGTAGGTGATGTCGGCGGCGTACTGCTCGCGGCGGTGCGCGGGCTTCTCGCCGGACAGGATCGTGCCCACGCTCAGGCCGAGGAAGCGGTGCACCCGGCCCATCCACTCGGCGTCGCGCTTGGCCAGGTAGTCGTTGACCGTGACCACGTGCACGCCCTCGCCCGTCAGGGCGTTGAGGTAGGCCGGCAGCACGCCGGTCAGGGTCTTGCCCTCACCGGTGCGCATCTCGGCGATGTTGCCCAGGTGCAGCGCGGCGCCGCCCATGAGCTGGACGCGGAAGTGCCGCTGGCCCAGCGTCCGGGTGGCCGCCTCCCGGACGACGGCGAACGCCTCGGGGAGCAGTTGGTCGAGGGTCTCGCCGTCCTCGTACCGCTGCCTGAACTCGTCGGTCTTCGCCCGGAGCTCCGCGTCGGTGAGGTCGGCGACGTCGCCCTCCAGGGACTCGATCGCGTCGGCGATCCGGTCCAGTCGTCGGAGGATCTTGCCCTCACCGGCTCGCAGGATTCTCGAGAACACCACGGCACCAGCGTAGGCGGCCCGGCCAGCACCCCGGGGACGCCGCACGTACCCTCCGCCGGGTGGCCACCGACCCCGCCGCCCTCGGGCCCGGCGCGCTCGCCTTCCTGACCGAGCGCCACCTGGCCACGCTGACCACGCTCCGCGCCGACGGGACCCCGCACGTGGTGCCCGTCGGCGTCACCTACGACCCGGACACCCGCACCGCCCGCGTCATCACCTCCGGCGGCTCGGCCAAGGCCCGGCACGTCCGCGCCGGGCGGTCGCGGGTCGCCGTCTGCCAGGTCGACGGGCGCCGCTGGCTGACCCTCGAGGGGACGGCGGTCGTGCGCGACGACCCGGCCGCGGTGGCCGACGCCGAGGCCCGCTACGCGCGGCGGTACCGGCAGCCGCGGGAGAACCCGGCGCGGGTCGTCGTCGAGATCTCGGTCGACCGCGTCCTCGGCAACGCATGACGATGAGCGGGTGGAGCTCACCGGCATCGACCTGACCACCGAGGTGGTCCGCACCGCCCGGCTGGTCCTGCGGCCGTTCACCCCCGACGACGCCGGCGCCGTGCACCGCGCCACCCAGGACCCGGAGACGCAGCGCTGGATCAGCGCCGCGCCGGTGCCCTACACGCTCGCCGACGCCCGCGCGTGGGTGGACACGGTGGTGCGCCAGCGCGCCGAGGGCACGGGGCTGCCGGTCGTGGCCGAAGCCGACGGGGAGTTCGTCGGCACGGCGGGCCTGCTGTTCGGCGGGCGGCACCTCGGCCCGGAGATCGGCTACTCGGTGGCGCCGTGGGCCCGCCGGCGCGGCTACGCCACCGAGGTCACCGACGGCCTGGCCGGCTGGGCGTTCGCGCACGGGGCACCGCGGGTGCACCTGGTGGTCGACGTGGACAACCCCGCCTCGCATGCGGTGGCGCTGCGGGCCCGGTTCACCCGCGAGGGCGTCGTCCGCTCGGCCCTGCCGCGGCGCGACGGCACCCGCGCCGACGCCGTGCTGTTCGGCCGGCTGGCCGCCGACTGAGGGTCACTCCTCCTCGACGAGCACCACGGCGTTCCCGTCCGGGTCGGCCGTCGTGAGCATCGGCGGTGCGAAGCCGGTGTCGAGCACCTCGCCCGGCGAGCCGCCGGCCGCGATGAGCGCCGCGTGCGAGGCCCGGACGTCGGCCGGCGGCGTAGCGGACGCTGATCGGGATCCCGCCCTCCTCGGTGAGCAGCGCGACGGTGACGGGGCTGCCGGGCGGCGCCACCTCCAGCCAGCGGGCGCCCGGGCCGAGTTCCACGTCACGCACCACCTCGCAGCCCAGCACGTCCCGGTACCAGGCCAGCGCCCGGTCCTGGTCGGCCACGCGCACCGACACGCTCAGCACCCGCTGCACGGTCCTCGTCATGCGGGGCAGACCGGCGGGCCGGCCGTGGCTCATCGGTGCCCGGACACGGTGGAGGGGCCGTGCCGGCACGGCACGGCCCCTCCGGGGGCGGTCAGCGCGGGACGGCGGCGGGCTCGGCCGGTACCGCGACGTGCGCGGACTCCGTGCCCAACGGCGGCTCGACCAGCCGGATGAGGCCGTAGTCGAACGCGTGCCGCCGGTAGACGACGGTCGGCTGGCCGGTGTCGGCGCACTGGAAGAGGAAGAAGTCGTGGCCCACGAGCTCCATCTCGTGCAGGGCCTGGTCGACGGTCATGGGCACGGCCGGGTGGTGCTTCTCCCGCACGATCCGGCCGGGCAGGTGCTCGTCGAGGTCGGTGACGAGGGGCTCCCCGGCGAACTGCTGCTCGACGTCGGGGATGCCGGGCGCCGGGGTCTCCAGCGGCGCGGCGGTGGGGCCGGCGACCCGCACGCTGGGCGGGGTGCGCCGGCCGTGGTGCACGCGGCGGCGGTCGTTCGCCCGCCGCAGCCGGTTGTCGAGCTTGCCGCAGCACATGTCCAGCGCGGCGTAGAAGTCCGGCGCGGCGGCCTCGGCGCGGACCACGGGTCCCTTGCCGCGCAGGGTGATCTCCACGCGCTGGCAGTTGGCGGACTGGCGGGGGTTCTTCTCGTGGAACAGCTCGACGTCGATGCGCGAGAGCTTGCCGTCGAACCGCTCGAGCTGACCGACCTTGTCCTCCACGTGCTGCCGATAGTGCTCAGGCACTTCGACGTTGCGGCCACGGACCACGATCTCCATCAGACCTCCCGGTCATCGGGTGTGATCGATGCAACGCTAGTCGCTGTCACGTGGGCCGGACAGTCGATCAGCGGGACACCCGGGAAGCCCCCGCGGAGCCGTCCGCGAAGCGCCCAGGTGACGCCGCGTGGACCGGCCGGGGACCGGTACGGGGCGTCGCGGCGACCACGGCGGCCAGCACCGGCGTGTCGCCGTCCGGGCGTGTCGCGGCCAGCGCGGCGGCCGCCTCGGTGAGCGTCGCGCCGCTGGTGACGACGTCGTCGACGACCACGAGCACCGCCCCGGGCGGGAGCCGGGCCGGGCGGACGGCGAAGGTGCCGGCGAGGTTGGCCCGCCGCTGCGCCACCGACAGCCCCGCGGAGTCCCGCACCCGCCCGGCCCGGGCCAGCAGCCGGACGCACCCGGCGGGCACCCCCGCGGCGCGCAGGTCGGCGACGGCGGCCGCGGCCAGCTCCCGCACGCAGTCGCGGCCGCGCGCCCGCAGCGCCGCCCGGGTCGGCGGCACCGGGACCAGCAGCACCGGCCGGCCGGGCAGCAGCACCGCGTGCACGCCGGCGGCCAGCGCCAGTGCCGCGCCGAGCGGGCCGGCGAGCTCCGCGCGGCCGTGCTCCTTGAACGCCGCGACCGCGGGGCGGACCGGCCCGGCGTAGGCGCCGGCGGCCACGGTGGGCGGCATGCCCGGCGGGAGCCGGCGCGGCGTCGCCTCCCGCGGTGCGCCGAGCAGGGCTGCGCACCGCCGGCACAGCGCCGGGCCGGGCACGCCGCAGCCGGCGCAGGTGCGCGGGAGCACGAGGTCCACGAGGCTGCCCGCGAGCGCAGCGACGGGACCTCCCACCGCCCCAGCCTGCGGCTCCGGGCCCCCCGGCACCCGGCTCCGACCGCATCTGTGGAGAGCGGCCCCTCTGCAGGCAGAAGGACCGCGTCCTCCTCCCCGCTCGCGAGCTCGCGGCGAGCCTCAGGACGAGGCCTGGCGCGAGCCTGCCAGTGGCGGGGGGCGAGGGGTCCTCCCGCTACACGGGGTAGAAGGGCTCGGTGCCCGGCACCGGCTCCTGGCCGCGCAGCAGCGTCACCCAGGTGCCGCCGACCAGCAGCCACATCGTCCCGCCGGCGCTGACCAGCGGCAGCTGCCCGGGCGCCGCCGCCAGCGCCGTCGGCGCGCTGGGCAGGCCGGCGGTGGGCACCGTGGCCAGCCCCCACCCGTCGACGCCGACGACGTAGGGCACCACGCCCTCCTCGCCGTCGGCGAGCACCATCAGGCTGCCGGCGGTGCGCCAGCCGACGTCGACCACGGCGGTCAGCGACGGCGCCACCTCGCGCAGGTCGCGCAGCGCCACCTGGCCCTCGTCGGAGCGCACGACCGTGCCGACCAGCAGCACGGCGCCGTCCCCGCGGGTGACCACGACGGCGGCGCGGACGCCGTCGGGCGAGAGCTGCAGCGCCGTCGCCCGGCCCTGTCCGGGCAGGGTCGGGGCGTTCACCGGCTGCGGCTGCCCGGACGCCGGCACCCGGACGACGGTGCTCTCGTCGCGGACCACCCAGAACTCCGCCCGGGTGGCCGCGACCGTCGGCACCGACAGCCGGCCGGCGCCGGTGATCACCGGGGCCAGGCCCTGGCCGTAGCTGCCCGCCAGCAGTGACGCGCTCCCCCCGCTCGCCGAGACGCCGGCCATCGCCGTCAGGGCGCTGGTGCGCGGGTCCGCGGACACCGCCGCGCCGGTCAGCCCGTAGGCGCCCTCGCCGGCCGGCCCGGGCGCCGGCTGCCCGTCGACGGTCATCAGCCGGCCGCCGTCGAGGTAGTGGCCGGAGGCGTCGGCGGGCACCGAGTCCGGGCTGTAGGAGGCCCAGTCGTCGGTGCGCTGGACGGTGGGGACGCCGTCGATGGCGACCGGCTCGCCGTTGGTGGTGACCTCCACCGAGTTGGTGCCCTCGAGCTGGTCCAGCGTCCACACCAGCTGGGCGGACAGCTGGGCCAGCTGGTTGGGCGCGAGGTCGTCGAGGCCGGCGAGGTCGACGGTGACCGTCCCCCCGGAGACGGTCACCGCGCGGGTCAGCGTCACCCCGCCCAGCGCGTTGCCGACGCCGGCGGCCAGGGCCGGCGAGGGGCCCTCGACCAGCCGCTGCACCAGCGTCGTCGGCTGGGCCTCGCCGGAGATGAGGTACCGCGGGTCGGGCACCACGCGGGCGCCGGTCGGGTCGACGAAGTAGACGGCGAGGTCGTCGTAGAGGCGCTCGAAGTCGGGGACGAGCATGACCAGGCCGTCCGGCGGGTTGGTGATCCGCCACCCGCCGTCCACCTCGGCCAGCGTGAACTCGCGGGTGAACACCGTGTCGTCGGGCGCGGTGAAGACGCCGCGCGGGTCGACGGTGCCGACCAGGTCGCCGGTCATGACGACGGTGCCCGAGCCGGTGGTCACCGTCGCGTAGTCCGGGCCCACCAGGGTGATGCCGGCCTCGTCGGACCAGGTCGCGCCCGCCTCGGGGGTCAGGTGCTCGACGGCGACGGGGTGGCCGTTGACGGTGCTCGCGGCGGCGTCGATGAAGCCGCGGACGATCTCCTCCGGCGGCGCCCCGGCGCGCGGGCCGAGCGGCTCGATGCCGACGTCGCCGGTGGGCCGGGCCTGGGCGTCGGTGATCGCCTGCGGCGCGGAGCCGGTGGGCACGGTCGAGCACGCGGCGAGCAGCCCCACCAGCAGGGCGACCAGCGCGGCCGGCACCCGCCTCACCGCCGCTCCCCCGGCCGGCGGACGATCGTCGGCCGCAGCGGCAGCGGCGAGCTGGTGAGGTCGGCGCCGGCCACCAGCGGGACGGTGAGCCGGAACTGCGCGCCCAGGCCCGGCTGGCCCCACACCTGCAGCCAGCCGCCGTGCAGCCGGGCGTCCTCGAGGCTGATCGACAGGCCCAGCCCGCTGCCGCCGACGGTGCGCACCCGCGAGGGGTCAGCCCGCCAGAACCGGTCGAAGACGTGCGCGGCCTCGGCCGAGGACAGCCCGACACCGTGGTCGCGGACGGTGACCGCCGCTGCCGTCCGGTTGGCCGCCAGCGTCACCTCGATCGGCTGCCCGCTGCCGTGCTCGACGGCGTTGCCGACCAGGTTGCGCAGGATCCGCTCGACCCGCCGCGCGTCGACCTCGGCGATCACCGGGTCGGCCGGGCCGGTGACCCGCAGCTCGCAGCCGTGCCGCTCGGCCAGCGAGGACATCCCGTCGGCCACCCGGCCGACCAGCGCGCCGAGGTCGGTGGGCGCCCAGTCGAGGACGGCGGCGCCGGCGTCGTAGCGGCTGATCTCCAGCAGGTCCGACAGCAGCCGCTCGAACCGGTCGAGCTCCTCGTGCAGCAGCTCGGCCGACCGCGCCACGTGCGGCGGGAAGTCCCCGCGCGACTCGTGCAGCACGTCGGCGGCCATCTGCACCGTGGTCAGGGGGGTGCGCAGCTCGTGGCTGACGTCGGAGGTGAACCGCTGCTGCAGCTGGGACAGCCCCTCGAGCTGGGTGATCTGCCGCTGCAGGCTGTCGGCCATCGCGTTGAAGCTGGTGGCCAGCCGGGCCAGGTCGTCCTCGCCGCGGACGGCCATCCGCTCCTCGAGCTGGCCCTCGGCCAGCCGCTGCGCGGTGCCGGCGGCGCGGCGCACCGGGTCGACGACCAGCCGGGTGACGAGCACGCCGATCCCGGCCACGAACAGGGTGAGCGCGATGCCGCTGATCGCCACGGTGCTGCGGATCAGCGACAGCGTCTCCTGCTCCTGGTCGAGCGGGAACGCGTAGTACAGCTCGATCGCCTCGGAGGAGGAGACGTCGCCGGGGACGGGCACCCCCACCAGCAGCGTGGGCTGCGGCTCGCCGGTGTCGTCGGGGACGAGCGCGTACTGCGTGTACTGGCCGCCGCCCTGCACGCCCGCGCGCAGGTCGTCGGGCAGCGCCGGGTAGACGCCGGGCCGGCTGATCGCGGGCGGCCGCTCGGCGTTGCCGGTGCGGTAGACCATGACGACGTCGAAGTCGCCGGCCGAGCCGCCGCGGGTGAGCAGCCCGTTCACGGTGCGGCCCAGGGTGGCGCGGACGCTGGCGGCGTCGCCGGCGGCGATGCCCACCACCTCCGACCGGGCGTAGACGACGCCGGCCTGGGCCTGGTCGATCGCGGCCTGCTCCTTGACCGACAGCAGCTGGGTCCGGATCTGGCTGAACAGCACCAGGCTGACGATCACCACGACCGTGCCGGCCACGACCATCGTGATCGCGCCGATGCGCACGTGCAGCGACCGCCGCCAGGCGGTGACCGCCCGCCCGGCCAGCCGGCGGGCGCGGATCCGCGCCCGGACCGCCCGGCGGCGCAGCCCGCGGCGCAGCGCGGGCAGGTCGGCCGGCCGCCGCCGGGGCGCGCGGACCGCGGCCGGGCGCGCCGGCGCGGGGGCGTCGGTGTCGCCGTCGTCCGCCGGTGCGGCCGGTGCGCGCTCGGTGGTGCTCACGGGATCACGGGGGGCCGGCCTTGTAGCCGACGCCGCGGACGGTCAGGACGATCTCCGGCTTCTCCGGGTCGCGCTCGATCTTGGCCCGCAGCCGCTGCACGTGGACGTTGACCAGCCGGGTGTCGGCGGCGTGCCGGTAGCCCCACACCTGCTCGAGCAGCAGCTCGCGGGTGAACACCTGGCGCGGCTTGCGGGCCAGGGCGACCAGCAGGTCGAACTCCAGCGGGGTCAGCGGGATCGGCGAGCCGTCCCGGGTGACCTGGTGCGCCGGGACGTCGATGTGCACGTCGCCGATGGACAGCGTCTCGGCCTGGCCGGTCTCGCCGCGGCGCAGCTGGGCGCGCACCCGGGCGACGAGCTCGACGGGCTTGAACGGCTTGGTGACGTAGTCGTCGGCGCCGGCCTCGAGTCCCTGGACGACGTCGATGGTGTCGCCCTTGGCGGTGAGCATGACGATCGGGACGGTCGACTGGCTGCGGATGTCCTGGGCGATCTGCAGGCCGTTGCGGCCGGGCAGCATGAGGTCGAGCAGGACGATGTCGGGCCGGGTCTGCTGGAAGACCGACAGCGCCCGGTTGCCGTCGGAGACGAAGGCGGGGTCGTAGCCCTCGCGCCGCAGGACGATGCCGAGCATCTCGGCGAGGGCGGCGTCGTCGTCGACGACCAGGACGCGGCCGCGACTGGGCCCGTTGTTCGCTGCGGTCGGAGGCACGTGACCATTCTGCGACGTCACGGCCGGATAACGGTGGCGCCGGACCGAATCACCGGTCCGGCGCCACCATCCGTCCCATCCTCCCCTGCCCGAAGGGCGAGGTGAGGGGATGGAACGGCCCCTCTGCAGGGCCCCGCGCCGAGCCTGCGAGGCGTGGGGGGCAGAGGGGTCCTTCCTCAGTAGCGGTAGTGCTCGCTCTTGAACGGGCCCTCGACCGGCACGCCGATGTAGTCGGCCTGCACCTTGGTGAGCTCGGTGAGCTTCACGCCGAGCGCGTCGAGGTGCAGCCGGGCCACGTGCTCGTCGAGCTTCTTGGGCAGCACGGTGACGGTGGGGGTCTCGCCCTCGTAGGCGGCGCGGTTGCCCCACAGCTCGATCTGGGCGAGCACCTGGTTGGAGAACGAGGCGCTCATGACGAAGCTGGGGTGCCCGGTGGCGTTGCCCAGGTTCAGCAGCCGGCCCTCGGAGAGCACGATGATCGTGTGGCCGTCGGCGAACCGCCACTCGTCGACCTGCGGCTTGATCTGCGTCCGCTCGATGCCCGGGGTGCGGGCGAGGCCGGCCATGTCGATCTCGTTGTCGAAGTGGCCGATGTTGCCGACGATCGCCTGGTGCTTGGTCCGCCCGAGCTGCTCGGCGGTGATGATGTCGCGGTTGCCGGTGGCCGTGATGATGATGTCGGCCCTGCCGATGACCTCGTCGAGGGTGGTCACCTCGTAGCCGTGCATCGCCGCCTGCAGGGCGTTGATCGGGTCGATCTCGGTGACGATCACCCGGGCGCCCTGGCCGCGCAGCGACTCCGCGCAGCCCTTGCCGACGTCGCCGTAGCCGCACACCACGGCCACCTTGCCGCCGATCATGACGTCGGTGGCGCGGTTGATGCCGTCGATGAGCGAGTGCCGGCAGCCGTAGAGGTTGTCGAACTTGCTCTTGGTGACCGAGTCGTTGACGTTGATCGCCGGGAAGAGCAGCCGGCCGTCGCGGGCGAGCTCGTACAGCCGCATGACGCCGGTGGTGGTCTCCTCGGTGACGCCCTTGATGCCCTGCCCGATGCGGGTCCAGTAGCCGGCGTCGGTGGCCAGGCCGTCGCGCAGCGCGGCGAGGATGACGCCGTACTCCTCGGAGTCGGCCTCGGTCGTCTCCGGGACGGCGCCGTCGGCCTCGAAGCGGGTGCCCAGGTGCACCAGCAGGGTGGCGTCGCCGCCGTCGTCGAGGAGCATGTTCGGGCCGACGACGTCGCCGTTCTCGTCGCGGAACTCGAACAGCCGCTGGGTGCACCACCAGTAGTCCTCGAGGGTCTCGCCCTTCCAGGCGAAGACCGGGACGCCGGCGGGCTGCTCGGCGGTGCCCTCGGGGCCGACGACGATCGCGGCGGCGGCGTGGTCCTGGGTGGAGAAGATGTTGCAGGAGACCCAGCGGACGTCGGCGCCGAGCGCGACCAGGGTCTCGATGAGGACGGCGGTCTGCACGGTCATGTGCAGCGACCCGGCGATGCGGGCGCCGGCCAGCGGCTGCTCGTCGCCGTACTCGGCGCGCAGCGCCATGAGGCCGGGCATCTCGTGCTCGGCGAGCTGGATCTCCTTGCGGCCGAACGGCGCCAGGGAGAGGTCGGCGACCTTGAAGTCACCGTCGGACAGCGTGCGGGTGCCGGTTGAGGCGGTCATGTCGCTCCAGGGTCGAGGGCCCCGCCGGAGCGGCGGGGACTCGGGGTCACTGAGATGAGCGAGCATGCCGAGGCTTCGGCGGGGCTCGTGCCGTCGTCCAGCCTAACGCAGCGGGCCCGGCGGGCTCAGCCCTCGCAGCCGACGCCGTCGCCGTCGCCGTCCAGGGACGGGTTCCAGCCGGGGTCGCCCTCGCGGAGGGGGGCCGCGCCCGCGGCGCGCACCGCGGCGCAGTCGGGATAGGGCGTCGCCGGCGCCGGCGGCGCGCTCTCCGGCGCCTCCTGGCCCGGCAGCGGGCCGCGCCCGGGCAGCGGCTCGTCCGGGCAGGCGTCCAGCACGCCGGCGACGGCGTCCCGCTCGGCGCGGGTCATCCACAGCCCGTAGGTCACCTTCACCGCGACCTGCCGGGCCACGTACGCGCACCGGTAGGACCGGGCGGGCGGCAGCCACGTGGCGGCGTCGGAGTCGCCCTTGGCCTGGTTGAGCGGCCCGTCGACGGCGAGCAGGTTGAGCGGGTCGTTGGCGAACTCGGTGCGGCGGTCGGCGTCCCACTGCTGGGCGCCCTTCTGCCAGGCGTCGGACAGCGCGACGACGTGGTCGATCTGCACCGCGTCGCTGGTCCCCTCGCCGCGGCGGAACGCGATGGTGCGGCCGGAGTAGGGGTCGGTGAGGGTGCCGCTGACGACGACGCAGTCGCGGGTGCCCGGCTCGAAGCGCTCCCCGGTGAGGTCGCGGGCGAGGACGTCGTTGCGGGTGTCGCAGCCGTTGTGGTCGGTGTCGACCCAGCCGTCGCCGAACTCGTCGCGGGAGTAGCCGGTCTGCGGCGCGCGGCCGCGGACCTCGACGGAGTCGAGCGCCTCGAGGGCGCTGCCGGCGGACGGGACGGCGGGCGGGTCGCCGAGCAGGGCGGTGCACCCGGACCCCAGCGCGGCCACCAAGCCCAGCGCCAGCGCCGCCCGCAGCGGGGCGGGTCGCGGCGGGGCCGGTCGGAGGTGCACGACCGACGCTACGTCCGCGGCCGCGCTGCCGGGGGCCGCGACACGCGCCGCGGGTCCGTCAGCGCAGGTTCGTGGTCGCCCGGTAGAGCACCGCGGGGCCGCGGGCGGTGACCGGGGCCCCGGCCGGCACGAACGCCGACCGGCCCCTGGTCAGCCGGACCTCGCCGCCCGCGGACTCGAGGACCGCCTCCCCCTCGGTGCACAGCAGGACCTGCGGGCCGCGGGTGCTCAGGGAGCCGGCCAGCTCGTCGAGCTGGCAGCGGGTGAGGTCGAAGTCGTCGACCGGCACCGGGTAGCGCAGCCCGCCGGGACCGAGCACCGGGTGCAGCACCGGGATCTTGCCGTCGGAGAAGTCGAGCACCTCGATGAGCGCCGCGAGGTCGACGTGCTTGTTCGTCAGCCCGCCGCGCAGCACGTTGTCGGAGCTGGCCATGACCTCGACGCCGGCCCCGGACAGGTAGGCGTGCAGGTTGCCCGCCGGCAGGAAGACCGCCTCGCCGGGGGCGAGCTTGAGGTGGTTGCACATCAGCGAGATGACCACGCCGGAGTCGCCCGGGTACTCCTCGGCCAGGGTCGTGGCCCACCGGTAGGTGTTGATGAACTCCGGGTCGTGCGCGGCGACGAACTCCGCCGCCTTGTGCGCGACGACCTCCACCAGGTGCGAGCGCCGCTTGCCCGACAGCGCCAGCAGCTGCGGGATCGCCGCCTGTAGCCCGCCACGGGCCAGCGCCGCGATGGTCGGCTTGAGCTCGGGCAGCTGCAGCTTGGCCAGGCAGTGCAGCGACTCCTCGACCGGCCGGAAGCCGCACAGCGCCTCGAAGGTGGTCAGCGCGAGCAGCAGCTCCGGCTTGTGCCACGGGTCCTTGAAGGTGCGGGTCGGGTCGTCCTTCGGGACCCCGGCCGCCTCCTCCGCGGCGAAGCCGGCCCGCGCCTGCGCCATCGTCGGGTGGGCCTGCAGCGACAGCGGGCTGTCGGCGGCCAGCACCTTCATGAGGAACGGCAGCCGCGGCCCGAAGCGCTCGTGCACCGCGGGCCCGAGCAGGGCGTCGGGCTGCTCCGCGATCGCCTCGTCCAGCGGCGTGCCGTCCGAGAGCACGCTGGGCTGGTCGGGGTGCCCGCCCATCCAGAGCTCCGCGTAGGGCTGCTCGGCCGGGACGGTCTCGCCCAGCAGTTCGGGGATGACGGTCCGGCTACCCCAGGGGTAGTGCCGGACCGCACTGGTCAGCTGCCACATCACCGGGGAGGCTACTGCCGGGTAGCGCTCCTGTCCGGCACTCCGGCGCCGCGGATCCCCTCTCCTCCCCCGGAGGGGGTGCCCCGGCTCAGTGGGCGGCGGCCCCGTCCGCGGCCGGCGTCTTCTTCCGGTGGAACAGCAGGGTCACGACGGCGACGACCACCGCGCCGACGACCAGGCCGACGAGGGCGCTGGCGAACGTGTTGACCAGCCACCCCACGACCCCGCCCAGGGCGCCGGTCGCCTCGTGCGCCGCCTCCTCCAGGTGGTGCACCGCGCCGTAGACGGCGTGCAGCCCGAGCTCGTCGCTGCCCACCAGCAGGATGTGCCCGCCGACCCACAGCATCGCGACGGTCCCGACGACGGTGAGCCCGGTGAGCAGCTTCGGCATGCCCCGGACCAGCCCGCGGCCGAGGCCGGCCACGCCCTTCTTCCCCGACCGGGACAGCTGCAGGCCGGCGTCGTCCATCTTCACGATGAGCGCGACGACGCCGTAGACGAGGACGGTGATGGCCACGCCGACGACGGCGAGGATGGCCAGCCGCGACCAGAAGCCCTCGCCGGCCACCTCGTTCAGCGAGATGACCATGATCTCGGCCGACAGGATGAGATCGGTGCGGACGGCGCCGCGGACCAGGGTGTCCTCGTCCGGCGGCTGTCCCTCGGCGTCGCCGTGCGCGGCAGAGTGGCCGCGCAGCCGGTGCCAGATCTTCTCGGTGCCCTCGTAGCAGAGGTAGGCGCCGCCGAGCATGAGGATCGGCGTGAGCAGCCACGGCAGGAACTCGCTGAGCAGCAGGATCGCGGGCAGGATGATCAGCAGCTTGTTGCGCAGCGACCCGATCGCGATGCGCTTGACGATCGGGACCTCGCGCTCGGCGGCGATGCCCTGCACGTACTGCGGGGTCACCGCGGTGTCGTCGACGACGACGCCGGCGGCCTTGACGCCGGCCTTGGCGGCGGCGGCCCCGACGTCGTCGATGGAGGCGGCCGCGGCGCGGGCCAGCAGTGCCACGTCGTCGAACAGGGCTACGAGTCCACCGGCCACGGGAGGTCCTTCCAGTCGGTCAGCAGTCGGGTGCGCTCACGGTCGATCGCGATCCGGTACCCCGGACCGGCCGCCCGGACACGGGCCGATCCGGTCTCAGCGCCGCAGCGCCCGCTCCTGGTCCAGCGCCAGCGCCAGGTAGACGGCGGTGAAGTCGGCCACCGCCATCTGCCGCGCCAGGCGGGGCAGCCGGCCGTGGCGCTCGGGCTCGCCGTGCTCGGCCAGCCCGCTCACCGGCACGTTGTTGGCCGCCGCGGTGCGCAGCACCTCGCTCATCGCCTCGTGCGCCGAGCGGGGCTCCCGCTCGCCGGCGCCGTCGTGGTCGGCGGCGTCGGTGTCGCGGATGGTGAGCAGCCGCAGCCGGCGGCCGGTGTCCTCGGCGCGGTCGCGGAAGAAGTCGTCGACGTCGCGCGGGGCCAGCGGACCGCCGAGCACCGCGCAGGCGGCGACGCGCTGGTCGGGCAGCCGGAACCCGCTGGTCGGCAGGCCGGCGAGGGTGGCCAGCTGGTCGGCGAAGCGGGCGGCCGCGGTGCCGGCCAGCGGCCCCTCGGCGGCGATGACCGGGAAGGCGTCGAGCAGCTCCAGGGCGAGGGTCTTGGCCGGGTTGGTGAATGACTCGCGCGCGGGTCCGCACTCGGCGGCGACCTCGTCGAGGGCCGCGGCGATCGCCTCGGGGTCGGCGGCCTCGGGCCGCAGCAGCCCGAGGTCGGTGGCCAGCCGCAGCAGCGGGGTGAGCAGCGACCACAGGGTGGTGTGCCGCACCCGCGAGCGCGGCAGCGGCACGTAGGGCATCCGCGCGGTGGAGCAGGCCGCCCGCAGCGGGGCGTCGTCGGCGCCGATGCCCAGCAGGGTCACCCCGCGCCGGGCCGCCTCGTAGGCCGGGGTCACCGCGTAGCGGCCGGCACCGGTCCGGGTGGCGACGACGGCGATGTCGGTCGGGCCGGTCCACACCGGCAGGTCCGGGCCGGGGACGACGTCGACGGTGACCGGGCTGGCCGGGCCGAGCAGCGCCCGCAGCACCGATGCCGCCACCGCCCCCTCGCGCCGGGCGACGATCACCAGCCCGCGCGGGCGGCCGCCCTCGGTGACCCGGCCCAGCCCGGCCTCCTCGGTCAGCCGGGCGGTCTCGCGCACCTGCGCCCCGGCGCCGGCGACGGCCGGCAGCAGGCCGCGCGGGTCGCGGGCGCGCAGCACGTCGAGGTCGTCGAGGACCTCCTCGGCCAGCTCGGGCGAGGTCATCGGCCCGCCGTCCCCCCGCCGCCGCGGGTGCGCGCCTCGTCGAGCAGCAGCACCGGGATGCCGTCCCGCACGGGGAAGGCCCGGTCGCACGTCGGGCACACCAGCTCGCCCGCCGCCTCGTCGACGGTCAGCGGGCTGTGGTGGGTGTCCGGGCAGGCGAGGACCTCCAGCAGCAGCGGGTCCAGTCCCAGCGGTCCCTGCGTCGCCCCCTGCGTCATGCGCGCACCATCCCCAGCACCCGGTCCCTGAGCCGTTCCATCCGCGCCCGGTCGGGCGCCTCGACGTTGAGCCGCAGCAGCGGCTCGGTGTTGCTGGCCCGCAGGTTGAACCACGAGCCGTCCGGCAGGTCGACGGTCAGCCCGTCGAGCTCGTCGACCGTGGCGCCGTCGGCCTCGAACGCCTCCCGGACCACCTTCGACCGCTCCGCGGCGTCGGCCACGGTGGAGTTGATCTCACCGGAGGCGGCGTAACGGCTGTAGGCGGCGGTCAGCTCCGACAGCGGCCGGCTCTGCTCGCCGAGCGCGGCCAGCACGTGCATCGCGGCGAGCATCCCGGTGTCGGCGCGCCAGAAGTCGCGGAAGTAGTAGTGCGCGGAGTGCTCGCCGCCGAACACCGCGTCGGTGCGGGCCATCTCGGCCTTGATGAACGAGTGCCCGACCCGCGTGCGCACCGGGGTGCCGCCGTGCTCGCGGACGATCTCGGGCACCGCCCGCGAGGTGATCAGGTTGTGGATCACCGTCGTCCCCCGGCCCTTCGCCAGCTCGCGGACGGCGACCAGCGCGGTGATCGCCGAGGGGCTCACCGGCTCGCCGCGCTCGTCGACGACGAACACCCGGTCGGCGTCACCGTCGAAGGCCAGGCCGATGTCGGCGCCCTCGCGGCGGACCGCCTCCTGCAGGTCGACCAGGTTGGCCGGGTCCAGCGGGTTGGCCTCGTGGTTGGGGAAGGTGCCGTCGAGCTCGAAGTACAGCGGGACGACGTCGAGCGGCAGCCCGGCCAGGACGACCGGGACGGTGTGCCCGCCCATGCCGTTGCCCGCGTCGACGACGACCCTGAGCGGGCGGCTCCGGGACAGGTCGACCAGCGACCGCAGGTACGAGGCGTAGTCGGGCAGCAGGTCCCGCCGGCCGATCTCGGCGACACGGTCGGGCACGCGGTCGTAGGAGTCGCGCTCGGCCCACTCGCGGATCGTGACCAGCCCGGACTCCTGCCCCACCGGGGCGGCGCCGGCGCGGCAGAGCTTGATGCCGTTGTACTGCGCCGGGTTGTGGCTGGCGGTGAACATCGCGCCGGGCACGTCCAGCGAGCCGGCGGCGAAGTAGAGCAGGTCGGTGGAGCCCAGGCCCGCCTCGAGGACGTCGACGCCGCGGGACAGGACGCCCTCGGCGAAGGCCCGGGACAGCGGCACCGAGGACGGGCGCATGTCGTGCGCGGTGACGACGGCGGTCGCGCCGCTCTCGGTGGTGACGAACTCGGCGAAGGCGGCGCCGATGCGCCGCGCGACGTCCTCGTCCCACTGGTCGGGGACCACGCCCCGGACGTCATAGGCCTTGATGATCGCCGACAGGTCCGTCACTGCCCACCCTCGCCTGGACTGGCCGGGTGCTGCCCCCGGTCGGGCCGACCCTATAAGGACCCCGTCCTCCTCACGCCTCGCACGTTCGGCGTGAGCCTCCGGACGGGGCCGATGGTGGCAGCGGAGTCCTTGGTCAGTCCAGGTCGGGGAGGACGCGCAGGTGGCCGCGGCGGGTGCCGCGGCCGTCGTCGGCCGGGGCGCGCGGCGGCTCGGGGCGGGCCGCCTCGCGGACGGCGTCGGCCAGCGCGAGCAGGTCGTCCCCGGTCGGGCCGGAGTCCTCGACGTCGATCTCGTGCCGGACGACCTCCCAGCCGCGCGGCACGGTCAGCCGCTCGGCGTGGAACTCGCAGAGGTCGTAGCTGTGCGGCTCGGAGAACGTGGCCAACGGACCGACGACGGCGGTCGACTCGGCGTAGACGTAGGTCAGTGTCGCCGCCGCCGGTTGCGCGCAGCCGCTGCGACTGCAGCGGCGTGACTGCCTCACCACCGGTTCCTCACGCTGGGCACAGTAACCGCGTACCCAGGAAGTCGGCGACAGGCACACCGGACCGGCGCCCCTCCGTTCCCATCCAACCCGACGTCCCCGCGCGCCCCGTCAGCGGGGCACGGCCATGTCCCGCTGCCCCGCCCCCGCGAAGCGCCGTACGCTCGCCCCGCCATGAGCCGACCCGTCCGTCCCGACCGCTCCCGGCCCGCCCGGTCCCGCCGCGACCGGCACGGCCGGGGCCTGCGGGGCCGCCTCGTCCCCGACGAGGTCCCCCTCGCGCGCAGCCGCGCCGAGCAGTTCGACGACCTGGTGCTCGACGCGGTCGAGGACCTCGAGCGCCGCTGGGAGCGGGAGCTGGCCGGGGTGGAGTTCGCCGTCGAGGACGTGCCCTGGGTCGACCACACCAGCCCCGACGAGGTGGTGCTCGACCCCGACGTCCTCGACGACGGCACGGTGCCGCTGGCGCGGGTGCTGCCGGCGCACCGCGAGGACGGGCGGGAGGTGCCGGCGCGGATCGTCGTCTACCGGCGGCCGCTGGAGATCCGGGCGCACGACCGCGACGACCTCGCCGACCTCGTGCGCGACGTCGTCGTCGACCAGGTGGCGGTGCTGCTCGGCCGCGACCCGGAGGAGATCGACCCCACCGGCTGACGAAGGACCCCCTCGTCCCCCACCGCTCGCAGGCTCGCGGCGGGCCCCTGCGAGGGGGCCGTTCCATCACGTCGCGACCGGGCTGCCGAGCTCGGCGGCCATCGCGCGGGCCTCGGTGAGGCGGGCGCGGGCGAAGGCGGTGTCCAGGCCGTCGCCGCGGTCGGCGCGGGTCAACCGCGCCGCCAGCTGCTCGAGGGCGACGGCGTGCCACAGCAGCCCGACGTCGGGCTCCTCCCAGCCGGCGGTGCGGGACAGCACCACCTCCCCCACCTGCGCCCGGTCCTGCGCGTCGGGCGTGGTGGCCCACAGCGTGAGCAGGTCGCGGTGGCGGGGCGCGGCCCGCACCCCGGACCACTCGAGGACCACCAGCCGCCCGTCCTCGTCGGGACCGCCGGAGTCGACGACGACGTTGGCGGCGCGCAGGTCGCCGTGCGCCACCTCGGACAGCGGCAGCTGCGCGGCGGCCGCGCGCACCGCCCGCAGCTCGCCCAGGCGCACGCCGCCGCGCACGAGCCGGGAGGCGTCCTCGACGGTGGCCCGGGCGCGGCGCAGCGACCGGCCGGCCGGCGGCTCCCACGGCTGCCCGGCCGGCGCGGGCAGCGGCGCGATCCGCACCGCCGCCTCGACCGCGGCGGCGGTCCAGCGCGGCCCGCCGGAGGGGGCGGGGTGGACGCGGCGGGACAGCAGCCACCGGCCGTCGTCGGCCGCGGCGACCACCTCGGGGACGCCGACCTGCCGCTCCTCGGCCCACCGCCGGCCGCGCAGCTCGGCCTGCAGCCGGCCCCGGCCGCTCTCGGTGACGGCGAGGTCGAGCACCCGGTCGGCGAGCACGCCCTGCACCAGGCCCACCCGCGCGGACAGGTCGGTGACGGCGAGGACCGGGTCGGACACCCCCAGCTCGGCGAGCAGGGCGACCACCCGGTCTCGGGCCGCCGACGCCGACGCCGTCGCTCCCGGGTTCTCGGCCACGCCGGGATCGTGTCAGGCGCCCCGGCGTGCCGCACGGGATCGCCCGGGGCGGGCCCCTGGGATGCTCAGGGGGATGGACTTCCCTGCGCCGGTCGCTCCTTGGGTCGTGCTCGGCGTGGCCCTGGTGGCGCTGGCGGCGGTCGTCGCGGGGCTGGCGCTGAGCCGGCGGGGGGCGCCGGCCCGGCCGCAGCCGGCGGAGGAGCCTCCGCCGCCGGAGCGGCCGCCCGGCCCGCACTGGGCGGTCGACGACCTGCCCGGGTTCCTCGAGGCGCCCCCGGGCACCCCGGCCCCGGGGGGGGGGGGGGGGGGGGGGGGGGGGGGGGGGGGGGGGGGGGGGGGGGGGGGGGGGGGCGGGCGCGGGGGGGCGCGGGGGTCCGCGGGGGGCGCGGGGGGGGGG